>DATLQS010000025.1:0-9641 GCA_035535075.1 Solirubrobacteraceae bacterium
CAACGCGCTCAACTCAGGTGCGCGCGTGTTCATGTCCGATTTCGAGGACTCGAACTCGCCGACCTGGGAGAACATGATCGAGGGGCAGCGCAACCTCTCCGACGCGATCGCGCGCACGATCAGCCTGAGCACGCCGGAGAAGGAGTACGCGCTCGGGGAGCAGGTCGCGACGCTGCTGGTGCGCCCGCGTGGCTGGCATCTCGTCGAGCGCCATTTCGAGGTCGACGGCGCGCCGATCTCCGGCTCGCTGTTCGACTTCGGCCTGTACCTGTTCCGCAACCATGCGGCGCTGCGCGCGATCGGGTCCGGGCCCTACCTGTACCTGCCGAAGCTCGAGTCGCATCTCGAGGCGCGGCTCTGGAACCGCGTCTTCGAGCGCGCCCAGGACGAGCTCGGGCTCGCGCGCGGCACGATCCGCGCGACGGTCCTGATCGAGACGATCCTCGCCGCCTTCGAGATGGACGAGATCCTCCACGAGCTGGGACCGCACGCCACCGGGCTGAATGCGGGCCGCTGGGACTACCTGTTCAGCGTGATCAAGAAGCTCGGCCACCGCCCCGAGTTCGTGCTGCCCGACCGCGCCGCCGTCGGCATGGGCGTGCCCTTCATGCGGGCCTACGCCGAGCTCCTGGTGCGCACCTGCCACCGCCGCGGCGCCCACGCGATCGGCGGCATGGCGGCGTTCATCCCCTCGCGCCGCGACCCGGAGGTCAACGCCGTCGCGCTCGAGAAGGTCCGCGAGGACAAGGAGCGCGAGGCCTCCCAGGGCTACGACGGCACCTGGGTCGCCCACCCGGATCTCGTTCCCGTCGCGCTCGAGGTCTTCGACCGCGTGCTCGGCGCCAGCCCCAACCAGCTCGCCGTCATGCGCGAGGACGTCGTGCCCGACGCGGCGGCGCTGCTCGACGTCGCCGCGACGCCCGGCGAGGTCACCGAGGCCGGCCTGCGCAACGACATCTCGGTCGGCATCCAGTACATCGCCGCGTGGCTCGACGGCAACGGAGCGGTGGCGATCTTCAACCTGATGGAGGACGCCGCGACCAGCGAGATCTCGCGCGCCCAGGTCTGGCAGTGGCTCGAGCACGGCCGCTTCAGCCACGAGGACGTGGCCCGGATCACCGACGAGGAGATGGCGAAGCTCGGCGACGGCTACCAGCAGGCCCGCGAGCTCTTCGACCGCGTCGCCACCGGCGAGCAGTTCGTCGAGTTCCTGACGATGCCCGCCTACGAGCTGCTGAGCTGAGCACGCCCGCGGCGCCCTCGACCACCCCCGGCGCGTGCCCGGCCGCTCCGCGGCGGACAATCGCAGGCCCGACATCTTGTCCCTGATGGACCGACACGGTCGTGCGCGGTCGCCGAGAATGTGCCGATGAGCTCAACCGAATGGGCGATGGCCTTCGACGAGGTCTTCGCCGCGTCCAGTTCACGCCCGACATGCTGCCGGCGAGCTCGAGCGTGTCGGCGCCGAGAACCTCGTCGCCGCCGTAGGCCGATCGCCGCGCACGCCGGCAGCGGCTGCGCGAAACGGCCGGCGTGAGGGACACTACGTGGATGAACGAACTGCGCGAGCGCGTCGCCGCCGAGGTCGCACGCGTCGTCGTCGACTCCGGCGAGGTCGTCGACGTGCTGCTCGGCGCGTTGATCCTCGGCGGGCACGTGCTGCTCCACGGTCCGCCCGGCGTCGCCAAGACGCTCACCGCCTCCGCCTTCGCGCGCGCCGTCGGCGGCGACTTCCGCCGCGTCCAGTTCACGCCCGACATGCTGCCGGCGGATCTGACCGGGACATTGGCCTTCCGCAACGGCAAGCCCGAGTTCCAGCCCGGCCCGGTGTTCGCCAACGTGCTGCTGGCCGACGAGATCAACCGCACCCCGCCCAAGACGCAGGCGGCCCTGCTCGAGGCGATGCAGGAGGGACAGACGTCGGTCGGCGGCGTCTCGCACCCGCTGCCGCGCCCGTTCCTCGTCACCGCCACGCAGAGCCCGCTGGAGTTCGAGGGCACCTATCCGCTGCCGCCGACCCAGCTCGACCGCTTCCTGATGCGGATCGAGATCGGCTACCCGAGCGAGGAGCACGAGCTGGAACTGCTCGCGCTGCCCCGCTCCGGCCTGCGCGACCTCGCGCTCGACGACGTCCGTGCCGTGGTCGCCGACGGCGAGCTCGAGCAGGCCGCCCAGCTGGTCGGGGCGACCACCGTCTCCTCCGAGGTCGCCGCCTACATCGTCGCGCTGGTCCGCCAGACGCGCGAGCTGCCGAGCATCCTGCTCGGAGCGAGCCCGCGGGCCACGGTCCACCTCCAGGCGGTCGCGCGGGTCGTCGCGCGCTACGCCGGCCGTGACTACGTCACCCCCGACGACGTCGCCCGGGCCGCTCCCTACGTGCTGCCCCACCGGCTGCTGCTCAGCCCCGACGCGGAGCTCGGCCGCTACACCACCACCGACGCCTTGACCGCGGCGCTCGCCTCGGTGTCCGCTCCGCGTTGAGCGCCGGGCGCCGCGCTGCGACGCTGCTGGTCCTGTGCGGCGTGGGCGCGGCCCTCGCCGCCCTCGCCGCCGGAGCGGCGAGCGTGAGCGCCGGCGGCCCGGCGAGCGGCCCGGTCTGCGTTCCGGCGGCCCTCGACGCGAGTGCGCAGCTGCCCGCCACGCCGCTGCTCGTGACGCCGGCGCCCGGCGCGCGCGACGCGATGCCGGCCACGCAGCTCAGCTTCCTCGGCGCGCCGGCCAGGCAGCTGTCGGGCCTCGTCGTGCGCGGCAGCGCCAGCGGGCTCCACGCCGGGCGCCTGGAGGCCTACTCCCAGGGCGACGGGGCGAGCTTCCTGCCGAGCAGGCCGTTCACGGTCGGTGAGGTCGTCGAGGTCTCCGGCACCTGGACCTCCGGCGCGGCCGCCCACCCCTTCGCCTACAGCTTCACGATCGGCGATCCGGATCCGATCGCGCGGCTGCCGGAATCGGGCACGCCGGCCGGCAGGCCGGGGACCGTCTGGCACTTCCGCTCGGCGCCGGGCCTGAAGCCCGCGGTGCTCACCGTGACCAAGGCCTCCGCCGCGGCGGCGCGCGACGGCGACATCTTCCTCGCGACCTACCCGGGTCCCGGGGCGATGGGCCCGATGATCGTCGACCCGAGCGGGCAGCTCGTCTGGTTCAAGCCGCTCGCCGCGGACACCTTCGCCACCAACCTCCGGGTCCAGCGCTACCGCGGTCGCCCGGTGCTGACGTGGTGGCAGGGCACGATCAGCAACCACGGGTTCGGGCTCGGCGAGGGCGAGATCTACTCGAGCGCCTACCGGCCGGTGGCGACGGTGCACGCCGGCGACGGCCTCACCGAGGACCTCCACGAGCTGCAGATCACCCCTCGCGGGGCGGCCCTGATCACCGCCTGGAAGCCGCTCTACTGCGACCTCGCCGGCGACGGCGGCCGCGCCCGCGCCGCGGTCTACGACACCGTGCTCCAGGAGATCGACATCCGGACCGGGCTGGTGATGTACGAGTGGGACCCGCTCGAGCACGTCCGGCTGAGCGACTCCTACATGCCGGTCGCCGGGGCGAGCGTGGCCTGGCCCTACGACTGGTTTCACCTGAACTCGATCGCCCTCGAGGCCGATGGCAGCCTGCTGATCTCCTCGCGCGCGACCTGGGCCGTCTACGACATCGACTCCGCGACCGGCCAGATCGTCTGGCGCGCCGGCGGGCGCGAACCGAGCTTCACGATGGGGCCCGGCACCCCGACCGCGTGGCAGCACGACGCGCGATCGCTCGGCGCCGATCTCTTCAGCGTGTTCGACAACGGCGGGCCGCCGTCGGACGAGCCCCACTCGCGCGGCGCGGTGATCGCGATCGACCGCGGCAGCGCCACCGCGAAGCTCGTCGCGACCGTCGCCATCGCGACGCCGATCTTCGCCCAGACCCAGGGCGACCTGCAGCGCCTGCCCGACGGCAACTGGTGGATCGGCTGGGGCAACATCAACGAGTCCTCCGAGGTCAGCGCGCACGGACGCCAGCTGTTCGAGGCCCACACGCCGGCCGGATCCGAGACCTACCGGTCGCTGCGCTTCGCCTGGAGCGGGCAGCCGTCGACCCGTCCGGCGCTGGCCACGGCGCCCGGCCCGGGCGGGACGCTGCGCGTCTACGCCAGCTGGAACGGCGCGACCGCGGTGGCCGGCTGGCGCCTGCGGGGCGGCGCGTCGCCGCACGCCCTGCACCCGCTGGCCTCGGTGCGCCGACGCGGCTTCGAGACGCTGCTGCGCGCGCCCGCGTCGGCCGCCTTCGTGGCGGTCACGGCGCTCGGCGCCGACGGACGGGTGCTCGGCAGCTCCGCGACGGTCGCGCGCGCACCGACCATTCGTTGACCGGGCCGGCGGGCCGGTTTGACCGTTCGTCGAGTCTCGCCGTTTGCCATTGCATCGCGACGGGTCGCTCTCGATCATGGCGCCGAGTTGCCGTCTCCATCTCGCCGGGCGAGCGCCCGTGTCCTGGGAGGAACACAATGAAACGATCGGTTCGCGCAGCCCTCGGCGTCGTCATCGTCGCACTGGCGATCCCGGCTGTGGCGTATGCCACCCGCCACCACGGCCCGGCGCACAGCGCCCGTCACGGCCACCACCACGGGCGCTTCCACCGCGTCACCGGCGCCACCGGGACCGAGGCCGGCAGCGTGACCTCCTACACCGGCGGCAAGCTGACGCTCGCGCTGAGCGGCGCCGGCCCCTCGATCACCGGCGCGGTGACCGACCGGACGCGTTTCGTCTGCATCCGCCCACCGCAGTCGGGTGGCGGACGGCACTACGACACGACCCTGCGGGGCAGCGCCACCGGCGACAGCGGGCCGACCGGCGTGAGCGGCCCGACCGGCGACAGCGGCGTCAGCGGTGCGACCGGCCCGAGCGGGAACAGC
Source organism: Solirubrobacteraceae bacterium (assembly GCA_035535075.1). Lineage (GTDB taxonomy): Bacteria > Actinomycetota > Thermoleophilia > Solirubrobacterales > Solirubrobacteraceae > Palsa-513. Next base: position 4,889 of record DATLQS010000025.1, read on the forward strand.
GGCACGACGTCCGACACCGGGCCGAGCGGCCCCAGCGGCCCGACCGGCGGCGCGGGCACGACCAGCACGACGACCGGCGACACCGGCCCGACCGGCGGCTACGGCGGTGGCCACCACGGCCACCACGACCGCCACGGCAACGGCGGCAGCTCCGGGGGCGGCAACTACACCCCGCCGCCGCCGTGCGACAGCTCGCTGCTCACCCAGGGCGCCGGCGTGCTCAGCGCCGAGGTCGACCTGACGATCAACGGCGTCGTGTTCGGCGAGATCGTGCTGCTGCCGGCGGTGCAATGACCGGCTGACGTGTCGGGGAGGGACGGCGGCCCCGGCCCTCAGGCGGCCGCCCCTCCCCAACCCGCGCCGACCACTACGGTGTTCGGCGTGGAAGGACCGACGCCCCTCAGTCGGCGCGCGTTTCTGCGCCGTGGCGCGCTGAGCGCGCTCGGAGCGAGCGCGCTCGCCGGCTGCGGCAGCGGCTCGCCGCGCACGAGCAGCACCACCGACTCGACGACGTCGAGCACCGCCACGAGCACCGCCGCAACCACCACCACGACGACGACGAGCACCGAGACCGGCCCGCCCAGCGCGGCGCAATGGTCGGCGCTGCGCGACTCGCTCTCCGGCAGGCTCGTGCTGCCGGCCGACGCGGCCTACGGCGACGCGAAGCTCGTCTACGACCTGCGCTACGAGGATTCCTCGCCCGCGGCGATCGGCTACGCCACCTCGAGCACCGACGTGCAGCGGCTCGTCGACTTCGCGCGCCGCCACGCGCTCGCGCCGATCCCCCGCTGCGGCGGCCACAGCTACGCCGGCTACTCGACGGGCGCGGGCCTGATCGTCGACGTCGGCGGGCTGAACGGCGTCGGCGTGGCCGGCTCGACCGCCACGGTCGGGGCGGGCACGCGCCTCGTCGACCTCTACAGCGCGCTCGCCGCGGCGGGCGTCCTGGTGCCGGGCGGCAGCTGCCCGAGCGTCGGCATCGCCGGGCTCGCGCTCGGCGGCGGCGTCGGCGTGCTCGGACGCAAGTACGGCCTGACCTGCGACGCGATCCGCTCGCTGACCGTGGTGACCGCCGACGGCAGCGTGCGCAGGGCTGACGCAGCGAGCGACCCCGACCTGTACTGGGCGAGCCGCGGCGGCGGCGGGCGCAATTTCGGGATCGCCACCTCGTTTGACTTCGCCGCCGAGCCGATCCCGCCGCTCGCGCTGTTCACCCTCGAGTTTCCCTGGGGCGCCGCCGCCTCGCTGTTCGGCGCGTGGGCGGAGTGGATCGGCCACGCGCCCGACGAGCTGTGGTCCAACTGCCTGCTGCTCAGCGCCGGCACCGGCGGGCTGATCGCCCGCGCCACCGGCGTCTACGTGGGCGGAGTCGGTGCGCTCTCCACGCTTGTCGGTCAGCTCGCGAGCGCCGTGGATGGCGCACCGACGACGAACTACGTCCGCGCCGACGGCTACCTGCAGGCGATGCTCGTCGAGGCGGGCTGCGCCGAGATCACCCTGGCGCAGTGCCACCTGCCGGCGCCCGGCTCGCCGGGCACGCTCGCGCGGGCGGCCTTCGCCGCGAAGTCGGCGTACTTCTCGACCGCTCCGCCCAGCGACGGCGTCGCCGCGATCGTCGACGCCGTCGAGACCTTTCAGCGTGAGCTGCCCGAGCTCGGCGGCGGTCTCGCCTTCGACGGCTACGGCGGCGCGATCAACGCGGTCGCGGCCGACGCGACCGCGTTCGTCCACCGCGACGCGCTGTGCCAGCTGCAGATCAGCGGCTCGTGGGGGTCGGGAGCCTCCGCGTCGAGCACGGCGGCGGTCGCGGACTGGCTGCGCGAGACGGCGTCCCGGCTCGATCCCTACACCGACGGCGAGGCCTACCAGAACTACATCGACCCGACGCTCGCCGACTGGCCGCGGGCCTACTACGGCACGAACCTTCCGCGTCTGCAGGCGGTCAGGCGCGCCTACGACCCCGACGAGGTCTGGAGCTTCGCCCAGTCGATCCCGCTGCGCTGACGCGGCCGCCGCGGCGCCGTTCAGCGTTCGCCGCGCCCGGCCGTCGCCGATGTTCGGCGACGGACGCTCCAGCTTGTCGCCTGGTGGGCCGATGCAATGTCTATGCCCACCGATGGGCCGGTGACGGCCGGCCGCACGCAGCGACTGTCGCTGGCCGGCGCTCGCCGCCGGCTGCGGCGCGAGCTGTGGTCGGTGCTGCTCGTCCTCGCCGTGGCGGGCGCCCTGGTCGGGACCGTCGTGCTGGTTCGCGACCGAGCCGATCAGAAGGACGTCCTGCGTCAGGCGCAGACCGCGCTCGCCGCGGTCCCGGGCGCGTTGCTGGCGGTCACCAACGCGCCCACGTCGCTGCTTGGCGGTCAGCAGGCGGCGCCGTCGGAGTACCCGCTGAGCGCGTTTCTGCGCGACAAGTTGACGGCATCATCGACCGGGCTGAACCGGTACTGGCATGCGCCGCTGGCGCACACGTTGCGGACCGACGTCACCGAGATCAACCGCCGGATCACCGAGATGATGGGCTTGATCCGCCTCCGTCAGGTGAAACGCGCGAACGTGATCGACGACCGATACGTGCAGCCGTTGACGGACAAGCTCACGGCCGACGTCGCCGCGGCCAACACGTCGCTGAACCAGCAGATCCGGGCCGCCGATCGGACCGCCTGGGGCGCGACCCTCGGCGTGGTCGGCGCGTCGGCGGCGCTGATGCTGCTGCTCGCGGGCGGACTGGCGGTCACGCGCCGCCGGCGCATGCTCGGCGAGATCGAGCAGCGCGTGCTGCGCGGCAGCGAACGGCGTCTGCAGGCCCTGGTCGAGCACGGCTCGGACATGATCACCGTCGTCGCGCCCGACACGACCGTCATCTACCAGGCGGGCGCGGCCGAGCCGATGCTCGGTTACAAGCCGCACGAGCTCGAGGGTGCGAAGCTGACCGACTGGCTCGAGCCCGACGACGCGGTGCTGCTGCTGGCGCTGTGCAGCGCCGGCGAACGGACGAGCCAGGAGCTTCGGCTGCGCCACCGTGACGGCAGCCAGCGCACCTGCGAGGTCCACGCGACGGCGCTGCTCGACGATCCCGACGTCAAGGGGATCGTGCTGAACATCTGGGATCTGAGCGAGCGCAAGGCGCTCGAGGATCTGCTCCGCCATCAGGCCTTCTACGACGCGCTGACCGACCTGCCGAACCGCATTCTGGCGCTCGATCGCGCCGAGCAGATGCTGGCCCGCGCCCGGCGCCACTCGCTCCCGGTGGCCGCCCTGTACGTCGACATCGATGGCTTCAAGCAGGTCAACGACGGCTTCGGGCACGCCGTCGGCGACGAGCTGCTGCGCCTGGTCGCGGCGCGACTGGCGAGCGTCGTCCGCGAGGGCGACACCGCCGCGCGACTGGCCGGCGACGAGTTCGTCGTCCTCGTCGAGGGCGCCGGCCTCGATGGCGGCCCGGAGCTCGTCGCCGACCGCCTGCTGGCGGTGCTGCGCGCGCCCTACGACATGACCGAGGACATCGGACGGCCGCTGACCGTCGCGGCGAGCATCGGTATCGCGCTCAGCGATCGCGGCACCGCGGAGGAGCTGCTGCGCGACGCCGATCTCGCGCTGTATGAGGCCAAGCGGGCCGGCCGCAACCGCTACGTCGTGTTCGACTCGAGCATGCAGACCGCGGCGCGCGACCGCCTGACCCTCGAATCGGACCTGGCCGGCGCGCTCGAGCGTGACGAGCTGTTCCTGCTCTATCAGCCGACCTTCGACCTGCGGTCACAGCGCGTCATCGGGGTGGAGGCGCTGATCCGCTGGCGCCACCCCAGCCGCGGAGTCGTCGAGCCGGCCGAGTTCATCCCGATCGCCGAGGCCACCGAGCTGATCGTGCCGGTCGGGCGCTGGGTGCTCCGCGAGGCTTGCCGGCAGGCCGCCGGATGGCAGGCCGGCGGCCACACGATCGGCGTGTCGGTCAACGTGTCGGCGCGCCAGCTGGACCGCGACGAGCTGATCGACGACGTCCGCGATGCGCTGGCGGTCAGCGGCCTGCATCCGGGTGAGCTGACGCTCGAGGTGACCGAGAGCACGCTGATGCGCGATCCGGGCGAGACCGCCCGGCGCCTTGACGAGCTCAAGCACCTCGGGGTGCGGATCGCGATCGACGACTTCGGCACCGGCTACAGCTCGCTCGCGTACCTCAGCCAGTTCCCGGTCGACGCGATGAAGATCGACCAGTCGTTCATCGGCGGCATCGCCTCCTCCACGGCGTCCGCCGCGCTGATCCACACCTTGGTCCAGCTCGGCAAGACGCTGAACATCGAAACTCTGGCCGAGGGCATCGAGGAGCCCGCCCAGCTGGCCGCGTTGCAGCGCGAGCGCTGCGACCAGGGTCAGGGGTTCCTGTTCGCCCGCCCGCTGTCGGCGAGCGACGTCGTCGAGTTCCTCGCCGGCGCCGCACCGCCCGATCGGCACGTCGTGACGACGACCGTCTAGCGCCGCCGGGACGTCCGTCGACGCGAACGACTAGCGTCATCCGCGTGGCCGGTGTCGAGCACGGCGAGGGTGGGCAGCGGGCCGAGCCGTCGCTGGTCTACGTCATCGGGCGCGTCAGCCAGGGCATCCGGCGCGAGCTCCGCGGGCGGCTCGAGTCCTGCGAGCTCAGCGTCCCCGACGTCACGACGCTCTCGGTGCTGCGCGGGAACCCCTGCCTCTCGAACGCGCAGCTCGCCCGCCGCGCGCTGATCACGCCGCAGTCGATGATCGCGGTGCTCGCGTCGCT
>DATLQS010000026.1:0-29143 GCA_035535075.1 Solirubrobacteraceae bacterium
TCCTCTTCATGGGCGGCGAGCTCGCGCAGGAGCAGGAGTGGAGCCACGAGCGCAGCCTCGACTGGCACCTGCTGGAACAGCCGGAGCACGCGGGCGTGCAGCGGCTCGTGCGCGATCTGAACCGCGCCTACTGCGCCGAGCCGGCGCTCTGGGAGCTCGACCACGACCCCGCCGGCTTCCGCTGGCTCGAGCTGAACGACGCTGCCTCGAACGTCATCGCCTACGCGCGGCTGTCGAGCACCGGGCGTGCGCTCGTCTGCGTCTGCAACCTCTCGCCGGTGCCGCGGCCCCGCTACCGCGTCGGCTTCCCACACGGCGGCCGCTGGCGGGAGGCACTCAACACCGACGCGGAGGGCTACGGCGGCTCGGGGCTCTCGAACGCCGGCGGGATCGCGACCGAGGAGCGCCCCTGGCACGGGCAGCCCAACTCGGGCGAGGTGACGCTGCCGCCGCTCGCGGTCGTCTGGCTCGTCCCGGAGCGGGCTGAGTAGACTCGGTCGGCCGTGGCAGGAAGCAGGCAGACAATCGGCCGGGTACAGCGTCCTTGACGGTCTGGCCCGGGAAGCCGTTCCCGCTCGGCGCGACCTGGGACGGCGAGGGCACGAACTTCTCGCTCTTCTCGGAGAACGCGGAGCGCGTCGAGCTCTGCCTCTTCGACGACGAGGGCCGGGAGACACGCCACGCGCTGACGGAGCGGACGGCGTTCAACTGGCACGGCTACCTCCACGGCGTCGGCCCGGGCCAGCGCTACGCCTACCGGGTCCACGGGCCGTACGCGCCCGAGGGCGGGCACCGCTTCAATCCGGCCAAGCTCCTGATCGACCCCTACGCGCATGCGATCGACGGCACCGTGCGGTGGGATCGCGGCAGCCCGTTGCCGTACGTCCCGGACGGTGAGGCTCAGGACCTCGTGCGCGACGACGGAGACGACGCGGCGGCGATCCCGAAGTGCATCGTCGTCGACCCGAGCTTCGACTGGGAGGGCGACGAGCGCCTCGACACGCCGTGGCGGCGCACGATCATCTACGAGACGCACGTCAAGGGCTTCACGCAGCGCAACCCGGACGTGCGCGAGGACCTGCGCGGCACCTACGCGGGCCTCGCCTCGGAGGCGGCGGTCGCCTACCTTCACTCGCTCGGCGTGACGGCCGTCGAGCTCCTGCCGATCCACCACATCGCCGACGAGATGTTCCTCCCCGAACGCGGCCTCAAGAACTACTGGGGCTACTCGTCGATCGGCTACCCCGCGCCGCACTCCGAGTACGCGGCGACCGGCACGCGCGGAGAGCAGGTGCGCGAGTTCAAGGGGATGGTGAAGGCCCTCCACCGCGCGGGGATCGAGGTGATCCTCGACGTCGTCTACAACCACACCGCCGAGGGGAACCACCTCGGCCCGATGCTCTCGTTCAAGGGCATCGACAACGCGTCGTACTACCGGCTGAACGCCGACAACCGGCGCTTCTACACGGACTTCACGGGCACGGGCAACTCGCTGAACCCCGCCCACCCGAGCGTGCTGCGGCTGATCATGGACTCGCTGCGCTACTGGGTCACCGAATGTCACATCGACGGCTTCCGTTTCGATCTCGCCTCGGCGCTGGCGCGCGAGTTCTACGACGTTGACCGCCTCTCGGCGTTCTTCGACGTGATCTACCAGGACCCGGTGATCTCGCAGGTCAAGCTGATCGCGGAGCCGTGGGACGTCGGACCCGGCGGCTATCAGGTCGGCAACTTCCCCGTGCTGTGGTCGGAGTGGAACGGGATCTACCGTGACACGATCCGCGACTTCTGGCGCGGCGAGGCGAGCGTGGCCGACTTCGCCTCGCGCTTCACCGGATCCAGCGACCTCTACGAGTCCGACGGTCGCCACCCGTTCGCCTCGATCAACTTCATCACGGCCCACGACGGCTTCACCCTGCGCGATCTGGTGTCCTACAACGACAAGCACAACGAAGCGAACCGCGAGGACAACGGCGACGGCAGCGACGACAACCGCTCGTGGAACTCCGGGACCGAGGGACCGACCGACGACCGCGAGATCCTCGCCCTGCGCGAGCGTCAGCAGCGCAATTTCCTCGCCACGCTGTTCCTCTCGCAGGGCGTCCCGATGCTGCTCGGCGGCGACGAGTTCGGCCGCACGCAGGACGGCAACAACAACGCGTGGTGTCAGGACAACGCCATCTCCTGGTACGGCTGGGAGCACGCGGACTGGCAGCGGCGGCTGCTCGACTTCACCCGCCGGCTGATCGCGCTGCGCCGCGAGCATCCGGTGTTTCGCCGCAGCCGCTTTCTCGCCGGGCGCCAGCTCGAGGGCTCCGGGCTGCCCGACGCGTGGTGGTTCCGTCCCGACGGTCGTCGCATGACGCAGGGAGACTGGAAGCGCAGCGGGACACAGACGCTCGGCGTGTTCCTGAACGGCGACGAGCTCATCGAGACGACGCCCGACGGTCGCGAGATCGTCGACGACTCCTTCCTGCTGCTGTTCAACGCACATTTCGAGGACGTCGAGTTGCGTCTGCCCAGCCAGAGCTTCGGACGAGAGTGGAGCGTCGAGCTCTCGACCGTGGACGGCGAGCTCACTCCCGGCACCAAGCGATTTGCGGCACGCGCGTCGGTGCCCGTCACGGCTCGTTCGCTCGTGTTGCTCAAACGCGTCCCATCGAGTCCCAAACGGACGCCGGGCGACGCTGGGAGCGGTGCCCGATGACCGCCTGATGGAGCTGCGCGCCACCTACCGCCTCCAGCTTGGCGCCGGCCTGGACTTCGCGCGCGTGGGCGAGCTCGTGCCCTACCTGCGCGATCTCGGCATCAGTCACCTGTACCTGAGCCCCTCGCTGCAGGCCGCCGCGGGCTCGACCCACGGCTACGACGTGATCGACCCGACGCGCGTATCGGTCGAGCTCGGCGGCGAGCTGGGACTGCGCGCGCTCGCCGGCGCCGGCCTGGGCATCGTGCTGGACGTGGTCCCCAACCATATGCAGCGCTCCGAGGAGAACCGCTGGTGGCGTGACCCCGAGTTGCGCGCGCGCTTCTTCGACGTGGACCGGCAGACCGGCTTCTATCGCCGCTTCTTCGACATCGACGAGCTCGCGGCGGTCCGCCAGGAGGATCGTGGCGTGTTCGAGGTCACCCACGCCAAGGTCCTCGAGCTCGTACGCGACGGCGTCCTCGACGGACTGCGCGTCGACCATCCGGACGGGCTCGCGGACCCGGCCGGCTATCTGCGATGGCTGCGCGAGGCCGGAGTCGAGCGGGTCTGGGTCGAGAAGATCCTCAGCGCAACGCCGCCGGGCGAGCCCCTGCGGGACTGGCCGGTGGCCGGCACGGTGGGCTATGAGTTCCTCAACGATGTCGCCGCGCTGCTCATCGATCCGGCCGGCGAGCAGACCCTCACCACGCTCTGGCAGGAGGTCGCGGGCGATCCGCGACGCTTCCGCGAGATCGCGTTCGAGGCTCAGCTCGGGGAGGCCCAGCGGACCTTTTCGCGTGAGCTCGAGCGTCTCGAGCGACTGGCGCCGCGCTTCTCGGTGGAACAGCTCGCCCGGGCCCTGGCGTCGCTGCCGGTCTACCGCACCTACGTCGAGCCGTGGAGCGGGACCGTGTCTGCGGCCGACATCGAGGCCGTCGAAGGCGAGATCGACGACGAGGTCGCTGCTGCGCTCCTGCTGCGCAGTGGCGAGGAGATTCCCGGCGAGTTCGTGACGCGCTTTCAGCAGACGTCCCCGGCGGTCACGGCCAAGGGGGTCGAGGACACCGCGTTCTACCGCTACCTGCGCCTGCTCGCGCTGAACGAGGTCGGTGGCGACCCGGGGCGCTTCGGCATCTCGGTCGCCGACTTCCATGCCGCGAACCTCGAGCGGGCGCGACGCTTCCCCGCGGGCCTGCTCGTCACGCAGACACACGACACCAAACGCTCGGGCGACGCGCGCGCGCGCATCGGCGCGCTCGCCGGCATGGCCGACGATTGGCGGGCGAGCGTGATGCGCTGGCATGCGATGGCTGCGGCGCTGCGCCGGGACGAGGATCGCCCGGCCCGGCGGTCGGGCGACGACGGCGCCGGCCCGGGACCGGGCTTCGCCGAGGAGTACCTGATCTACCAGACCCTCGTCGGCGTCTGGCCGATCGAGGCCGAACGCCTCGACGCCTACCTCGTCAAGGCGCTGCGGGAGGCGAAGCGCCAGACCAGCTGGGTGGCGCCGGACGCGCGTTTCGAGCACAGCGTCAAGCGCTTTGCCCGCGAGCTGATCGAGCATCGGCCGTTCCGCGAGGACTTCATCGCGTTCATGGCGCGCCTGCTACCGGAGGGTGAGCGCAGCGCTCTGGCCCAGCTGCTGCTCAAGCTGTGCTCCCCGGGGGTGCCTGACATCTTCCAGGGCGACGAGCTCTGGCGTCTCTCGCTCGTGGACCCCGACAACCGCCGGCCGGTTGACTGGAGCGCGCGTCGCGATGCGCTGGAGCGGGTGCGGGCCGGCGGGCCGCCGAGCGACGCCGACGCGAAACTGTTCCTGATCCACCGCGCACTCTCGCTGCGAGCACGGCGACCGCAGGCGTTCACCGGCGCCTACGTTCCGCTGGCGGCCGGCACGGACGTCTGCGCCTTCCTGCGCGGCGAGGACGCCGAGGTCCTCGTCGTCGTCCCGGTCCGTCCCGCGCCGGCGGGCGACACCGGTATCGAGCTCCCGCCGCACACGGCCGGAGACTGGTACGACGTGCTCGGTGACGGCGAGGTCACCCTCGCCGGATCCGCGACCGTCGGCGAGTTGGGCGCCGGCTTCCGCGGCCTGTGGCTGCTCGAGCGGCGGTGACCGTCTACGGGTGGCGGCTGCCACCGCCGTCGCGGCGCGCGCGGCGCAGCGGAATGGCAAACCACAGCGCGCCGAACGGGACGCCCATGGCAAGCGCCGTTATCACCCCGACGATCACGCCGAACAGGATCGTCGCCACGAGCAGCAGCGCGCCGCACATCGCGAGTGCGAGGCAGCCCAGCCCGGCGATCGTCAGGCCACTGCCGCTGAACACCAGATGCTCCTTGTCATCGCGGCGGAACAGGATGCGGTGCTGCGCCGCGGGCGCGATCGTGCAGATCGCAGCCAATGCCGCGAGCAGCAGGCTGGCGAAGTACACGCCGCGCTCGAACGGATCGATTTGCGCAAAGCGGGCGTCGAACGGCACCACCAGCAGAAACGCGACCAGCACCTGAACGCCGGTGATGACGACGCGCAGCTCGCCGAGCATCTCGACGAGATTTCGGTCGAGCCGCTCATGCGAGGTCTCGCTGCGATCGCCGGACGCCGAGTCGGCCGGCGCGCGGCGTCCGGCGACGGCGACGGTGGCGCCCTCGCGCATCGTGGTGGTCATCGCGATCCCCCCGAGATGACGGCGACAGCCATTGCCGCGGGCTACCCGTCGAGTCCGCCCGGCAATCGCGCCCGCGGGCAGCGGGCGGTGCCCGCCTACTGGGCGGGCCAGCTCGCCGGCCGTGCGTCCTCGCCCGGCGCGGGGGCCGGCGCGACCGAGTACTGCGGACGCGCCACCTCGCTGCGCTCATCCGCTGGCGGATGGAACGTGACATCGACCGTTTCACGGTCATCGCGCTCCTCCATCTTCGCCAGCCCGGCGCGCGCGCGGCGGTCAGCCGGACCCGGCGCCTCGATCAGGCTGCGCGGCCACAGCGCGCGGGTCAGCACCACGTTGGTCTCGGCGGCGTAGACGACAACGCGCGCGCCGAGGTAGAGCCAGACAAGCAGCCCGATGACGACCGCGAAGGTGCCGTAGGTCGACCCCGAGCCGCGGACCACGTGCCCGATGTAGACGCCGCCGAGCGACTGCAGCGCCTCCCACGCGATCGAGGCCAGCAGGACTCCTGGCCATAGCTCGCGCGTCGTGACGGCGACGTCCGTCAGCAGCCGGAATATCGCCAGGAACATCGCCACGTTGATGAGCAGCGAGACGAGAATGCCCGCTACCGTCAGCAGCGCTCCACCGAGACCGCCCGCGACCGCCCCGGACACGGCGGTCGAGATCAGCTGGAGCGTTCCGAACGCGAGCAGCAGCTTCAACCCGCGCCAGCGGGCGAGCAGAGCGTTCGGCTGCCGTTTGCGCGGCACCGCATAGACCGTGTTGAACGCGTTCTGCGCCGCCATCGTCACCCCGAGGCCGGAGAGCAGTGCGCCAACCACGCCAACGGCGAGCCCGATCCCGCTGCCGGCGAGCGCGTGAGGCGATCCCAGCTGACTGCCGACGATCGGGAACTGCGCCAGCGCCGAGTGCAGCACCGAATGCTCCAGGGACGAGCTGCTGCCGAGCAGAAAGCCGAGGATCGTCACCAGCAGCAAGAGCAGCGGGAACAGCGAGAAGAACCCGAAGTAGGCGATCAGCGCGGATTGGGCGCCGGCTCCGTCGTCGGAGAACTTCTTCAGCACCGCGAACGCGATCGCCAGCGGCCTATGACGCTGCTGGAAGCGATCAAGCCGGCCGAGCGCCCGGCGGATCGTGTGTGGCAAGGATTCGCGATTCGCCATCGCGGCCGTGCTACCCGCAACGCGGCACGTGCATAGGACGACTTGCCGCTCGATGGAGTGTTTAGGCCTCATCGATTGCGGGAAGCACGCCAATGACTGGCGTCCAGGCCTTAGCTCTCCTCCCTGCTGGGCGCCAGGGAGCATCCCCGGCGCGGCGGGGCCGACCGTGCCTGACGTCGGCCCCGCCCCGAGGTGCGCAGCGCGATCGCGCAGCAGACCGCCGACGGCTGGCCCACAACTGGCGCAAAACGCGACGCGCGTGCGCGTCAGTGCCGCACGCTGACGCTGGCGCTCCGGCCGGCCGCCGGCGCACCATGCGTCGCCCGCGTGCGGCGCCCCGGCGCCCCCTGCTGGTGCCGTTCGGGCCGTGACACCGCTGTCATGCGGCGATGCGCCGACAGCCGCCTGGGCTGCGCCATGACAAGCGCCAGCGCGCCGAGGATTCCAACGTCCAGGCACACGTTTATCGTGATCATGAGCGTCATCGACATGAGCGTGACCGTCCTTTCCATGCCCAGACGCCGCCGGCGACACAAGCGACGGACGGGGCACATCGGGATTTGTCTGCTGCGGCCCCCCGCACCGACCGGTCCCTGCCTTGCGATACCCGCTTCGGCGCGACCAACCGTGAGAAGGCGCTCATGTCCACCGCCTGCCGGCCCTGGCGCCGCCGCCGCGTTTCGCGCCGAGTGGCGGCGGGTACCTCTCAGACCCGTGGATGACGTGTACTGCCCGGCTTGTCGGCTCGTGCTCTACCGCCGTGGGGTCGGCGATCTCGCCCCACGTCATTGCCCGCGCTGCATCGCCCGCCGCCGGCGCCTGGTGACGATGATCGCCCTCGACCGATACCCGCCGGCCGACCTGGACGCGGAACGGTCCGGCGAGTTTCTCGGGACGCCGGGCTCGCGCAGCGCGACCGATTCCGAGACGCAGTGATGACAGTCGAGCGCTTCGACGTGGTCGTCATCGGCTCCGGCCCGGGCGGCGAGGTCGCCGCCGGGGCCCTGGCCGGGCGAGGGCGAAGCGTCGCCGTCGTCGAGGCGGCACTCGTCGGCGGCGAGTGTGCGTTCTACGCGTGCATGCCGTCGAAGGCGCTGCTTCGCCCGGCGGAGGTGCTCGCGGAGGTACGCCGCGTACCCGGCGCCGCCGAGGCGGTCACCGGATCGCTGGACGTCGCCGCCGTGCTCGAGCGCCGCGACGAGGTGATCGCGCGGCTCGACGACAGCGCCAAGGTTCCCTGGCTGAGCGAACGCGGCATCACCCTGATCCGCGGTCACGGGCGGCTGGACGGCGCGCGCTGTGTCGCCGTCGGCGGCCGACGGTATGAGGCGCGGGAGGCCGTGGTGGTCGCCGTCGGCAGCGCCGCTGCGATCCCCGATGTTCCCGGGCTCGCCGAGGCGCGGCCGTGGACCAATCGCGAGGCCACGACGATCGGAGCGCTTCCCGCGAGCCTGGTCGTGCTCGGCGGAGGGCCGGTCGGGGTCGAGATGGCGCAGGCCTACGCCGAGCTCGGCGTGACCGTCACGATCATCGAGGCGCTCGATCGGCTGCTCGCCCGCGAAGAGGAGTTCGTCGGCGAGCAGCTGACGGCGGCGCTCCGCCAGCGTGCCATCGATGTCCGCCTCGGGGTCAGCGCCAAGTCGGTCGCTCGTGACGGGGCCACCGTCACCGTCGAGCTGAGCGACGGCGGGCGCGTCGAGGGCGAGGAGATCCTCGTGGCGGTCGGTCGTCGGCCGCTGACCGACGACCTCGGTCTCGAGACGGTGGGGCTCGAGCCCGGCGAGCCGATCGCGGTCGACGACACGCTGCGGGCGCCGGGCCTGCCGTGGCTGTACGCCGTCGGCGACGTCAACGGGCGCTCGTTGCTGACGCACATGGGCAAGTATCAGGCGCGGATCGCCGCCGAGGTGATCGCCGGCGGCGACGCGCGCGCCGACTACGACGCGGCCGGCGTGCCGCGGGTCGTCTTCACCGACCCGCAGGTCGCGGCGGTGGGCGTGACGCTGGCGGAGGCGCTCGATCGCGGGATCGACGCGCGGGCCTACGACGTGGCGTCCTCGGCCACCCCGGGGGCCAGTTTCCATGGGCGCAACACGCCCGGCACCGCGCGCCTCGTCGTTGACGAGAGCCGCGGCGTGCTGATCGGCGCCACGTTCACCGGCTTCGAGGTAGCAGAGTGGCTGCACGCCGCCACCATCGCGCTCGTCGGTGAGGTCCCACTCGAGCGGTTGTGGCACGCGGTGCCGGCCTTCCCGACGCGCAGCGAGGTGTGGCTCCGCCTGCTGGAGCAGCGGGCAGCGCTCGGTGCCCAGCACTAGCTCTGCCAGCGAACCCCGAATATCGCGGTGTCATCGTGGTGTCCTTCGGAGGCCAGTTCGCGCGCGAGCAGCGACACCAACTCCCCGAGCGCGAGCGGGCGCCTGCCGGCGGCGGCCCGCAAGCGGGCCAGGCCGGCGTCGAGGATCTCTCCGCGACGCTCCACCAAACCATCGGTGAACGCCACCAGCGTGGCCTTGGCCGGCACCGGGATGGTCACCTCGTCGTAGGTCGAATCGGGCGCCACGCCGACCGGCACGCCAACGTTGATCTCGACGAAGCGGCTGCTGTCGCCGTCCAGCAGGAGCGGCGCCAGGTGACCGGCGCTCGCCAGCGTCACCTCGTGGCCTTCGATATCGATCAGCGCGCAGAGCACGGTCGCGAAGTAGTCATGCTCGTGCTCGTTGACGAAGCGTGAGAGGTTCGCGAGCACCGTACCCGGCCGGTGCCCCTGCGCGGCGTAGGCCAGCGTGGCGTAGCGCAGCGAGGCCATCGTCGTCGCGGCGCGAAGGCCGTGACCGGAGACGTCACCGATCACGAGAAACACCCGTCCCGCGCCGGCCGCCACCAGGTCATACCAGTCCCCCCCGACATCGATGCCCGACGCGGCTGGCACGTAGAGCGCGCTGGTCTGCAGGCCGCTGAACTCGGGCAGCGCCTCGGGCAGCAGCGCCTGCTGGAGGGCTTGCGCGATGCTGCGCTGCTCGGTGTACAGCCGCTGGTTCTCGTCAGCCACGCGATCGAGAACGACGGCCAGCTGCTCGGCGTGGCGCCGGCGCCGCGCCAGCCGATCGGTCATCAGCCCCGCCATCAGCGCGAGCACCACGCCGAGACCGGCGATGATCCACGGAAGACTCTGGAAGAACGTGCCCCCGAGCGATCCGTTGGGCGTGACCACGAGCGTGAACACGTTGTCCCCAAACGGCACCTCCTCCGACGCTTGGCGGCCCCTCAGCGGGAACGTCGTCACGCTGGTGACAAGAAGATCCTGCGGTTGCCGGGAACGACCGAGGTAGAGCACATAGTTGAGATCCGCGAAGGCCGAGTTGCGCGAGAGCCGCGAGTGCCTGTCGTTGGGTAGGAGGTTCTCTGCATAGACGGCGAAGCCGCCCTTGACACCCGGCGTGTTGAACTCGTAGCCGAGGCGTGGCTTGGCGCTCCCCAGGATGCCGGTGACGCTCAGGAGCGTCGTGTGCTTGGCGCGCGCGAAGAAGCGAGCGGCCCGCTGCGGCATCGAGGCCAGCGCAGGGGTGATCCCGACCACCGCGGTCGGCGCAAGAGGACCGGCTCCCAACCGCCAGAGCGACACCGACGCGAACTGCCGCCCCGGCCCGACATAGGGCGCGATGAACGTGCGGAAGCGCACGGTGCTGCCGTTGGTGGCGTCGGCCAGGGCGGCGGCCGACGCCAATGGCGTCTGGATCCCCGGGACCGCGCCGGTCAGCACCAGGCCCAGCTCGCGAACGCGCAGGTTCAGCAGCCGACTCTCGTTTCGGTCATACACCGCCTGCGAGGTCCACGCCAACGCCGCGGTTACGGCGAGTCCGACCAGGAACACGGCCACGGCCACCCGCGCTGGCCGCCACGCGCGGGAAGCGAGAGCGTTCGTCGCCGACGCAGGCACCGCTGCCGTGGCCCCCGGCCCCGGCGGAGCGTCACCAGCGGGCACAGTCGTGGTCGCTATGCCCACCGGACTGGTCCTCGCGAGCGCATGCACGGCCCATCGTAGTCACCGCGAGCGGGCGCCCGCCGACGCGGCGGGCGTTCGCGGTGAACAAATGTTTCCCACAGCGACGCTCCGGGCATCGGTTCTAGACGATGCGCTCCGCTTGGCTGTGTGCGGTGGCGCGGTTTCCGGATTGGTCGCCTCGAGCGACCCGGGATCTCAATGTGTGAGCGGTTGGAGTTCGAGTTGCCGGTCGGTCCGAGCGCGCCGTCGCAGGCTCGCAGGGCGGTCCGCGAGATCACGACCCTGCCCGACGGCACGCGCGCTGACGCGTTGCTGCTGGTCTCCGAACTGGTGACCAACGCCGTCATCCATGCTGAGCGCTCGGCGGCCGACACGGTACGACTGACGCTGCGCCCGGACGCGGACCGGCTGCTGGTCGAAGTGGACGACCGTGGCGCGCTCACCAATCGCCGGCGGGGAATCTCGGCGGGGAAGGTTCGCACGGACACACCGGGCGCCGGCCTGGGTCTCAAGATCGTCGAGCGCCTGGCGGAGCACTGGGAGGTCCACGGCAGTCGCGTTTCGGCGACGCTCCGCTATCACTAGGTCTCGGCGAGCTCCTCGACCAGCTTGGCGCAGAACGCCGGCAGGTCGTCGGGCTTGCGGCTCGAGACGAGGCCGTCGTCGACCACCACCTCCTGATCGACCCAGTGGCCGCCCGCGTTACGGATATCTGTCTGCAGCGACGGCCATGAGGTGATCGTCCGGCCGCGGACGAGGTCGGCCTCGACCAGGGTCCAGGGTCCATGGCAGATCACGCCGACGGGCTTTCCGGCGGCGAAGACCTCCTGCACGAAGCGGATCGCGCGCTCGTCGCAGCGCAGCTGGTCGGGGTTGGCGACACCGCCCGGCAACACGAGCCCGTCATAGTCGTCGACGTCGACCTGCTCGAGCGTTCGGTCGACCGCAAACGTCGCACTCTTGTCGAGATGGTTGAAGGCCTGGACCTCACCCGCCTCGGGAGCGATCAGGTGGGTTGTCGCGCCCGCGTTCTCGACCGCTTCGCGTGGCGTGGTCAGCTCGACTTCCTCGACGCCCTCCTGCGCGACGAGGAACGCGATCGTCCGTCCGTTCAACATCGATCCCATGCGTCCACCTCCTTGATTTGTCGGTGCGGGTGGCCCCGCGGTCAGCGACACTCCCGCCGGGATACGGGCGCGCTCCGTCACGCCCGGCGCGCCGCGCGCCGAGCGACCGCCGCCACGAACAGCGAGGCGCCCGCCACCATCATTGCCAGCGCCTGCCGGCGCCGCCGGCGCAGCGCCACGGCACCCGAGTGCGCCTTCTCCGCCACCAGTTGCTTGGCGTTCGTCGCAGCCCGCGCGCCCTTCTCGCCGACCTCGCCGACGCTGTGCGCGGCGTCGCTGACACTCTGCGTCAGATCATCCAGCGCATGCTTGGCGCTCGCGGCGGCGCCGCGCTCCTGGAACTCCCCGGTGGCATTGCCGATCGAGTGCTTGTCCTTCTTGCCCATCTGGAACAACCGCCTTCCTGTGGACCGGCGAGCCGCAATCAGCCCGCAACATGCCGCTCGCGCCTTGAACGCGGACGATCGGCGTCGATCACCGCCGGCGATCGACGCCGTTTCGGTCCTCTACCCGGAGGGACCGGGCGCGAATCGCGCAAGCGGTCCGCCGTCACGTTGGTGCTCGTTGCTCTGCTCAAGAACGCCGAGCTGCGCGCGGAACGCGCGATCCAGCGCAAGCTCGACGCCATCGCAAGCTCGTTGCTGCAGGACAAGCGCGGCGGCGACGGCGACACCGAACACGACCTCGAAGAGGCGATCGGGGTTCACGACCAGATCTGGTCGCGCCCTCGACAGGCGAGTCGCGGCGGGGGCGCTGGCGAGCTCCTCGACCGGCGGCTAGCTCACGGTGTCCGCGAGCTCCTCCGGCGGAGCGAGCACGAACGACTTCACCTTGACGTCCGGGTCGATCGAGTTGTCGCTGAGGAAGGCGATCACGGTGCGGCCGGTGAGCTCCTCGATCCCGGCGATCAGGTCCGCTCGCATGATGCCCTGGAACGCTCTGCGATTGCTCAGCACGAGATCGCTGTTGCCGTCGGCGACGAGCGCGCGCTCGGCTCGCGTGAGCGTTCCCTGGAGAACCACCGAGATCAGCTCGTCGTTGAGGTAGGTGCGCGATCTCGTCGGTCCGCGCCCGGTGTACTGCCTGAGCACCTGCACGACCATGCTCGCGATCGCGGTCGCGAGCTGCCCGTCGGTGGTCCGTGCGGCTTTGGGGTTGGGCAAGGCCAACTCCCTCCTCGATTGGTGCAAGATCCCGCACACTGCGCGCGAGCGAGGTGGCGGGCCGTGGCGGTCAGGTGTTCAGGCCAACGACGCCAAGAATCGCCTGGTCCTCGGGGTTGCCTCTCTCGAGCGTCCGCCAGTCGGTCGGCTTGCCGGTCGCGTCCAACGCCCCCGCGCCTCCCGGCCCGCCACGATCTTGCCACGCACGTTCTGCCTGCGGCATTGAACATCAGCGACGGTCCGTCGTTGATCGTCCACGAGCACAAGTATTCCGCGATTCGTGGGATTTTCAACCGGGTTTCTGCCATATTGCCCGATCGACATCGGCGACTCAGCCCCTGAGCACGGCGCGAGCGGGCGTTTCGACCCGCGCAGGGCCCTGCGGCCGCGGCGCTGGGGTACCCTCCGCGAGCACGATGCACGCGGCCCCGAGCGACTCCGCCCCAGCCACGCCGCTGCCTCGCAAGCTCGGGATCACGCCCGGTGCCCGCGTCGCCGTGCTGGCCGCTCCGCCGGGCTTTGCCGGCCAGTTCGACGAGGCGTCGGTCAGCACGCGGCTGCGCGGCTCCTTCGACGTCGTGGTCCAGTTCGCCCGCTCTCGCGCCATGCTCGAGCGCCGGATCGACGTGCTGGTCGTAGCGCTCGAGCCGCGCGGCGGGCTGTGGATCGCCTGGCCGAAGCGCAGCTCCGGTATCCCGTCGGACCTTGACGATCGCACCGTCCGCGAGCTCGGCCTGGGGATCGGCCTGGTCGACAACAAGGTCTGCGCGATCGATGAGACCTGGTCGGGGCTGCGCTTCGTCAATCGGCGCGGCGCCCGCTGATCTGCTTCGCTGCGCTCGCGGGGTCCAGCCGACGGGCGACGACCTCGTCGAGCAGGCGCTCGAAGTCGTCGTCGCGCCCCAGGCGTCGCTCCAGCTCGTGGCGCAGCCGCGCGCTCGCCAACGCGATCACCTCGTTGCGCAGGTTGCGCCGACGCCGCTCGGCGAGCATGCCGGCGGCGTGCAGCTCGGCTCGGTGGGACTCGAGCGCCGCATCGAGCGCCTCGACGCCCGCCCCGCTCAGCGCATCGGTCGTCACCACCGGGACGCTCCAGCGGCCCTGCGGGGCAAGCGAGAGAACACCGTGGATCTCGCGCACCAGCGTGTCGGTCTGGGGATGGTCGGCCTTGTTGACGACGATGATGTCCGGGATCTCCATCACGCCGGCCTTCAGCGCCTGGACGGAATCGCCGGAGCCGGGGACCAGCACGAGCACCACGGTGTCGGCATGGTCGACGATGTCGACCTCCGCCTGCCCCACCCCGACGGTTTCGATGTAGATCTCATCGCGCCCCGCGGCGTCCATCAGCAGCGCCGTCTGCAGCGCCGCTTCGGCGACGCCGCCCAGCGCGCCCCGTGTCGCCATTGAACGGATGAACACGCCGGCGTCGAGGAAGTGCTCGTGCAGGCGGATGCGGTCGCCGAGCACGGCGCCGCCGGTGAACGGTGAGGACGGATCGATCGAGAGGACGGCGATCTGGCGGTCGCGCGAGCGCCGAAGCCGGGTCAACGCGCCGATCAGCGTCGACTTGCCGGCCCCGGGCGGCCCGGTGAAGCCGATGATCGCGGCGTTGCCGGTGTGCGGGTAGACCGTGCGCACCAGCTCCCAGCCGGAGGGGTCGTCGTCCTGGACCAGCGTGATCGCGCGGGCCAACGCGCGACGGTCGCCGGCGAGCAGGCGCTTGGCTAGCTCCGATGCCTCCATCAGAGCCGGGATCATGCCAGCCGGCGGCGAGCGCTCTACGATGTGCGCCGCGATGGCGCCGCCGGAACCGATCCGCCCGCTGCACGGCGGCGCCCTGACGCTGCTGCGCTTCCTGCGCGCCCACGGGATGGCGAACCCGCGCTACGCGCGGCTCCTGGCACGCCTGGCTTGGCACAAGCTGCGCCTCCGAGGCCGCCTGCAGCTCGACGGCATCGCGTTCATCTGCCGCGGCGCGCGCATCGAGGTCGGTCCGGCTGCGCGCCTGGAGCTCGGACGCTGGTCGTGGATCGGAGACGGGGCGAAGCTCCGGGTCCACGAGGGCGTCGTCGCGATCGGCGCCAAGAGCGTGCTCGGACAGGAATGCACGCTGTCGTGCTACCAGCACGTGTCGATCGGGCGCGAGTGCATCATCGCCGACCGCACGATGATCATCGACTTCGACCATGCCTTCGACGACGTCGAGCGCCCGATCCGTGCGCAGGGAATCGAGAAGCGTGACGTGCGGATCGGCAACAACGTCTGGATCGGTCACGGGGCGCGCATCCTCCACGGCGTGACGATCGGCGACAACGCCGTCGTCGGCGCCGCGTCCGTGGTGACTCGCGATGTCGCGGCCAACGCGGTGGTCGCCGGCGGGCCGGCACGGCTGATCAGGATGCGGGAGGCGCCGCGGACGCTTCGCTACGGGGGGTAGGCGCCCGCCGCGGGTGGCCGCCGGCTGGGTGAGCGCAGCGCGCAATGGTGGCGTCGAAGGACCCGCTCCATAATTACCCTCGATGGCTGTGCTCACCCCCGCCGAGGTCCGCGACGTCAACGTCCGCTATCACGACGGCGCCGCCGCCGGATACGACGCGAAGTGGAGCATCGACTTCGACCCCCTTGCTCGAGCACAGATCCGCCGCAAGCTCGAGAGCGCGCTGGGCGAACCGCCCCCGCGCTTCGAGCACGCCCTCGAGCTGGGCGCCGGCACCGGCTACGTCTCGCTGAACCTGATGCTCGAGGGCCTGGTCGCGCGGACGACGGCGAGCGACATCTCGGCCGGAATGCTCGACGCCCTCGCGCGCAACGCTGAGCGACTCGAGCTCGACGTGCAGACGTTGGTCGCCGACGCCGAGGAGTTGCCGCTGCCCGACGCGAGCTTCGATCTCGTGATCGGCCATGCGATCCTCCACCACCTGCCCGACCCGGCGCGTGCGCTGGCGGAGTGCCACCGCGTGCTGCGCCCCGGCGGCACCGTGGTCTTCGCGGGCGAGCCCTCGCGCATCGGGGACCGCCTCGCGGCGTTCCCCAAGCGCGCCGCGCGGGCGAGCGCGCCACTGTGGCGCCGCGCGATCGGCGCCGGGCCTGACGACAATCGATCCCCGGCGTCCGGCCACGACCTCGAGGGCCTCGTCGACATCCGGGTCTTCGGCGCGGCCGAGCTGGCCGCGCTCGCGCGCGCGGCCGGCTTCGACGACGTCGCGGTCCGCGGCCGGGAGCTGCTCGCGAACTGGTTCGGCTGGTACAGCCGCGGGCTCGAGTGCAGCGCGGCGCCCGCCCAGATCCCGTGGGCCTGGCGGCGCTTCGCCGCTCGCGGCTACCTCGCGCTCGCCCAGCTCGATCAGCGCCTGTTCGAGGGACGACTGCCCGCCGATCTCTTCTACAACCTCAGCGTCTGCGGGCGACGGCCATGAGCGACACGATCGAGCGCGACTTCCCGCTGTTCCCGTTGGCCCTCGTCGCGCTGCCCAGCGAGTACGTCCCGCTGCACATCTTCGAGGCCCGCTACCGCACGATGGTCGCCGAGTGCCTCGAGCGCGACCGTGAGCTGGGCATCGTCTGGCTGTCGGACGACGAGCTCAAGCCGATCGGCTGCGCGGTGGCCATCGAGCGCGTGCTCGAGCGGATGGAGGACGGCCGGATCAACATCCTGACCCGCGGTACCCGCCCGTTCCGCCTGATCGAGCGCCAGGACGACCTCGCCTACCCGGCGGGGACCGTCGAGTTCCTCGGCGACCGCGCCGAGGAGCGCGACGAGACCGCGGCGCAGGCCGCCCGCGACGCCTATGCGGCGCTCGTGCTCGAGGCGACCGACACCGAGCCCGACGCCGAGCGCCTCGCGGCGATGACCGCCTACGACATGGCCGCCACCGTCGACTTCGGGCTGGAGGCCAAACAGGGCCTGCTCGAACTGCGCTCCGAGAACGCGCGGCTGCGCCTGCTGGCGCGGCTGATGCGCGCCGCCCTCAAGCGCCTCGAGTTCGTCGATCGCGCCCAGGCGCGGGCGCGGTCCAACGGCAAGGTCCGCTTCGGCTAGCGCGCCTGGTCAGCACACGGTGCGCGCGACCGTGCGGACCCAGGCCTGGAGCGCGTAGAGCGTCGATCCCTGATGCGGTGAATCGTCGCTGTAGCTGAAGGTCCCCGATGGGGTGGTCACGACGAAGGTGTAGATCGGCCGCGGACCCGAGGGCAGCCGCAGACCCTTGGTCGCGGGCGCGGTCAGCGCGTCGGCGAGGTTCTCCGCGGTCAACACCAGCGGGTCGGGCAGTTGGTGGCGATGGCCGTTGCACCGCACCGTCCCGTCGCCGCTGGGAATCACGGTCAGGTCGGCGCCCGCGATCGAGCCGCTGCGAACGACCTTGTAGAGGTCGGCGGCCGGTCCACCGCAGGCCGCGGCCAACACAGCCGCGGCGGCGCAGGCGAGCGCGGCAGCGCCCCGCCGGGGCACGCGGCGCGGGCAGCAGGCCACTCCGTGCTCCGTTACCCGCGCGGGACGAACTCGGGCACGTCGAGTGAGGCGACGGACAGCGGTGCCCGCCCGGCGACCGGGCGCGGGGCGCCGGTCCGCTGGATCCGTGGCTCGCCGATCGGTTCATCGAGACGCCGCGTCCGCCGGACGCCGCGGTCGGCGTAGCCGGTGGCCACGACCGTGACCCAGACCTGGTCGGCGAGGTTCTCGTCGACCATCGCGCCGAAGATGATGTTCGCGTCGGGGTGGGCGGCCTCACTGACGGCCTTCGCGGCCTCGTTGACCTCCCACAGCGAGAGGTCGTTGCCGCCGGTGATCGACAGCAGGATCGAGCGCGCACCGTCCATCGAGGTCTCCAGCAACGGCGATGAGACCGCCGCCGTCGCCGCGTCGATCGCGCGGTGCTCGCCGTGGCCCATGCCGATCCCCAGCAGCGCCGTGCCGGCGCCTGACATCACGGTGCGCACGTCGGCGAAATCGAGGTTGATCAGCCCGGGCAGCGTGACGAGGTCCGACACGCCCTGCACGCCCTGGCGCAGCACGTCGTCGGCGACCCGGAAGGCGTCGATCATCGAGGTCTGCTTGTCGAGCACGGAAAGCAGGCGGTTGTTGGGCACCACGATCAGCGTGTCGACCTCGGCGGCGAGCGCGTCGATGCCGGCGTCGGCCTGGTGGGCGCGCTTGGTTCCCTCGAAGCCGAACGGCTTGGTCACGATCCCGACGGTCAGCGCGCCGACCTCACGGGCGATCCGCGCGATCACGGGTGCGGCGCCCGTGCCGGTGCCGCCCCCCTCACCGGCCGTGATGAAGATCATGTCCGAGCCCTTGAGCAGCGACTTGACCTTGTCGTACTCCTCCATCGCCGCCAGCCGGCCAAGCTCGGCGTTCGCGCCCGAGCCGAGCCCGCGCGTGACCTGTGCGCCGATGTGCACGGTGACGTCGGCGGTGCACTGCTGCAGCGACTGCAGGTCGGTGTTGACGGCGATGAACTCGACGCCGGCGACGCCGGCCTCGACCATCCGGTTGACGGCGTTGACACCGCCGCCCCCGACGCCGACGACGCGCAGCCGAGGCTGACCGACCGACGCGCTGCGCGGCGGATCGGAGTAGTCCGCCCGGGCGTAGACATCCGCCGGAGCGGCCACGGTGATCCTCGGCTTGCGCTCGAGCATGTCCTCCGGGAGTTCCAGGCTGAAGGCCGCCCGCAGACGCTCCTGCGGCGTGGGCACGCCGGTCGAGGCTTCGGCCGCGGCCGGCTCGCGGTCGCTCGCGTCGGGCGTACGCGGCTCGGGATCCCGCGGAAGCGGCCTCTCGAGCTCGTCCGCCACGGCCTCCGGCGCCTGCGCCGCCTCCCGCGGCTCGGCGGGCGCCCGGGCCGCGCGGTTCTCCTGTTCGGTCTTGCGGAACAGCGCCGCAAGCGGTCCTTCGCGCATGCTGGCCCGCTTATTCCCGGCCATGGAGGACCTCCTTGGCGAGATCGCGGTAGGCCTGCGCGGCGACGCCGTGCGGGTCGTACTTGAGCACTGACATCCCCTTCACCGGGGCCTCGGCGAAGCGCACCGTCTTGCGAATCCGCGAGGCGAATACGCGGTCACCGAAGTTCTCCTCGAGGATCTCGATCGCCTCCTTGGCGTGGATCGTGCGCGAGTCGACGAGCGTCGGCAGGATCCCCTCGATGTCGACGTCGGGGTTGAGGTTCTCGCGGATCATCGAAAGCGTGTTCTGCAACTGGATCAGGCCGCGCATCGACAGATACTCGCACTGTACGGGGACGATCACCTTATCCGCCGCCGTCAGGGCGTTGATCGTCAGCAGGCCGAGACTCGGCGGCGTGTCGATGCAGATGAAGTCGTAGTCTTCGAGGATCGGCTCGAAGGCGCGCTGCAGCGCCCGCTCGCGACCGATCATCGGCGCCATCGCGATCTCCGCTCCGGCGAGGTCGATCGACGCGCACGCCACGTCGATCTCGCGCTTGCGGATCACCTCACGGATCGAGATCTTGTGCACCAGGACGTCGTACATCGACTGCTCGAGCGAGTCGGGGTCGATACCCTGCGACATCGTCAGGTTGCCCTGGGGGTCCATGTCCACGCACAGGACGCGGTGACCCTCCTCGGCGAAGGCCGCGGCCAGGTTCAGCGTCGTGGTGGTCTTCGCGACACCGCCCTTCTGGTTGGCGAACGCGATGATCTTGGCCTTCTTGCTCACGTGTTGCTCCTGCGTCGAGGGCAGACCCACACGCGGCGTTATTCGCAAGCACTGACAGGAATCCTTCATCGGCCCTGCACGGTGGACTAGGTTGTCGCCCACGACCCACTCATCCGCGAACCCAACCGAGCATGTCGGCCGCGGGCTGCTGGACCGGCGACTGGTGTTCCTGCTCGGCAAGGGCGGGGTCGGCCGCTCCACGCTCGCCGCCGCGCTGGGCGTGCTGGCTGCTCGTCGCGGTCTCCGCGCGATCGTCGTCGAGGTCAGCGGTCGCGGCGACGTTCCCCGCCTGTTCGAGCGCGCCGGCGAGCCCGGCGTGGAGAGCGAGCTCGCGCCCGGGTTGTGGACTCTCGATGTCGATCCGCGCCAGGCGCTGGAGGAGTACCTGCGCGACCAGCTGCCGTTGCGGGTGATCGCGGACGCGATCGGGTCCAGCGCGACGTTCGGCTACGTCGCCGCCGCGACCCCGGGGCTGCGCGAGCTCCTGACCATCGGCAAGATCTGGGAGCTGGCGCAGCCGCAGCGGCGCACGCGCAGCGCGCAGGCCTACGACGTGGTCATCGTCGACGCTCCGGCGACCGGCCACGGGCTGGCCCTGCTCGAGGCTCCGCGCACCTTCGCCAACGCCGCGCAGGTCGGTCCGATCGCGCGTCAGGGACGGCGCATCGCGGTCACGCTGCGCGATCGCGGCGTGACCGCTCTGGTCGCCGTCGCGACTCCCGAGCAGGCGGCGGTCGACGAGCTGCTCGAGCTGCGCGCCACCCTCGGCCAGCTGGACGCGGTGCTGGCCAACGGGGTCGCGCCGGCCCGCTTCTCGGCAGGCGACGCGACGGCGTTGCGTGCGGCCCACGCGCGCCCCGAGCTCGCCGCAGCGACGCGGGACGCCGTGGCGGTGGCGATCGCCGCCGAGTCGCTGGCGCGTGCCGAGCAGCTCCAGCTGGCGCGGCTCGGCCCCCGCGTCGAGCTCCCGTTCGTCGCCGCCTCGCCGCTCTCCGTGACCGAGCTCGAGGCGCTCGCCGATCGGTTGGTGGCCGCGGCATGACGCCGGGCGGAGCGCAGCTCGGCGGTCGTCTGTGTATCTGTGTCGGCGCCGGCGGCGTCGGCAAGACAACCGTCGCGGCGGCGATCGCGCGATCACGCGCGGCCCAGGGTCAGCGCGTCGCCGTCGTCACGATCGACCCGGCGCCGCGTCTCGCACAGGCCCTCGGGCTGGACGAGCTGAGCGGCAAGCCGCGCCGCGTGTCGGGCGCCGGGGAGCTGTGGGCGATGCGGTTGGACCCCAAGCGCACCCTCGACGAGTTGATCGCCAGCCTCGCCCCCGACGAGGCGACCCGCGATCGGGCGCTGTCAAACCGGATCTACCGCGAGCTGTCCGCCGCGGTCGCCGGCTCGCAGGAGTTCAGCGCGGTCGCCAAGCTCTACGAGCTGAACCGCTCCGGCGACTTCGACGCGATCGTGCTCGACACGCCGCCGTCGCGCAATGCGCTCGACTTCCTCGACGCGCCGGCGCGCCTGGTGCGCTTCTTCGACGGGCGCGCGCTGCGCCTGCTGCTCTCCCAGAGCAGCCTCGCCACGCGCGTCGCGAGCCGCGCCGGAGCGCCGCTGTTCAACATGCTGGGACGCCTCACCGGCGCTGCGGTGCTCCGTGAGATCACCGCGTTCTTCCTCGCCATCGCGGGGATGATCGACGGGCTCGCCGCCCGCGCGGCCGCGGTCCAGGCTCTGCTGCACGAGCCGGACACGACGTTCGTGCTGGTCAGCTCACCGCGGCGGGAGGCGCTCGAGGAGGCGATCGCCTTCGCGGCCGAGCTCGGACGCGCCGAGCTCACGGTCGCGGCGCTGGTCGTCAACCGCATGCACTCGGTCGACGACGCGCTTGGCGCCCCGGCCGAGCTCGAGTCGGTGCTGGGCGCGCGGCTCGCCGCCCTGGTCCGCGAGAGCGTGGACGAGCTCGCGTCGCTCGCGGCCGCCGACGCCACGGCGCTCTCGCGGCTGCGCGACGCCTTCCCCAACCTCGATCCGCTGCTCGTCCCGCAGCTCGCCGGCGAGGTCGAGGACCTCGCCGGACTGGCGCGCGTCGCGCGCTACCTGGAATCGCCCTCCAGCACCGGCACGTCCCCCTCGGCAGCGCAGTAGTCGTCCTCGCCGTAGAGCGGGGCGAACAAATCGGCGGCGAGCGCCGGCGCCGGGACGGCGCGGCGAGCGCGGATCTCGCCCTGCTGCTCGGGCTCCTCCTCGTCGCTCAGCAGCGAGTCGGCCAGCGCGAGCAGGCCGTCGCTGAGATGGCCGCAGATCACGTCACGCAGCAGGGCGCGCAGGTGATTCTCGATCTCCGCGGCGAGCGCCGCGGCATCCGCGCCGACGCTGACGCCGGCGATCAGCGACTGCTCGAGCGAGATCGCTCGAGCCACGCGCTCGGTCGTCGCGGCGCGGGCCCGCGGCTCGGCGCACAGCGCCGCGATCCGCCCGGCGAGGCGACCGCTCCGCGGTCCCTCCGGCTCGAGCAGGGCGCGCAGCGCCAGCAGGTTGTCGGTCAGGCCGCACAGTGCGTCGTCGCGCTCGACGCCCAGCTCGAATCGCTCGAGCGCCCACGCCAGCTCGCCCTCGACCGGGCGGCGACGGGCGACCAGGTTGGCGAACGCGCGGAGCTCGTCCTCCTGCGCCGGCGAGATCATCACCCGGCCGTCGCAGCGGCCCCGGCCGGGGATCGGCAGCGCCCGCCACGCCGCTCGGTCGCCGCGGATCCACGCCAGCGGAGCGAGCGAGATCCCGGGGGCATAGAGCCGCAGCGCCGTCTGCAGGTCGCGCAGCCGCTCGAGCGCCTCCTCGATCGCCCCAGGGCCGCCGTCGACGACGAGCGCCACGACGGTCCCGAGCACGTCCGGGCGCCGCCACAGGGGATCGGGCGGAAGCACGTCCAGGCGTGCGAGCGGCGCGAGCAGCGTGCCTTCGGCGAGCGTGATCTCCGGCGACTCGCAGCCGATTCCGCGCAGCAGCGCGAGCACCGCGAGCTCATTCGGCTCGTCGACCGCGCGGGGGTTCAGCTCGCGGTAGGCGGGCTCGAAGCGCTCCGCTTGCAGCTCGAAGTCCTCGCCGCACCCGTCGAAGACGCGGCGCGTAAAGCACCGCAGCGCGTCCTGCTCGATCGGCGCCGCCGCGCGGTGTTGCTCGGCGTAGGTGTCGAGGTAGGCCTCCAGACCGCCCAGCTCGGCCAGCGCCTGCTGTGCGCCGCGCGCGGCTGGCAGCGCCAACAGGCGATCCCAGTGGCGCTCCACGAACTCTGCGGTCAGTGGCTCATAGCAGTACAGCCCGGGGCGTGCCCCGCGCGCGCCCTCCTCCACGATCTCGAAGCCGATCTCGTCGCCTCCCGCGACCTCACCGGCGAGTGCCTCGCCGGCCGCGGCGGCGAAGGCGTGCAACGAGGCGTGGAGCTGGCGCGACTGCATGGGGCGCGATTCGGCCGCGCGAGCGATCGTCCTGCCGGCGCAGCCGGACTTGCAGCCGCTGTGTTACGCCGCGACGGCGGTGCGGTGCTCAGGGGCCCGCGAGATCTCCTCGCACAGCCAGCGGCGCCCGTACTCGCGCATGCTGTCGATGATCGGCAGCAGATCGAGCCCCTTCTGGGTCAGCGAGTACTCCACGCGCGGCGGCACCTCGGGGTAGGTGTGACGCTCGACGATCCCGTCCTCCTCGAGCGCGCGCAGCCGCAGCGAGAGCGTCCGAGGGCTGATGCCGGCGAGCGATCGCTCCAGCTCGCAGAAGCGGCTGCGCCCGGCGGCAAGGTCGCGAACCAGGAGCAGCGTCCACTTGCCGCCGACCAGCTCGGTGGTGTGACAGACGGGACAGGTGTCGTCGGAGCTCATGATGACACCCAACACTTTACCAACTGAAGCGCCGAAGTTGGCGATCGTCAGCTGACGAGAGTCAGCGGCGACGACGGCCCGGCATCGGCGGGCGTCACATCGGCCATCGTCGTCCCGCGCCGGCCCTCGGCGTCGAGCAGCAA
The DNA here is from genome assembly GCA_035535075.1 of Solirubrobacteraceae bacterium. Taxonomy (GTDB): domain Bacteria; phylum Actinomycetota; class Thermoleophilia; order Solirubrobacterales; family Solirubrobacteraceae; genus Palsa-513. The sequence goes on from DATLQS010000026.1 coordinate 23,506, forward strand.
CTTGAAGTCGTGCGGGCTCGAGGCGACCAGCAGGGCGTCCTCGACCGAGACGCGCTCCGCGACGACATGCGCATAGAGCGCCTGGTCGAAGGTCTGCATCCCGTAGTAGCCGCCCTCGGAGATGACCGTGGTCAGCGCGCCGGTCTGCTCGGGGTCGAGGATCATGTCGCGCACCCGCCCGGTCATCCGCAGGACCTCGCAGGCCGCGACGCGCCCACCGGAGGCAGCCGGAACCAGCCGCTGGGAGATCACGCCGCGCAGCGTGCCGGCGAGCATCGAGCGCACCTGTCCGTGCTGGTGGGGCGGGAAGAAGTCGAGCATCCGGTTGACGGACTCCGGCGCGTCGACGGTGTGAATCGTCGAGAGCACGAGGTGCCCGGTCTCGGCCGCCGAGATCGCCGTCTGGACGGTCTCCTCGTCGCGCATCTCGCCGATCAGGATCACGTCCGGATCCTGGCGCAGCACGCGCCGCAGCGCGCGCTTGAACGACGCCGTGTCGACGCCGACCTCGCGCTGGCTGATCACCGAGCGCAGGTCGCGGTGGACGAACTCGATCGGGTCTTCGATCGTGACGATGTGCGCCGCGCGCGTGAGGTTGATGTGGTGGATCATCGCGGCCAGCGTCGTCGACTTGCCCGATCCGGTCGTGCCGGTGACCAGCACGATGCCGCGCGGCTCATCGGCGAGCTTCGCGATCACCGACGGGAGCGCCAGTTCCTCGATCGTGCGGATCCGGTGCGGAATCGCCCGGGCGACCAGCGACACGCCGCCGCGCTGGCGGAACGCGTTGATGCGGAATCGCGCGACGCCGGGGATCTCGTGGGAGAGGTCGATCTCGTTTTCGACGTCGAACTCGGCCATGCGCACGCTGTTGCCGAGCAGCCGGTGCAGCGCCTCTTCGGTATCGGCGGCTTCGAGGACCGGCCAGGCGTCGTAGCTCAGCGGTCCGAGCTCGCCATCGACGCGCGCGAGCGGCACCGAGCCGACCTTCAGGTGCAGGTCGGATCCGTCACACGCGACAAGCGCGCACAGTGCCTGGTCGATGTCGATCACGGGTCTTCCCAAGGATCGGCTCTTGCGCGGCGAAGGTTGAGCGTTCGCGAGCGATTCTTGGACAGGTTGGCCAGCCACCGGCATCAGTGGACGGTCAGGGCGCAATTGGGGTCGCGGGTCTGACATCGGGCAGAAACCGCCGGCGGGCTAGGCGACGTCGCGCAGCTTCTGGGCCTCGGCGAGGCTCTGGAGCTTCTTCAGCGACTGGTTCTCGATCTGGCGGATCCGCTCGCGGGTGACGTTGAAGGTTCGGCCTACCTCGTCCAGCGTGCGCGGATGCTCGCCGCCGAGGCCGTAGCGCAGCTCGAGCACGCGACGCTCGCGGTAGGAGAGGTTCTCGAGCGCCTCCCGCAGCGCCTCCTTGGTCAGGATCTCGGCCGCCCGCTCATACGGCGACTCGGCCCGCTCGTCGGCGATGAACTGGCCGAACTCGGACTCCTCCTCGTCGCCGACGGGCTTCTCGAGGGAAACCGGCGCCTGGGCCGAGCGCTTGATCGAATCGACCTCATCGGGATCGATCCCGGTGACCGCCGCGATCTCGTCGGGCGTCGGCTCGCGGCCCAGCTCGGTGACGAGCTTGCGCTCCGCGCGCCCGATCTTGTTGAGCTTCTCGACGACGTGCACCGGGATGCGAATCGTGCGCGCCTTGTCAGCGAGCGCACGGGCGATCGCCTGACGGATCCACCACGTCGCGTAGGTCGAGAACTTGAAGCCCTTCCGGTAGTCGAACTTCTCCGCCGCGCGCACGAGGCCGAGCGTGCCCTCCTGGATCAGGTCGAGGAACGGCAGGCCCTGATTGCGGTAATTCTTCGCGATCGAGACGACCAGGCGCAGGTTGGACTCGACCATCTTCTGCTTGGCGTCGAGGTCGCCGCGCTCGATGCGCTTGGCCAGGTCGACCTCCTCCTGCGCCGTCAACAGGCGCACCTTGCCGATGTCCTTGAGGAACAGCTGCAGCGAATCGGTGGTCATGTCCGGCTTGAGATCGAGCGCCGTCTTCGCCTTGCGGCGGCCGCGCTTGTCAGGTGCGCGCTCCACCTCCGAACCGGCGGCCGTCGCCGGGTCGATGTCCTCGACGAGCTCGATTTCGGACCGTTCGAGGAAGCCGTGCAACTCCTCCATGTCCGACTCGTCCATGTCGAGCTCGGAGACGGCGCCCTGAATCTCGGCGTAGCTGAGCACGCCGACCTGCTGGCCCTTGGCGACCAGGCTCTTGACCTCTTCGAGCTCCTGCAGTTCCGCTACTGACATGTGGTTCCGTTTCCGTCGCGCAGACGAGCGGGCGCCCGAGGGGGCCGGTCGGTCCGCGATTGCCGAGAGAGCCGCTCGAGCTCTCTGGGGGCAGGGCTTTCCCGGCCAACCATAGGGGCTTAAGCGTCTATCTGGATTCTACGCGCTTTACTTTGTGTAGTCAACGTCGGCGGGGCGCCGGCAGTGGCATTTTTCGCTACCCGTACTACCCATAACGCGCGAGAACGTTTCAGGTTTCCAATCCTGAGCAGGATTAATACTCGCGGCGGCGAATCTGCACCCACGACCGCGCGGCGGATGGTCTTTACACGGCCTGTGCCGGCACGTATACTCGCGTCCACCACGCCGAGCCACTCTGCGTCCGCGCAGCGTGGACGGGGGACCCAGTGCGGAGCAGTCTCCGCTGGGGCGAATTGGCCGTATCACGGCCATAGCGCATGGAGCGCGAGCCCGACAGCTCACCCCGTAGGCAACGGTAGCCGGGCAGTAAGTGCATGGTGCGCGTGCCTACAGCCATTCGATGGGCGGTCCCCGGTCTCTGCATCGGCCTTCTCTCGCTGCCCGCCGGCGCCCTCGCGAGCGCCAACGGCGGCGCGATCGCTTCGCCCCCCAAGGCACCCTCGATTCCTGCCGGGCCGACCGCCACCGGCGGCGCGCTGGCGGTCACGCCGTCCGCCGTGCTGCAGCACCAGGTCGCCGTGATCAGCGGCTCCGTTCCGCTCGCCGACGTGGGCCATCCGGTGTGGCTGCAGGTCCGCCATGGCCGCCACTCCTGGATCCCGGTGCTGAGCGCCGCCGCAGCGCCCGACGGCAGCTTCGCGATCAGCTGGCGCGCCGACCGCGCAGGTCGGCTGACGTTGCGCGTAGTCGCCTCCGGGGTCGCCTCGACCAGTGCCGTGACGGCCACGCCCCAGGTCACGCTGTCGGTCTACAGCCAGGTGCTCGCCAGCTGGTACGGACCCGGCCTGTACGGGAACCGCACGGCCTGCGGCGAGAAACTGACCCGCACGATCGTCGGCCTCGCCGATCGGACGCTGCCGTGCGGCACCGCGGTGACGTTGCGCTACAACGGCCGGACGCTGACCCTTCCGGTCATCGACCGGGGTCCCTACGCCAACAGCGCGACCATCGACCTCACCGACGCGGCGGCGCAGGAGCTCGGCGTCACCGAGACCGTCGATGTCGGCATGCTGGCGCTGAACGGCGCGGCCCTCGCACCGACCGACTGGTACCCGCCCGCCAGCTCGAGCCCCACCGGTTCCACCGGCGCGGCCGGCCCGACGGGGATCTCCACCGCCGGTGGCGCCACGGCCCCCGGCGGCTGAGCAGCCGCGCGCGACGACCGGCGGCGACGCAACGGCGCTCGCCAGCTGACAGCATCCGCGGGCGATGGGGCTGCTGTTCGCGCCGCTCGTCGCATTGCTCGCGACCCTCTGGGCCGTCGTTGTCCGCCGGCGCGCGCGACTGCCGGCCGAGATCCGCATCGTCGATCCGGAGGGCGCACCGTCGATCGACGCCGACGGTGCGGCACGCTCGGTCCAGGCGGCGGAGCTGACGATCCCGACGGATTCGCTGGTCGAGCTCTGGTCGCCGGTCACGCTCGAGCGGCTGGCGCGAACCTACTGGCGGTTCCTGGAACGCTCCTCGCTCGGGCTGATCCGCGTCAGCTACAGCGAGCGTGACCGCGCCGTGGTACTGCTGCGGCGCCCATTCGTGCTGATCCGCTTCGACCCGCCCCGCTACGAGCTGGGCGACGACCACGGCGTCGTCCGCTGGCAGATCCGCAGCGGCGCGCTCGTCTCGCGCCGGCAGAACGGCGAACGCGGCTTTCTGCAGATCGACGTGCGCCGGCTGGCCGACACCGACGACGGCTACCAGGCGATCCACATCGAGATCTCGGTGGTGAGCTTCTACCCGGCGATCGCCAGCGCGCTGGGCCCGCGCCTGTACGCCGCCACCCAGTCCGCCATCCACGTCCTCGTGACCCACGGCTTCCTGCGCTCGCTGGCCCGGCTGGACCTCGCCGAGTCGCGCACCGGCCGTTTCGCCGCCTCCGCGCCGAGCGGCCCTCAGTAGCTCCGCAGCTTGACGCGGTCGTGGCGCGCGTGGATCCGCCGCACCGTGCCCGAGCGCGACCGCATCACGAGCGACTCGGTGGTCGCACCGGTCGCGCCCTGGTAGCGCACGCCCTGGAGGACGTCACCATCGGTGACACCGGTCGCCGAGAAGAAGCAGTCGTCGCCGGCGACGAGATCCTCGCAGTCGAGCACGCGACCGAGGTCATAGCCGGCGTCGATCGCCGCCTGCCGCTCGCGATCGTCACGCGGCCACAGGCGGCCCAGCAAGCGGCCGCCGATGCACTTGATCGCCGCCGCCGCGACGATGCCTTCGGGCGTCCCGCCAATCCCCCACAACAGGTCAACCGGACCCCCCTCGCCGCACGCCAGCAGCGCCGCCGAGACGTCGCCGTCGCTGATCAGCCGGACGCGCGCGCCCGCCGCATGGATCGCGCTCAGCGCGTCGGCGTGGCGCGGGCGGTCGAGCATGACGACCATCACGTCCTCGAGCGCGATCTTCTTGCGCTCCGCAATCAGCGCGAGCGTGTCCGCGAGCGGGCGGTCGAGGTCGAGCAGGTCGGCGATCGCCGGCCCGCCGGCGATCTTCTCCATGTACACGCACGGCCCGGGATCGAACATCGTGCCGCGCGGCGAGAGCGCGATCACCGACAGTGCGCTCGGCATTCCGCGCGCGGTCAGCGTCGTCCCCTCGAGCGGGTCGACGGCGATGTCCACCACGGGCGCCGACCCGTCGCCGATGCGCTCGCCGTTGAAGAGCATCGGGGCGTTGTCCTTCTCGCCCTCGCCGATCACGACGGTCCCGTCCATCTTGACGCTGCCGAGCATGTGACGCATCGCGTTGACGGCGGCGGCGTCCGCCGCCTCCTTGTCGCCGCGGCCGATCAGGCGCGACGCGCCGAGCGCCGCCGCCTCGGTGACGCGGACGAGCTCGAGCGCAAGGTTGCGGTCGGGGTGGCGATGTCCTTCGTCTGAGCTCAAGCGGTGACGCCCCCTTCGTGGACTGCGCGTTTCTCGGATCGTCTGTCGGCAGGCCGCCCTCGCGGCTCCTGCGGTCGCAAAGCTACACCCACGCCGCGTGCCGACGCCCTCTGCGACTACGATCATCGTGTGAGCGACGGCACCCTCACCGTCCGTCCGCTGCTCCCGGCCTCGCTGGGGCTGCATGTGACGGAGGCGCTGCAGCGCGCCGCCCGCGAGCGCGTGGCGGAGCGGCTGCGTGAGGGCGACGCGACGCTGTGGGGCCCGCCTGGCACGCC
>DATLQS010000027.1:0-19796 GCA_035535075.1 Solirubrobacteraceae bacterium
CTGACCGGCGGCGATGATAGCGCTCCGCTCCCGGCCCGGATCGTCCCCTCCCGATCCCTACGATGTGCGCGGATGCTGATCGCCACGATCGTCTGTCGCCGGGAGGTCGCGCGCGCTCGCGTGCTGGCGGCGTCGGCCGCCAAGCACGCCGCGGCGACGTCGGTGATCGCCCTCGTGCTCGACGCGACGGCCGAGGATCAGCATGGTCGGGAGGAGCCCTTCGAGCTTCTGTGCCCCAGCGACGCCGCGATCGACGACTTCGGGACGCTGGCCGGGATGCTCACGGCGGCGGAGCTGCGTGAGGCATCCAAGCCCCGTCTGCTTGCCCATCTGCTCGGTCGCGCGCCGGGACAGTCGGTGCTCTACCTCGACCCGGACTCGCTTGTCTGCGGTCAGCTCGACGACGTCGAACGGCTTGTCGCCGACCACGGGGTGCTGGTGAAGACCCGCACCGCACGGTCGCTTCCCCCGGACGGGCGTCGGCCCAACGAGGCGGACCTGCGCGGCTGGGGCCTGCACGACGATGGCCTGATCGCGCTCGGTGCAGGACACGACCACCATGCGATGCTCGACTGGTGGGCCGCACGCGGACGGGCTGGGAGCGGACCGCAGGGCGGATCGCTTCCGATCGAGCGCGTTGCGACACTGGGCCGAGGCGCGTACGAGATCGGCGACGACGGGCTTGGCGCGTCGTTCTGGGACCTTTATGACCGCACGATCGCCGCGCACGAGCACAGCATCCTGATCGACGGCTCGCCGCTGCGGCTGATGCGCTTCCCCGGCTTCGACCCGCACCGCCCGCTGTCGCTCTCGGATGCCCAGAGCCGCCTGCGGGTCGCTGAGCAGCCCGCCCTCGCTGCACTCTGCGAACGCTACGCCACGCTGCTGGTGGATGCTGGCGAGATCGAGGCCTCGCAGCTGCCGTATGCGTTCGACCGCCTGCCGGACGGCACGCAACTCGACCATCGCCTGCGCACGATCTACCGCCTAGCGGTCGAGGAGGCCGGCCTGCGGCGCTCGCCGTTCACGCTTTGGGGGATGGAGGAGTTCTATGCATGGCTCGGTGAGCCGGCCGCGACCGGGCGAGCGTTGGGCATCAACCGCCTGTGCATGCTCGTTCGCGACGAGCAGCCGGAGCTTCGCGAGGCCTACCCCGATCTCGATCAGGACGCCCAAGCCTACGGGCTGATCGAATGGCTTCATCAACATGGGGTGCGGGAGGGGACCCTTCCGGTGGCCGTCGTGCCACCGACCTCGCCCGATGAGCGTGAGGCGGAACGTCGTCGCCGCGCGAGAACGACCAATTTCGGCGTGAACGTCGCCGGCTACTTCACCGCTGAGATCGGTATCGGCGAGGCGGTGCGGCTGCTCGTCGCCGCGCTCGACGCCGCGGCGGTGCCGCTGCTTCCGCTCAGCCCCCCGACGTTGCCGTCCTCGCGCAAGGACCATCAGTACGTCTCCCTGCCGATCAGCGCTCCGGGGTTCCCGGTGAACCTGATCTGCATCAACGCCGACGGGCTGCTGCGCTTCCGCGAGGAGGTCGGCAGCGGATTCTTTGACGGGCGATACAACATTGGCTTGTGGTGGTGGGAGGTCGACCGGCTCCCGGCGGAATGGCACGCCGGCTTCGAACTGCTCGACGAGGTCTGGGTCGGTTCAGAGCATGTGGCATGCGCGCTGTCACCAATTTCACCGATCCCCGTCTACACGGTTCGCATCCCGATTCTGGCGCGAAATACCGCGCCGCTCGACCGCGCAGCGATCGGACTCGGCGACGAGTGGGTGTTCCTGAGCATGTTCGACCACGGAAGCGTCGTTGAGCGTAAGAACCCGCTCGGGACGATTGCCGCGTTCACCGAGGCATTCTCGCCGAGCTCAGGCGCCGCGTTGATCCTGAAGAGCGTCAACGCCGAGCACGACCACTTCGGACGCGACCGCGTCCGCGCCGCCGCCGCGCCGCACCCGCACGTTCACCTGATGGAGGGGCACCTGTCCCCTGTCCAGACCCATGCGCTCATCGCGACCGCCGACTGCTTCGTCTCGCTGCATCGCGCCGAAGGCCTCGGGCTCGTGCCGGCCGAGGCGATGGCGCTCGGCAAGCCGGTGATTGCCACCGGATATTCAGGGAATCTCGACTACATGACCCGCGAAAACGCATATCTCGTCGACTACGCGCTACGGGCCGTCGGGCCCGGCTGCTGGCCATACCCTGAGGACGCCGTCTGGGCAGACGCGGATCTCGGGCATGCCGCCGAGCTGATGCGGGAGGTCTTTGAGGACCAGTCGGCGGCACGCGGGCGCGGTGCGCTTGCCGCGACTCAGCTTGCCGAGACGCATTCGCTCCAAGCAGCCGGACGCTCGATGCGCAGCCGGATCGAGAGCGTGGCGGCCCGGTGGGAGGGCGAGCCGTTCCTGCCGCTCCCCGAGTTCGAGGTGGACCTTATCCGCGGCCGTCGCGGACGGCTCCTGCGCAGGCTGGCGCCTGGTGTCCTGGCGATGCTCGAGCATGAACTCGAGCAGTTGTGGGCAGCGAATGAGCAGCGCAAGTTCGATCTCGACGCGGCGGCGAAGGGGACGCTGCTCAGCACGCAGGCTGCGACGCTGGCCGCGCTGCGCCGCGTCGAGCGCGCCGCGCACGAGCCGCTGCGCGAGCCCGAGCCAGATCCGCGCGCGACAGGCGCGGGTTGACGGCCAGACTCGAGCGCTATCGTCCGCCCGCCATGGAGGCGCGCGAGACGACATTGCCCGACGCCCTCCTGATCGTGACCAGCGTGCATGGCGATGAGCGCGGGTTCTTCCAGGAGACCTACCGGCGCGAGCGCTTCGAGGCGTTCGGCGTGATCGAGGACTTCGTGCAGCAGAACCATTCACGCTCGTCGCGCGGGGTCCTGCGGGGAATGCACCTCCAGGTCGGTGACGGGATCAGCAAGCTCGTGCGCTGCGTGCGCGGCGAGCTGCTCGATGTGATCGTCGACGTCCGGCACGGATCGCCGGCCTACGGTCGCTGGGAGGCGTTCACGCTCGACGACCGCCGCCACCATCAGCTCTATGTCCCGGTCGGATTCGCACACGGGTTCTGCGTGATCAGCGAGGTGGCCGACGTGGTCTACCAGCAGAGCGGCTATTACGACGCCGGGCTCGAGCGGACGATCGCGTTCAACGACCCCGACATCGGCATCGAGTGGCCGCCGCTGGGGTCGTTCACGGTGTCCGACCGCGACCGGGCGGCGCCGCCGCTGCGCGAGCTCGCGGACGAGCTTCCGTTCGTCTACGCCGCTCGCGGCTGACGCGTCTCGCCCCGGGGCGGTGGCGACCCTGGCATGCTTTGCGCCTGCGTGCGCGCCCGGCTGACCAGATTTGAGCTCACCCCCCGCCAGTTCGAACTGGTCGCGCTGGTTGCGCTCGTCGCGCTGACGCTGATCGTCCTGAGCGGCGCTGCGGTGCGTCTCACCGGCTCCGGGCTCGGCTGCCCGGACTGGCCGCGCTGCTACGGCCACGTCTATCCCAAGCTGCAGGCGCATTCGCTGATCGAGTTCTCCAACCGCGTCGTCTCCGGGTTCGTCGGCGTCGTCGCGGTGGCGGTCGCCGTCCTGGCGTGGAAGCGCCGGCCGCTGCGCCGCGACCTCGTGTGGCTGGCGCTGGCGCTGCCGCTCGGCGTCGTCGCCCAGGCGGCGCTCGGTGGGGTCACCGTGGAGCAGAAGCTCGCGCCCGGGTTCGTGATGGCCCACTTCGGCCTGTCGATGCTGATCCTCGTCGCCGCCGCGACGCTCGCCTGGCGCGCGCGGGGTGAGCGCGAAGCCGCGGTGTTCAACCCGGATCGCAAGGCGGTCTGGGCGGTGCGTTCACTGTTCCCGCTCGCGACGCTCGTGATCTTCGCGGGCACGGCGGCAACCGCCGCGGGCCCGCATTCGGGCGGGGCGACCGGACAGCAGATCAAGCGGCTGATGTTCGACGGCGCGAACACGCTCAACTGGACGGTTCACGCCCACGGCGCGATCGCCTTCGCCTTCGGCATCGCCGCCGTCCTGGTCTGGGTCGGGCTCGAACGTCGCCAGGCTGGCGCCGAGGTACGCCGCGCGATGACCTGGCTGTGTGCCCTGATCGCGCTCCAGGGCGTGGTTGGGACGGTCCAGTACGACGCCCATCTGCCGACCGAGCTGGTGTGGGTGCACGTGGCCCTGGCCGCGCTGTGTTGGCTCTGTGTGCTCTGGGCAATCGCCGCGATCGGGCACCCCGAGCCGCGCGAGGCGCGCAAACGCCCCCAAATTCGGGCCTCAATCGCGCAACGAAACTCCTGAACATCCGGGCTAGGCGCTAGCTTTGGGCGAGCATCTGCCCATCTGAGAGGAGTGTCATGACGAAGAACGAGCTCGCTGGCAAGGTCGCGGAGAGCGGTGGACTCGGTGTCGGTCAGGCGAAGGGTGCCGTCGACGCCGTATTCGATGCGATCGCGAGTGAACTGGCCCACGGCGGTGAGGTGTCGGTCGCCGGGTTCGGCAAGTTCGCCGTCAGCCACCGTGCGGCGCGCAGCGGACGCAATCCGGCCACCGGGGCAACGATCCAGATCGGCGCCAGCAAGGCGGCGAAGTTCTCAGCGGCGAGCGCACTGAAGAAGCAGCTCAACCCGTAGCCTCCGCGGCACACGGCCGGCGCGATCCACTGGTCCCGCGCGACCGATCTCGTCAGCGAAGCTGCGAGCCTGCGAGCCGGCGAGATCGGTGCTCCGTGCCCGGGAGGGCGACGACGCCGCCGCGGGTCCGGTACGCGGAGCACGCCGTCAGGCTCGTCTTATCGGCACCGCTACGAGCTTGACGCTGCACGGGACGGGAAGCTGATTGATCTCGCCTTCGATAGAGCTAACGGCGAGGTTGAAGCCGAACGGGGGATCGTAGTCGGCGTAACTTGGAACATCGAGGATCAGCCCGTCAGTCAGGGTGTCGGGGGCCACCCGGAAAGTAGTCACGCCGTTGATCACCAGCGCTCTTTCCGCCGCGCGCTCGAACAGCGTTTGGAGACGCTCGCGCCGGTAGATCTGTAGGCCTTCGATCTGCGCTACGAGGACCGTCCCGCGTGGGGCAGCTGGCATCTGGACGACGCCGACAGCGTTACTGTGGACGGTGCCCAGTTCGCGCGGCTTGCCGCAGCGGTCGGGGATTCGGGCCAGGGCCTGCCACTGTCCGCCCCGGGCGATCTCCTTGAAGTGACAGAGCAGCGAGAGCATCGCCGCCGGGGACTCCCAGGTCGGGTTTCGTCCGTCGATCGTCGCGTCGACCTGGCGCAGTACGCGGTCGGGGCCGCTGTGAGCGTTTGCGTAGCCGGTCGCATCGAGGTTGTCGAGCTGCGTCGTGTAGGCGGCGTAGGACTGCATCACTCCGACCGGGCACCATCGCCAAGACGGGTAGGCGAAGACCGCTGACACCTCCACCGGCTCCGCGGTGACGCAATGGCCGTTGAGGTCGTCGACGATCGCCGTTGGAACCGCGTCCACGGCTTGAATGTCGACGGTGCCCGACTCGATCGCCTGCTGCGGCGAGATCATGGTGTTGACGTCGGCGACCAGCTGCCCAGCCCGACCTCCTGGATCAAAGATCGCGTTGACGCTGACGCCCTCCGCGCCGAACGCGGCCAGCGACACCACGGCAAGTGCGGTGGCAATCGCCAAGCCGGTGACGCGCTGCCTGCGTCTCCACGGTATCAGCAGGGGTATCGCCACAAGCAGCGCCATCGCCGCGCCGTGTCCCGCCTCGAAGCGCACGAGCATCTCGCGCGCTACGAAGTAATGCACGAGCAGCACACAGACCACGAGGGCGGTGCGACGACGCAGCGGCGCGCCGGCGAGCGCAAACCACGCGGCTGCGGAAAGGCTGAGCGCGGAGAGAATGACGACGAGCGCGTACCACTGCCCGGCCGGGCCGAGCACGTTGTAGCCCATAGCGTCGACATAGCCCTGAACCAGTGAGAGCCCGGTGCTCAGGTAGTCGGGAAGTGCATCGAGCGGCTGTCCGAGTGCGAGCCACGCAACGATCGTCGTCACCGCGAACGTCAGCGCGCCGATCGCGAGATGACGCCGCCGGCTCACGCCGCCGAGCAGGCCGACGGCGACAATCGCCACAGCCCCGCCGCCGTCGTTCAGCTTTATCAGGAGAGCTAACGCGGCAAGCACGCCGCCGGCGAACGCGAGCGTGCGTGCCGCCTGCCGCGCCCTGGCGGGCGGCTGTGTGAGCGCGATCGCGACGAGTCCGAAGGCGATCTCGTCGAGCGCCGGCAGGCCCGTCGTGACGATGACGCTCACACCGAGCAGAGTGATCACCGCCGCGATCGGCCAGGGAAGCCGTTCGCGCAGCACGCGCAGCACGACCGCGACCAGTGCAAGCTGTATCGCGGCGGCGCCCAGCAACCCGAGGATCAGGGTCCCGCCGGTCACCGCGCGCGGTGTGGCAACGAGACCGAGTGGTCCGTAGGTGAACACGACCTGACGCCCGAACGCGAGCCCGCGGGCGATCGCGAGGCTCAGCCCTACGCCCCAGGAATTGTCGAGGCCGGGCGCGGCGAGCACCGAGGTGATCGGCCAGGTGAGAATCGCGAGCGCGACGACCAGGACGAGTACGCCGGCAGGCCGGGCGTACCGCCGGGTGCGCGCTCGCCGGGCTGCGGTGAGCGCTAGGCTCGTCGCGGCCGCCCACGCGCGAAGACGGAAGCCGAGTATCGGACGCGTTGCGCTTTCGGCATCGACGCCAGGCTTGGAGCGCTCGCTCACGCGCGCGCGGAGGGCTCGCCGTCGAGGTCATCGCCGCCGTTGCCCCCCGGGTGCGGACGCAGCCGGGCGCCGCGGGCGCCGGGCCGGCGGTAGTCGCCGCGGCTCAGGTGATGCTCGAGGAACACGTAGAGCACGATGAACAGGTAGCGGCTGCCCATCTCCTTGATACGCAGCTTGGATTCGCCGTGCGCGCGGTTGCGCCACGAGATCGGGACGATCGCATAGGTGTACCCACGAACCACGGCCTTCAGCGGTAGTTCCACGGTGAGGTTGAAGTGGTTCGAGAGCAGCGGCATGACGTGGTCGATGACGTCACGCCGGTAGGCCTTGAAGGCGTTCGTGGTGTCGTTGTAGCCGTGGCGGAAGAGGACACGGATGAGCCAGTTCACGAGCCGGTTTGCGACGAGCTTCGTGCGTGGATACCCCTCGACCAGGCTGCCGTGCGCGAATCGCGTACCGAAGGCGCAGTCATAGCCCGCCTCGAGCACGCGGTAGTAGCCCACGAGATCAGTGGGCGAGTCGGACGAGTCGGCCATCACGATCGCCACGGCATCGCCGCTGTAGTGCGACAGACCATGGCGGACGGCGTGCCCGAAGCCGGGGGGCAGCGCCGATCGCTCGCAGCGGACGCGCGGGTTGTCTGTGGCGAGCGAACGAACGATGTCGCCGGTGCCGTCGCCGCTGGAGTCGTCGACGACGAGGATCTCGTAGTCGATCTGCTCGGCGCCGAGCTCAGCGACGATCGACTCGACAGTCGCGCCGATCGACCCGGCCTCGTTGTGGGCCGGGATCACCACCGACAGCTTCACCGGCGCTCCAGCCACAGCTCGGCATTGCGCTCGTGGATCTCGCGCAGGATCCGCTCGATCCCGTAGCTGAGCTGCCAATCGGGGAAGTCGCGTTTGAACGGCGCGAGATCGCTGATCCACCAACGGTGATCGCCGATCCGGTTCTCCTCGCCGAGGGTCCAGTTCAGTGTGGCCCCGGCGATCCGCTCACACAGGGTGATCGCCTCGAGCATCGAGCAGTTGCTCTCGCGTCCGCCGCCGATGTTGTAGACCGCGGCCGGTCGTGGAGCCGAGTGGAATGCGGCGAACGCGGTGACGAGATCGGCCGAGTGGATGTTGTCGCGGACCTGCTTGCCACCGTAGCCGAACACGGTGTAGGGCTGGCCGGTCATCGTGCAGCGCATCAGGTAGGAGAGGAACCCGTGCAGCTTCGTCCCGGCGTGATTTGGCCCGGTCAAACAGCCGCCGCGGAAGCACACCGTCGGCATGCCGAAATAGCGGCCATACTCCTGCACGAGCAGGTCGGCGCTGGCCTTCGACACGCCGAACAGCGAATGCGTCGAGCGGTCGATCGACATCGTCGTGTCGATACCGGGGTAGTAGCGGTGATCGGCGGGCAGCTCGAGGCGCTCGTCGAGCTCGACGAGCGGCAGCGCGTTGGGCAGATCGCCGTAGACCTTGTTGGTCGAGCAGAAGACGAACGTGGCGGACGGAGCGTGCCGGCGAGTCGCCTCGAGCAGGTTGAGCGTGCCGTTGGCGTTTACCGCGAAGTCAACTTGCGGGTCCGAGGCCGCCCAATCGTGCGACGGCTGCGCCGCGGTGTGGATCACGAGCTCGATCGGATTGCGACGCTGGGCGAACAGCCGGTCGATCCCGTCAGCGTCGCGGATGTCGAGCGCCACAGAGGTGAACGCATCGCCCAGCTGGCGCTCCAGCCGCTCGGTGGTGGGCGCAGTCGACGCGTCGGCGCCGAAGAACCAGGCCCGCATGTCGTTCTCGATGCCGATCACGTCGTATCCGGCGCGAACGAAGTGGGCGGCCGATTCAGACCCAATCAGACCGCCCGAGCCTGTGATGATCGCCGTCGACACGCGTTCTCCTCCTCTTCAGCCGCGATCGGCCGCCGTGGCGATGAGCCCAAGCATATCCGCGACGGCGGGCGCTACAGCGCGGCGCGGACGGCTGCTTCGTGCTCGACGATCCACGCGTGAATGTCGGTCAGGATCTCGCGCGGGCCGTGCGCCGGGCGCCAGTCGGTCAGCGAAAACAGTCGGCGACAGTCGGAGAGATAGATGGGGATGTCGCCGGGCCGGCTCTCGTCCGATGCGCTGATTGTGGTCTCGCGCCCGCTGATCTCGACGCACAGCGAGCTCGCCTCGAGCAGCGACAGACTGCACGCCCGTCCGCCGCCGACGTTGACCGTGACGCCGTCCCAGTGCAACGGATCGGCGAGCTGGCGGTCGAGGAGATCGAGCAGGTCGTCGATGTGCAGCAGGTCGCGAACCTGCTTGCCCGAGCCGCCGAAGCCGATGTAGCGCAGGGGCCGGCCAAAGTGATGGGCGAGCATCCAGTAGGTGAACACGCCCTGATCGATCCGCCCCATCTGCCACGGCCCGGCGACCACACCGCAACGGTTGATCACCGCGCGCAGGCCATGCGCTGCGCGGTACTCCTCGATCAGGAGTTCGGCGGCGAGCTTCGTCGTCCCGTAGAGCGTCCGCGCGCCGACGAGCGGGAAGCCCTCGGCGATGCCGGCCTCGCTCGCGCCGAGAATCAACTGCTCCGCTCCGAGTTCGAAGCGCGTCTCGGTCTGCACATAGGCGAGACGCTCGAGCGGGGCGAGCGGATAGACGCGGCTGGTCGAGAGAAAGACGACCTGCGCGTCGCAACGGCGGGCGAGTTCGAGGCAATGGTAGGCACCGACGAGATTCGCCTGGATGACATAGTCGCCGCCGCTGAGCACCGAGGGTTCGGCGGAGCACTCGATGACGACGTCGAACTCGCCGGTCGCGAGCACGTCGTCGAGCACGCGGATGTCGCCGTGAACGAACTCCACGCTGGCCTCGCGCAGGCGAGCGAGGTTGAGCTCGGACCCGCGGCGGCGCAGGTTGTCGAGCGCCACGAGTGTCCAGTCCGGCCGGCGATTCGCCAGGCCGACCGCGACGTTGCTACCGATGAAGCCGGCGCCGCCGGTGATCAGAACGCGTCGAGCGCTCGTCGCGGACGCTGTCGCCATCACGCGCCGGACCATAACGGGGCTTTCGGCCGGGCCGTCACGCGGCGATCGGCCGCTCGGCGATCACCAGGAACTGCTTGCCGAGCAGGTGCCATGCGAGCGGGAACCGCAGGTAGATACGCACGAGCAGGCCGGAGGAGGGCAGGTGACCGGTGAAGCTGTACGGGACGAAACGGGGGTGTACGCGGAGAATGGTGAACCCGGCGGCGTAGAGATGCTCGGCGACGCCGCGCTCGGTCAAAATTACGGTGTGGTCAGCAAAGTCGAAGTACTGCCGCGTGGTGTAACGGAAATTCGGTCCCATGACAGCGATCCGGCCTCCCGGGGCGACGCATGACAGCATCTTCTCGAGGAAGGAGGCGACGGCCTCCTGGCTGGGCAGATGCTCGAGGAAGTTTGAGACGAAGACTCCGTCGAAGTAGCTCTCGGGCAGGTCGGCGCCCATGATTTCGGAGACGATCAGCCGAACTCCTTCGCCCGCGACGCTTTCGTCATATTCGACAGCGTCAACCGCCCAGCGCTCCTCGGCGGGAACGGCATTGATGAACTCGCAGCGGCCGGCGGCGGGGTCGAGCACGCGCTGCGGTCGTCCGAGGGCGACGTGAAGCATCGGCGCGAGCGCTGCCCACGTCTCGCTGCGGCGGCGCTGGTCGACGTCGCGAAAGCGGTACTGATAGAGACGTCGATAGTTCACGACGCGATTGCGCTCGCCGGCGCCGTCGTGCTTGCGAGAGTCAGCACCGCCGGGACTGTATCCGCCCGTCGGCGACGAGGCGCGGCGACCGCTCGGGGTGCGCCGGGCACGGCCTTGCCGTCCGCATGCCGCGGTTGCGGCGAGCCAAGCGCACGGCACGCATACGACGGAAAGGCCGAGCCGTCGCACGACGCCTGGATCGCACCGCGCGCGAACGTCCGCGCCGTGCTCGAAAAGGTGACACTCGCCGACGTCGCGACCGGGCGGCTGTCGAAGCCGGT
This sequence comes from Solirubrobacteraceae bacterium, assembly GCA_035535075.1. Lineage (GTDB taxonomy): Bacteria > Actinomycetota > Thermoleophilia > Solirubrobacterales > Solirubrobacteraceae > Palsa-513. Next base: position 10,757 of record DATLQS010000027.1, read on the forward strand.
GGTCGCACTGGCGCGCGAGCCGACCGCCTGGACGAGCGGCTAGCCCCGCCGGCACAACCGAGGGGTAACACGCTCCGGGGCGCAAAGGTGCGCCCTGTTATGAGTGCTTAACCGACCGCACCGCGGCGGTCGTGCGGCGGGTTGGCAAGGGTGAGATATGGATGCCCTGCCTTTTGAGGAGGTTGACAATGCGACTGGGGTACCACTGCGGCGCGGCGGCGGCGGTCGCCTGCGCCGCGATCGCGCTGACCGCGGGCGGCGCCGCGGCCGCGCCGAGATATTTGCCGCGCGCCCACGTGATCACGATTCACGTGCAGCCCGATCCGATCTCCGCCGGAGATCCCGTCGTGATCTACGGGCGACTGTTCGGCCGCGTCCGCGCCGACCGGCTGGTGGTGCTCTACCACCGCTCCGCCGAGCAGCGCGGTGGCTTCGTTCCCGTGCAGGCCACCCGGACCGGCTCGACCGGCGCCTACGAGTTCTCGCGCGCCGATGGCGCGGTCCTGACGAATCGCGCGTGGTACGTCGCGTCCGCAGGCGTCGTCAGCCGGATCGTGCTCGAGCGTGTGGAGGCGATCGTCTCGCTCAACGTCACCGGTCCCGGTGGGGTCCCCGAGCCCAACGGCTCGGTGCTCCAGACCGGTCCGGCGTACAGCTACACCTTCGCGGGCACGGTCACGCCGGGCAAGGCCGGCGCGACAATCGTGCTGCAACGTCAGGGTGCGAACAGCGGGAACAACTGGGCCACGATCGGCCGGGGGACCGTTGACGCCAACGGCAACTACTCGATCGCCCACAGCTTCGTGATTCCGAGTGGCCAGAACGGCGACGCGACGGTCCGGACGCTGCTGCGCAACGACGTCCGCAGCGTCGACAGTCCGTCGGACACGCTGTCCTACGAGATCGAACAGACCCAGAACCCGAACCTGACGATCAACGCACGCAGCAACCCGATCGTCGAGGGAAGCAGCGACACGATCAGCGGTGTCGACGCGGCGGGCCCCGGCCAGCTGCTGACGCTCTACGGGCGCGACTTCCGCCACTCGTTTGGGGCGATCGCGACGACGGTCACCGGCGTCGGAGGCAGCTATTCGTTCAACGTGACGCCGGTGTACAACACCGCCTATCGCGTTGTCGCGGCGAACGCGCCGAGGGGCTCACACGGTCCAGCGGGCGCAACCGGCTCCACAGGGCCGACCGGCTCGACCGGCTCCACGGGGCCGACCGGGTCGACCGGCCCCACGGGCTCGACCGGCTCGACCGCTAAGTCCGGCGCGACCGCTGCGTCCGGCGCGACCGGCGCGACCGGCTCGTTCGGCCCGAACGGGCCGAACGGCAGGACCCGCTCGGCCGTGCTGTTCCTCGGTGTCCAGGACGCGCTGAGCGCCCAGGCGTCGGCGACGACGATCAACCAGGGCCAGTCGGTGACGTTCACCGGCTCGGTCGTGCCCGACAAGACCGGACACGCGATCTACCTCGAGCGGCTGAACGCGGCCGGCACCGCCTGGCACGTCATCGCGCTGGTCGAGATCGGCGCGAACTCGACCTACAGCATCACGCAGACGTTCTTCGAGGCAGGCTCGGAGGTCGTCCGCGTGAAGATTCCCGGTGGCCCGGACAACCAGGGTGCGGCGAGCGCGCCGCTCACCATCACGGTGAAGCAGATCCCGGCAGCCGCGCTCGTACCGTCCGGCGGATAGCCCTCCGCCGCGGGACGGAAACGACGAGGGGCCGCCCATCCTGGGCGGCCCCTCGTGTGTCCCGTGCCGGCCGCTCAGTGCGCGGCGCGGGGCGGGAGCGATCTAGAAGCCGATCGGGTGGCGCACGATGAAGCCGCTCGGGTCTCCCGGCGTGGTGCCCCAGCGCGACCCGTCCTCGGCGAGCGACACCGTGTCGTAGCGGCGGCCGTCGATCGTCATCCAGGCGTGGCCCGCGTTGGCATAGATCGTGACGTACTGGCCAGGTCCCGGAGCGCCGTAGCTCTCCAGCGCGCTCGAGTCCTCGGGCACGCTGAGCAGGCCGGCTGCGTGCAGCACGTAGGAAACCGAACCGGAGCAGTCATACCCCGGGGAGACCCACGAGCCGTGCCCGCCGCCCCAGATGTAGGGGAGGGTGGCGATCTGGTCGCCGGCGGCGGTCATCTCCGCCAGCGCGGTCGTCACGCTCGACGGTGGCCCGGCCGTCGTGGTGGTCGTGGTGGTCGTCGACGTCGCGGGCGTTGAGCTGGCGGTCGAGTTCGCCGCGTCGGTCGTGACCGAAGTCGTCGTCGTCGCGGCCGAGGTCGTCGTCGTCGCGGCGGCGTCGGTCGTCGTCGGAGCGCTGGCCTCCGGGCTCGTGGCTCCGCCGGTCGTCGCCGCCTCGAGCGTCGGGCCGTCGCCGAGGCCGAGCGCGGCGCGCGTGGCCGGTCCGACGACGCCGTCGGCGGTCAGGCCGTGTGCCGTCTGGAAGGCCGAGACCGCGTCCGTCGTCTCGGTGCCAAAGGTGCCGTCGGCCGAGATGCCAAGCTGCTGCTGCAGGGCGATCACGCCGGAGGGGTCTGGCGTGCTCGTGGCCGGCTGCATCGCGGAGGCCTCGTGCACGGCCGGGGCGGCGCTGGCGGCGGTCGCCTGCGCCGTGGCGGTCGCGGCCTGAGCGTGCTCGGCGGCCTTCAGCGCGTCCCAGGTGGCCGGCCCGATGTTGCCGTCGACGGTCAGGCCGTGCGCCTGCTGGAAAGCGCGGATCGCGGCGCCCGTCTTGGGGCCGAGGACGTCGTCGACCGGCAGGCCAAGCAGGCGCTGCGCGTCGCGAAGGTCACCGTGGGTGACCGTGCCGTACACGACGGGGCGGGGTGGCGCTGCGGGTGCGCTGTGGGACGCCGCGGGAGCCGCGAAGGCGGGCTTTGCGGTCACGGCGCGATGTACGATGGTGTGGGCGGCCGGAGCGTTGCGCGCGCCCGACGCGGTGGCGCCGGAGCCGTGCTGTCCTCCCTTGGCGGTCGCCGGCTTGGCCGAGCCGGCGAGCGACGGAAGCGTGGTCGCGGCGAGCAGCGCGAGGACCGAGGCGCCGCCGACGGCGGGAAGGGTGAAGGTGGAGCTGGCGCTCGCGGCGCGACGCGTCCGCCAATAGACGACCGACTCGTTGACCGTGTCGGCGTCACTGAGGTCACGCTCTGGGCTCAGACGACCGAGTTCGAGGGAGGCGCGCCGCGGGCGCCCCCGCCGGGCGAGCGAACGCTCGAGCGAGTCCGCCCAAACATCGGCGCTTCCGAGATCACGTGCGAGCTCCACTGCAGGCCCTCCCTCTGTTCCGACTTGTAAGCCTGCGGGGTTAGCTGACGGGCTCGCGCAATGCGCTACGCCACCTCTGTGGCGATTCGCCCCATCGGCCTTCAGGGGTCCGGTTGGGTCCCCCGCTCACCGGCAACGGAGTGCTCGGCGACTCGGCTTCCTCTATTGCGCGTCGAGGCTAGCACGTCTTCTCCTGCCATTGCCAGCAAACGTGGGGGAATCTTTTCCGGCTGCAAGTGAAGTTGCAACCCGGCCATTTGCAGGACAACGATCAGAAGACGCCGATGCGGTCAGGCGGCCAGTAGGTGGCGAACACCTCGCCGATGATCCACGAGCCGGGGATCGGTCCCCAGAAGCGGCTGTCGTCAGAGTCGCCGCGGTTGTCGCCGAGCATGAAGTACTCGCCGCGCGGGACGGTCATCGCGCGGGGGTAGTAGCAGCTCTGGGAGTCGACGCAGGGAAGGATGTAGGGCTCGTTCCACAGCGGCTTACCGTTGATCACCGGGTGCCCGTCGGAGATCGAGACCCGGTCGCCCGGGAGCCCGATGAGGCGCTTGACGAAGTACTGGCTCGACGCCTGCGAATTGCTCCGCGGGCACGGCTCGGTATCGGGCACGTTCACCGCGCAGGTCAGCGAGCTCGGCGGGTGGAACACGACGATGTCGCCACGCTGGGGCGAGCTGAAGTCGTAGGCCAGGCGGTTGACCAGCACACGCTGGCCGATCGCGAGCGTCGGCTCCATCGAGGCCGACGGGATCACGAACGGCTTGACGACCGCCGCCTGGACGCTCTCGGCGAGCGCGAGCGCGACGGCGATCGTCGCGATGACCTCGACGACAGGCGCGAAGCGCCAGGCGCGAAAGCGCTCGACGCGTGTCCGGGGCCGCGGCGGCGCCTCCACCGCATCGTGCGCCTGCGGCTCGGGGGCGTGGTACCCCGAGGCGACGGGCGCGTCGTGCGCCGGCGACTGTGGTGCACCTGGCTCGGGAGCGGTGGAAGTCGGGGGTTCGGGCGGGACGCTCATCGCCGGATCCTGACACGTGCCGGCTGCGCCTGATGGTGGCGGGGCGCGGCGCCGTGGCCGCCGCCCGGGGCGAACGCCCAGACCGTCGCGGTGCCAAGGCTCGCGGTCGCCGCGCTCGCCAGCATCACCGCGGCGGCACGCTGGGCGATCGCGCGGGGCCGACGGCGAAGCGCGTTGAACTGGCGCGCGACGCGCGCCGGTGGGCCGAACCGTTCGACCGCGAGGGCCGCTGCGCGATCCGGATCGGCGCCGAGCTGGATCTCGGCCGCCGCGGCATCGACCAGGTGGGCGCGAACCTCGGCGAGGATCCGCGCGCGGCGGCCACGGCGCAGGTGGCCGGAGAGCTCGTCGAGGTAGTCGCCGACGGCGTTCATAGCTGCGCCTGCGAGGTCGCCGGGGCGAACACGGCATCGACTGCGCTGCGAAACGCCCGCCAGCTCGCGGCCCGCTCGCCGACCGCGGCCGCGCCGCTGCGGGACAGTGCATACACGCGGCGCCGCCGTCCCGAGACCACCTCCCAGCGACTCGAGAGCAGGCCGGCGGCCTCGAGCCGGTGCAGCGCCGGATAGATCGTGCCCTCGGCGAGGTCGAACTCACCATCGCTGCGCCGGCACATCTCCTCGACGATCGCGTAGCCGTGGCGCGGTCCGGCTTCGAGGATCGCGAGCAGCATCCCGTCGAGGTGCCCCTGCAGCTCAGTGCTCGCCATAAGTAGACAGCCTATACATAGATCGTCTGTATGTCAAAGGGGAACCGACGGACCGTGGGGCTGGCTCTCCGGCGTGTCTCGGCACCTGGCCGGGCGTCAACCCGCGCGACTGAGCGCGTCGAGCTCGCTCACGGACAGCGTCAGCTCGGCGGCCCCGATCCACTCCTGGAGCTGCTCGACGCTGCGGGCCGAGGCGATCGGGGCGACGACGGTCGGCTGCGCGAGCAGCCAGGCGAGCGCGACCGCCGACTGGCTCGTGCCGTGCTCGGCGGCGACGGCGTCCAGCGCAGCGAGCACGGCAAGGCCGCGCTCGTCGAGCGCCTCGGCGGCGCCGCTCGCCCGCGGGCTGTCGATCGCCGCGCCGCCGGAGCGGTACTTGCCGCTCAGAAAGCCGCCGGCGAGGCCGCGGTAGGGCAGCGCCGCGAGCCCCGCGCTCGCCACGACCTCGCGAGCCTCGCCCTCGTAGCCGCGGTTGAGCAGGTGGTATTCGTTCTGCAGCGCGACGAAGGAGGGCAAGCCCTCCCGGGCCGAGACCGCGAGCGCCTCGCTCAGCCGCTCGGCGCTGAAGTTGGAGGCGGCGATGTAGCGAACCTTCCCGCCGCGGACGAGCTCGCCGAAGGCACCGAGGGACTCCTCCAGCGGCGTCTCGGGATCGTCGTTGTGGACGTAGTAGAGGTCGATGCAGTCCGTCTGCAGGCGGTCGAGAGAACGCTCGGCGCCCTCCAGGATCGCCTCGCGCCGCAGGTCACGGTTGTGGCCGACCTTGGTCGCGATGACCATCGCGGCGCGGTTGGCGCGCCCGGCGAGCCATCGCCCGATGATCGTCTCGGACTCTCCCCCGGAGTTTCCCGGCGCCCACATGGAATAGACGTCCGCGGTGTCGATGAAGTTGCCGCCGACCGCCGTGTAGGCGTCGAGGACCGCGAACGAGCTGTCCTCGTCGGCGGTCCAGCCGAACACGTTGCCGCCGAGGCAGAGTGGGAAGACGTCGAGGTCGGAGCTGCCGATCGTGGCCATGCCTGGACCCTAATGGAACGGGTCGCTCGGCCGGCGAATCGCGACGGCGCCGGCTCGCCCCGCCACGGAAGCCCGCTGACGAGCCCGCAGGCGTGCGAGGATGAGGGCATGCTCCCCACGGCTGGTGAGCCGAATCGGGCCGGACTGCGTAGGGGTCGGGGATGACCCTTCTCGGCCGTGTGCGCTATGGCTTGCTCGACCGGGCGCTCGAGCGTGGGCTGCTGCCCGATCCGCTGTTGCGCAGCGGATCGCGCTGGGGCGCGCGGTCGCGCCTCCGCCGTGAGGGGCGCGGCGGCGTCGAGGCCCAGGAGCGGCGGCTCGGCGAGCTCGTCGAGGCGATGCGCCGGGGGCCGATCGCCGAGTCGGTCGGGCGCGCGAATGAGCAGCACTACGAACTTCCCGCCGAGTTCTTCGAGCTGTTTCTCGGCCCTCGGTTGAAGTACTCGAGCGGCCTGTGGGGCCCCGGGGTCGGCGACCTCGCCGCTGCCGAGGAGGCGATGCTCGCGCTGTCGTGCGAGCGGGCCGGGATCGAGGACGGCATGAGCGTGCTCGACCTGGGTTGCGGCTGGGGCTCGATGTCGCTGTGGATCTGCGAGCGCTACCCGCGGGCAACCGTCGTGGCGGTCTCGAACTCGGCGTCGCAGCGGACCTGGATCGAGTCCGTGCGCGACCGCCGCGGTTTTCGCGATCGCCTGACCGTGGTGACCGCCGACGTCAACTCACTGGCCCCGACGCGGCGCTTCGATCGGGTCGTCTCGATCGAGATGTTCGAGCACATGCGCAACTGGGAGGCGCTGCTGGCGCGGATCGCGGGCTGGCTCGAGCCAGGGGGAAAGCTGTTCGTGCACGTCTTCTCGCACCGGCGGTTGGCCTATGAGTTCAGCGGGACCTGGGCCGCCGATCGCTTCTTCACCGCCGGCCGGATGCCGTCGCACGAACTGATGCTGCGCTTCCAGCGCGACCTCGAGGTGCGCGAGAGCTGGGCGGTGTCGGGAACGCACTACGCGCGCACGCTCGCGGCCTGGCTCGAACGGCTCGACGCGCACGCCGATCGCGCGCGGGTCGTTCTGGGCGGAGCGGTCGGCGAGCGCCGCGCCGCGAGGGCACTGGCCGGCTGGCGGCTGTTCCTGCTCTCGACCGAGCAGCTGTGGGGCTTGCGCGAGGGCGAGGAGTGGATGGTCTCCCACTACCTGCTCGCGCCGCGCTGAGCGTCGCCGCAGCCGCCGCCGGCCCGGCTAGGGCACCAGGCGATGTTCGACGCGTCCGTTGGCGGCCAGCAGGACGTCGGAGGTGAGCGACGGCGGGAACAGACCGTGCCCGACCACGCCGGGCGTCGCGTCCAGGCGCGACGCCAGCTCGCCGGGACCCCCAAACGAGCCGTGGTAGTCGGCGATCAGCCCTCCGTCCGGGCTTGGCGGCACCGCTCGAAGCGCCACCTCGCCGAGGGCGCCGAGCGTGGCGTCCACGCCGAACCGCAGCAGCTCGAGCGGAACCGGTGGCCCGATTCGCTCGACCGCCTTCTCGGATGAGGCGATCACGACGAACCGTGCCGCGGCGGCCGCGACGACCTTCTCGCGCGTATGGGCGCCGCCGCCGCCCTTGACCAGCCAGCCGGCGGGGTCGATCTGGTCGGCGCCGTCGATTGCGATGTCCAGACGCTCGATGCCGGCGAACGCGACCACGTCGAGGCCGAGGGCCCGAGCTGCCTGCTCCGTCTCGGGCGAGGTCGCGACGCAGCGGATCGCGAGCGCGCGCGCCGCCAGCGCCGGCAGCAGGTAGGCGACGGTGCTGCCCGTCCCCAGGCCGACGAGCTGTCCGTCGACGACAAGCTGCGCGGCGGCCTGCGCGGCGGCACGTTTCTCCCGTTCGCTGCCGGTCATTGCCGCAGAGGCTAGATGCTGGGACCCTCGGAATCACCCCCGGTCGCGCCGGATCGACGCGTGGCCTCGGCGCGAGCCGCGGCTGCGCGGTCACGGGAGCTAGTTCACGTGGGTCGGTGAGGTTTCCACCCAGTCACCGGCCGACACGCCACATACACTCGGACGGCGGTGAACTCGACCTTTTCTCAGCACGCTCCGGCGGCCGATCCGGCACCCGCACGAGCGGCGCCGGCGGCCCTGGCGTCGCCGCCCTCGTGGGAGTCGCTGCGCGGGTATTCGACGCTGCTGCGCGGGGTGCTCGACGCGGTTCCGTTCGGCATCGCCGTGCTCGGCGCGGGCGGCACGCTGACGATCTGGAACGACGAGCTCTCGGCGATGCTGCCCGCGCCGCCGTCACGGGGCGGTCAGCATGACCTCTCGACGCTGATCCGCGAGGTGCGCCGCATCGTCGGCGACCCCGACGACTTCGAAGCGCGACTGCACGAGGCGGTGGTCAATCCGGCGGCCGGCGCGGAGTTCGAGCGCGGCCCGGCGGAGTTCGAGGTTGCCCTGCGTGATGGCGGAGCCCTGGCCATCAGCACCAGTGCGCTGAGTGAAGGCGACGGGACGATCGTGATCTGCTTTCGGGACGCGACCGGCGAGCTGCGGGCGCGACGCGAGCTCGAGCACCGTGCCATGCACGACGCGCTGACCGGCCTGCCCAACCGCGAGCTGCTGATGGACCGCCTGTCGGTGGCGCTCGCCCGGCTCGGCCGGCAGGGCACCGCCGTGGGCGTCCTGTTCATCGACCTCGACGGATTCAAGGACGTCAACGACGCCCATGGCCACACCGTCGGCGACGAGCTGCTGATCAGCGTCGCCGGCCGGCTGCGCCGCGAGGTGCGCGACGGCGACACCGTCGCACGCTACGGCGGCGATGAGTTCGTGGTGTTGTGCGAGGACCTCGTGCGCGTCGAAGCAGCGCAGCCGCTGGCGCGCAGGCTGGCCGACGCGGTCGCGCAGCCGGTCAGCACCGGCGAGCGCCTGCTCGTGGTCCGGGCGAGCATCGGTGTGGTCGTCGAGCAGAATCCGGCGACCAGCGCGGAGGCACTCGTCGAGCGGGCCGACGCCGAGATGTACCGCGTGAAGCCGCGCGGGCGCTAGC
>DATLQS010000028.1:0-16557 GCA_035535075.1 Solirubrobacteraceae bacterium
TCGGCGAGCACAGGGATCCCCCAGAGCTCATCCCAGCCGAACAGCTCGTGGTTCCCCGGGTTCAGCAGGATCGCCCGCGGCGCCAGCGGACACGAGAGGGCGTGGTGGTCCAGGCCGCGCCGGATGAACTCGAGCATCTCGGCTTCGAGCGATGCCATCGTGTCAATGTAGTGGTTCGGCGGCGCCGTCGTGCGAGAGCAGCGCGGCGTAGCGGCCGCCGCTCGCCAGCAGCTCATCGTGGGTGCCCCGTTCGACGATCGCGCCGTGGTCGAGAACCACGATCTGGTCGGCGTCGCGCACCGTCGAAAGGCGGTGGGCGATGGTGATCGTGGTGCGCCCCTCGGCGAGCTGATCGAGCTCCTCCTGCACCTCGTGCTCGGTTCGCGTGTCCAGCGAGCTCGTCGCTTCGTCGAGCACGAGCACCGGCGGATTGCGCAGGATCGTGCGGGCGATCGCGATCCGCTGCTTCTCCCCACCCGAGAAGCGGTAGCCGCGCTCGCCCACGACGGTGTCGTAGCCCTCGGGCAGCGACGCGATCAACTCATGGATGCGCGCCGTGCGGGCGGCGGCCTCGATCTGCTCGTCGGTCGCCTCCGGGCGGGCGAAGCGCAGGTTCTCGCGCACCGTCGCGTGGAACAGGTAGGTCTCCTGGGAGACCACGCCGACGGTCGCCGCAAGCGAGGCGAAGCTCGCGTCGCGCACGTCGATCCCGTCGATCGTCACGCGCCCGGCCTGCGGTTCGTACAGTCGCGCGACGAGGTAGCCGAGCGTCGTCTTTCCCGCGCCGGTCTCACCGACCACGGCCGTGCGCGTGCCGGCGGGGACGACGAGGTCGACGTCTTGAAGCGTCCACGGAGAGGTCTCCCCGTAGCGGAAGCCGACGCCCTCGAGCCGCACCTCCCCCAGCAGCTCGCTCGGTCGCAGCTCCACCGGGTGCGCCGCCTCGACGATGTCGACCGGCAGATCGAGATATTCGAAGATCCGGTCGAACAGGGCGAGCGAGGCCTCGACATCGGTCCCGACGGACAGCAGCTGCGCGATCGGGAACAGCAGCCGCGTCTGCAGCGTCGTGAACGCCACGACGGTCGGGATCATCGAAGCCGGGTGACCCCCGTTCACGAAGCTCTGACCGGCGATCCAGTAGACGATCGCCGGCTGGATCGAGAAGGCCATGTTGATCGTCGACATCAGCCAGCGACCAGCCATCCGAGACTGCACCTCGAGGCCGGCCAGCTGGTCGGACTCCTCGGTGAAGCGACCGGCCAGGTCCTCCGTGCGGCCCATCGTCTTGCCGAGCATCATCCCGGAGACCGACAGCGACTCGGCGACCAGCGTCGAGATGTCGGCGAGGCGCCCCTGCAGCCGCGAGGTGATCGCGCGACGCTCGCGTCCGACACGCCGCGTCAGCCAGACGAAGAACGGCACGAGGGCGAAGGAGATCAGCGCCAGACGCCAGTCGAGCAGGGCCATCGCCACGGTGGTCGCGATCACCGTCGTGGCGTTCTGCGCGATCGTCGTCGCCGTGCTGGTGGCGATGTTGTCGATCCCGCCGATGTCGTTGGCGATGCGGGACTGGACCTCGCCGGCGCGCGTGCGGGTGAAGAAGGCGAGCGACAGGCGCTGCAGGTGCCGGTAGACCGAGACGCGCAGGTCGTGCATCACCCGCTGCCCGATGTCCGTCGAGATATAGGTCTGCACGACGCTCAGCGCTGAGGTCGCGATCGTGATCGCGATCATCCCCCCGACGAGCTCGCTGAGCAGGGTCAGGTTGCCCTGGGGAAGCGCCCGGGCCAGCACCAGGCGCAGCAGAAACGGCGGGATCACCCCCAACGCCGAGGAGAAGACGATCAGCGCGATGACGCCGAGCAGCCGCGCCTTGTAGGGCGCGAACAGGCGCATGATCCGCCGGCCGTCACGTTCACGCTCCGGGTCGAGCAGCTCCGGACCCGGCTCGCCCGAGCCGAGCACGCGCGTACCGCGCCCGCGTCCGCGTCCGCGGCCGCCGCCGGAGCCGTTTGCGCCGCCGAGGCCGATGCCGTGACCGCCGCTGCCGTGGAAGCTGCTCATGGAAGCAGCCTAGCGTGGGCCGTTCGCCGTCCCGCCGCCTCTCGGCTCCAGCACGCGGACCGGCGGAGATGGCCACAGCGCCGTGGGGCCCGCGCCATCTAGCCTGTAGGCCATGCCCCTCCCCCCCGGCATCCTCGCCCGCGGCCCGTGGGAGCTCGATCAGGTCGAGGCACGCTGGAGCGAGACGCCCTACGAGCCGCCGCCCGCGGCGATCGAGGCGGCCGACACCGCGATCACCGCGCTCCGCGACCGGGGCTCTCCGGCCCATGACGGCTTCTCGGCGCGCCTGGTCGGCCACCACGACGGCGGGGGCAGGCTGATCCTCGAGCTCGAGCCGGCCCGCTGGGCGCTGCGGCTCGACCGCACCGACGCGGCGCAGAGCGTCGCCGCGCTGTGCGTGGTGCGCGCGAGCGACGGCAGCTGGCTCGCCGGACGCCGCGCGGCCTGGCTCGCGACGTGGGCCGGGCGCTGGGCGCTCGGCGCCGGCGGTGCGGTCGACCCCGGTGAGAACCCGGCCGACACCCTCGGGCGCGAGTTGCGGGAGGAGTGGTCGGTGGGCGCCGAGCGAATCACCGTCGAGGCGTTGATCTGCCTGCCCCATCAGCTCGTCCTGCTGCTCGGCATGGCGTGGCTCGCCCAGGGCGCCCACGTGGTCCCCGATGCCGAGCACGATGCGTTCGCCTGGTGGCCGCCGGAAATCGATCGCTGGCCGCCGGAGGCCGACGAACCGCTGCGGCGGATGGCGACGATGCTGGTGGGCGCGTGATCACCTTCAACCGCCTCAAACACGTCTCGTTCTTCCACTCGCTCGTCTACACAGCGCTGTTGATCGTCGCCTTCGGCTTCAACAATCCGCAACCTGAAACGTTCATCCTCGGGCTCTCGCACGGCCTGCTGTGGATCGGCATGTCACTCGTCTGCCTGGTCGCGGTGCGCCTGCGGATCGTCCCGTTGCGCGTCGCCGTCGCGGTCGCCGTGCTCGGCGGCATCGGACCGTTTTTCGGCAGCGCCGAGTTCATCCGCGAGGAACGCCGACGTGCCCGCGTCGAGGCGGGATAGCGACCGGGTGCCGCTTGCCGGCGCGCTAGAGTCCGTATTGATGGCGGCCGCAACGACGACGCAAGTCGTGATGCCCCAGATGGGCGACTCGGTGACCGAAGGCACGATCCTCGAATGGCGCAAGTCAGAGGGGGATCGCGTGCACGCGGACGAGACGCTCGTCGAGATCTCGACCGACAAGGTCGACGCTGAGGTACCCGCCCCGATCAGCGGTACGGTCGTCAAGATCCACGCGCCCGCGGGCCAGACCGTGGCCGTCGGTGCGGTGCTCGCCGAGATCGCGCCGAACGGCGGCGGTGCCGCCGCCAGCGAGCACGCCGACGCGCCGGAGCCCTCGACGACCGTCGACATCGTCACACCGGCGGCCGGGGAGTCGGTGACCGAGGGAACGATCCTCGAGTGGACCGTCGCGGTCGGCGACGTCGTCTCGGCCGGTGACACCGTCGTCGAGATCTCCACCGACAAGGTCGACGTCGAGTTGCCCGCGCCGGCGAGCGGCACGATCACCGAGCTGCTCGCCGCGGCCGGCGACACCGTCACCGTCGGCCAGGTGATCGGCCGGATGTCGAGTTCGCGTGCGGCGAGCCAGGCGCCGGCGCCCGCGACAGCCGAACCGGCGCAGGCCAACGGCGCCGGCGCGCCGCCGGCGAACGGCGCCAAGGCGTCGCCGGTCGCCCGACGCGCAGCCGAGACGCTCAGCGTGGATCTCGCGTCGCTCGCCGGGAGCGGCCCCGCCGGGCGAATCGTCAAGGCCGACGTCCTCGCCGCCGCCGACCAGCCGGACTCGGACGGGGGCCCGCCGCAGGGCGGAGCGGTCGAGCTGCGGGGCGGCGCGGCGATGCTCGCGCGCTACATGGACGAGAGTCGCTCGATCCCGACGGCGACGAGCTTCCGCACGATCGTCGTCACCACGCTGGATGGCCGCCGCCGGCAGCTCAAGGAGGCGGGCGTCAAGGCCTCCTTCACCCACCTGATCGCGTTCGCCCTCGCTCGCGCCGCGAGCGAGCTGCCGGTGATGGCCGATCACTACGCCGAGATCGACGGCAAGCCCCAGCGCGTCCACGACGGCGCCGTCAACCTCGGCCTCGCGGTCGACGTCGAGAAGAAGGACGGCTCGCGCACGCTGATGGTGCCGGTGATCGTGAACGCCGGCGAGCGCAGCTTCGATGACTTTCTCGCGGCCTACGACGCGTTGGTCGAGAAGGCGCGGACGAACACGCTGATCGCTGACGACCTGCTCGGCGCGAACATCACGCTGACCAATCCCGGAGGCCTCGGGACGATCGCCTCGGTGCCGCGATTGATGGTCGGCCAGGGCACGATCGTGGCGACCGGCTCGATCGCCTTCCCGGTCGGGCTCGGCGAGGTCGCCGAGCAGATCGGCGCGGACAAGGTCATGACACTGACGTCGACCTACGATCACCGCGTCATCCAGGGCGCGGAGTCCGGGCGCTTCCTGGCGCGGATCGAGGCGCTGCTCGCCGGCGCCGACGGGTTCTACGAGGAGGTCTTCGGAGCACTCGGTGTCGCCCTCGCCCCGCTGCCCGCGCGACCGGCCCCGACGGCGCCGGTCGCAGCGGCGAGCCAGCCGAGCGAGGAGCTGCTCCAGGCGGCGGCCACGGCGAACGCCCTCGTGCGCTCGCTGCGCACCCACGGACACCTCGCCGCGTCGCTCGATCCGCTCGGCTCCACGCCACCCGGGGACCCGGCGCTCGATCCCCAGTCGATCGGGCTGACCACGGTGCTGATGGCCCAGATCCCGTCGAAGCTGCTGCACATCTACGTTCCCGGCGCGACCCTGGCCGAGGCGTTCCCGCACCTGCGCGAGACCTACTGCGGCACGATCGCCTACCAGCTCGAGCACATCGCCTCACACCAGCAGCGGCGCTGGCTGCGCGAGAAGATCGAGAGCGGCGCCTTCCGCCAGCCGCTCAGCGCCGAGGAGCAGCGCGCGCTGCTCACGCGCCTGATCGAGGTCGACGCGCTCGAGCGCTTCATGCACAAGACCTACCTCGGCCAGCACCAGTTCTCGATCGAGGGAAGCGACATGGCGGTGCCGATGCTCGACGAGATGATCCGCCTGTCCGCCGGCGGAGGAGCGCGCGAGGTGGTCGTCGGGATGGCCCACCGCGGCCGTCTCAACGTGCTGGCCCACAACCTTGGCCGCCCCTACGAGACGATCTTCGCCGAGTTCGAGGGGGCCTCGACGCTCGAAGCCGTGACGACGATTCCCCAGGGCGGCACCGGTGACGTCAAGTACCACCACGGCGCCCAGGGCTCCTACAGGCTCGCCTCGGGCGAGTCGATCCAGGTCAACCTCGAGTCCAACCCCTCGCACCTGGAGTACGTCTGCCCGGTCGTCATGGGCGCGACGCGCGCCGCCCAGAGCACCCACGAGGGACCGCACGCCGAACGTGACATGACCCTCGCCGTCCCGATCATGATCCACGGCGACGCCGCGTTTCCCGGGCAGGGCGTGATCGCCGAGACGCTGAACCTGCAGACGCTCGACGGCTACACGGTGGGCGGCACGCTGCACCTGATGACCAACAACCAGGTCGGCTTCACGACCGATCCCGACGACGCCCGCTCGACGCGCTGGGCCTCGGACCTCGCGAAGGGTTTCGACATCCCGATCATCCACGTCAACGCCGACGACGTCGAAGCCTGCATCTCGGCGGCGCGTCTCGCCTTCGCCTTCCGCGAGCGATGGGGTCACGACGTGCTGATCGACCTGATCGGCTACCGCCGCTTCGGCCACAATGAGGCCGACGAGCCGGCCTATACCCAGCCCGAGATGTACGCCACGATCAAGGGCAAGAAGCGCGTCAGCGAGCTCTGGGCCGACGAGCTGATCCGCCGCACGGTGATCTCGCCGCCCGATGTCGAGCGCGCGAAGCAGGAGGCGTGGGACGAGCTGACCCGCCGCCACCAGCGGCTCCACGAGCAGATCGCCGAACGGCGCGCCAGTGGCGTCGCCGAGCACCCGACCGGGGAGTACCAGCTGGATCGCAGCGCATCTCCCGACATCGACACGACGGCGGCCGACGAGCTGCTGCGCGACATCAATCGCAACCTGCTGCGCGTGCCCGCGGGCTTCAGCGTGCATCCCAAGCTGGTGCGCCAGCTCGAGCGCCGCCGCGACGCCCTGGACGGAGAGATCGATTGGGCGCACGCCGAGGCGCTCGCCTACGCCTCGCTGCTGGCCGAGGACACGCCGATCCGCCTGACCGGCCAGGACACCGAGCGCGGCACCTTCAGCCAGCGCCACCTGGTCCTCCACGACGCCACCAACGGACAGACGATCTGCCCGATCCAGCAGCTGCCGACCTCGCTCGCCCCGTTCGAGCTGCACAACAGCCCGCTCTCGGAGATCGGCTGCCTGGGCTTCGAATACGGCTACAGCCAGGAGTCGCCCGAGACGCTCGTGATCTGGGAGGCGCAGTTTGGCGACTTCGTCAACGCGGCGCAGGTGATCGTCGACCAGTTCATCGCCTCCGGCCTCGCGAAGTGGGGGCAGAGCTCGCGGCTGACCCTGCTCCTGCCCCACGGCTATGAGGGCTCGGGCCCGGAGCATTCCTCGGCGCGCCTCGAGCGCTTCCTGTCGCTGGCCGCCGAGGGCAACCTGCGAGTCGCCAACCCGACCACGCCGGCGCAGTACTTCCACCTCCTGCGCCGTCAGGCGAAGATCATCAAGCAGCGTCCGCTGATCGTGATGACGCCGAAGTCGCTGCTGCGACTCTCCCAGGCGGCGAGCCGGCTCAGCGACCTCACGCACGGCCAGTTCCAACCGGTCCTGGCCGAGCCCGGACTCGACGACGCGGCGGTCACGCGACTGATCCTGTGCACCGGCAAGATCTACTACGACCTGGTCGGGCACCCCGACCGGGCCGGCAACGAGCGGATCGCGATCGGCCGCGTCGAGCTGCTCTACCCGTTCCCGGAGAACGAGCTGCTCGAGATCATCGCGCGCTACCCGAACCTGACCGAGGTCGCCTGGGTCCAGGAGGAGCCGCGCAACATGGGCGCGCGCGGCTACATGCGAGGGCGCCTGCTGCAGATCCTGTCCGACGATCTCGCCTACGGCTACATCGGACGGCCCGAGCGTGCGAGCCCGGGCGAGGGATACCCGGCCGCCCATGCGCTGGAGCAGAGCCGCATCGTCCGCACCGCGCTCGACGTCTCGGTCCCGCTCTCGCAGTACCCGACCAAGAGTCCGGGCGAGCGCTAGTTCCGTGCCGGGCGACGGCCGCGCCGCCGCGTGGCCGAGCTCAGCCGAACAGCGTCAGGTCCGGCTCGCGCTCCCCGCGGAGCACCGCGAGATCCACCTCGACGCAGGCGATTCCGCGCGCCGCGGCGAGCACGCTCGCCTGCGGCTTGATCTGCTGGGCGGCGAGCACCCCGCGGCACTCGCTCATCGCGGGGTCCAGCCGGATCCGCTCGAGGTAGCGGCTGAGCTGCTCGACAGCCTCGATCGTCCCGACCCGCTTGATCTCGACCGCGACCCAGCCTTCGCCGGGATCGCGGCACATCAGATCGACCGGCCCGATGTCGGTCGGCCATTCCCGGCGCACGAGCCGGAAGCCCTCGCCGCAGCGGTGCGGAGCCGCCGCCAGCAGCTCCTGCAGGTCGCGTTCGACGCCGTCCTTCTCCAGCGCCGCCGCCTCGCCCATGTCATGGGTCTCGTCGAACAGCACCTCGTCGATCGCGATCTCGAGCCGTTCCTCGCCGCCCCGCTTGCGTATCTCGATGCGCGTCGGCGGGTCCCCCTCGACCGCGATCGTCGTCGGCGCGGTCATCCAGTTCTGCGGCTTGTATCCCCCGGTGTCAGCGTGAACCATCATCGAGCCGTCCGACTTCAGCACCAGCAGGCGCACCGCCATCGGCAGCACGGTCGCGAGGCGGCCGGCGTAGGTGACCTCGCAGCGGGCAACGATCAGGCGCATGGCTGAACGCTACCGGCCGGTTCAGCGCGAACGATCCGCGGACCACATCCAGATGGCAGACCGACGCATCGCGCGACCGCGGAGGGGTACGCTGGGCGCGGCATTCGAGCCGAAGGGGGCAGGCACATGAAGCGACTCGCGATCGTGGCCTCGGTGGCCGCCGTGCTGGGACTGGCTTCGCTGGCGCTGGCTGCCGGCAAGCTGCACGGGACCTACAAGACGACGATCACCAGCGGCGTGGCCGGCGGCGTGCTCATGGGTCCGTGGACGATCAAGTTCGCCCGTCCCGACTACACCGTCAGCGAGGACGGCATCGTGGAAGTCCGCGGCCGCTACGCGATCAGGGGCCACACGATCAGCTTCCACGACAGGACCGGGCGCGATGCGTGCCCCGGGCCCGGCAGGTACACGGTCCACCTCGCGGGGAGGACGCTGCACTTCACCCCGCTCAGCGACCCGAGCCCCAACTGCCTGGGCCGCAGGACCGTGCTCGCGGCGATCTTCACGCGGGTCGGCTGAGCAGCGAACGCGCTACGGCGCGCCGGAGCCCGGGGGCGGCGGGGCGTGCGGCTGGATGCTCGGCTGGGCGGTCTCGTCGTCGGCGGCGAGCGTCGGCACCTCGTCGTGGTGCGCCGCACCGCTCAGCGACTCGCGAAACTCGCGCATGCCGCTACCGAGACCGCGCGCCAGCTCGGGCAGGCGCTTGGGCCCGAGGAAGATCAGGGCGATCGCGACGATGAACGCGATGTGAACCGGGTTTGCCAGTGTCATGCCGACTCCTACGGTAGCGCGCGCCGAGCGGATCAGCGACAGGCCTACGCCGCCGGCAGGACCCGCGGCTCGACGTTGCGCATCCGCTCGTGCAGATCGCGCACCTCGCTGCCGCCGCCGAGCTCGAGTGCCCGTTCGCACGCCGCCAGGCATTCGCCGATGCGGTCGGTGCGTGCCAGGGCGTGCGCGAGCCGCACCCAGGCCGGCAGCGACTCGCCGTCGAGCTCCACCGCCTGCTCGCAGGCCGAGACCTCGCCGCCGATGTCGCCGGCGAGCTGCAACGCGAGTGCCAGGTCGAGCAGCGCCTCGACGGTCGGCTCGAGACTCTGGGCGCGCCGCAGCGCCTCGATCGCGCCGGCGCGGTCCCGCAGGCGCAGGCGAAGCCGCCCGAGCCGCGCCCACTCGCCGGCGTCAGCGGGCGCGCGGGCGACCGCCCGCTCGGCGGACTCGGCCGCGAGGTCGATCGCGCCCATGTCCTCATAGATGCGCGCCGCGAAGCGGTGCGCCGCCGGCCGGTCGCCGTCGACCCGCGCCCAGTCGCGCACCGCGCGCGCCGCGGCGTCGAGGTTGTCGGCCTGCCAGAAGGCCAGCGTCATCATGCGCAGCACCGGCACGTTGGTCGGCTCGGCGTCGCGGGCGTAGATCAGCCGCTGGGCGGCGAGCGCGTAGTCGCCGTCGGCGAGCGCGTGCTGCGCCGCGGTCATGAAGCGCTCGACGCGGTCGGCAGCCGGATCCGGGGTCGAGAAGTCGACGAAGCTCAGGCTTCCCGCCGGCACCGTGCGGATGCCCTGGCTGAACAGCACGCGCGCCCACTGGCGCACGTCATCCTCCTCGCCGGTGAAGTAGATCCCGGTGACGCTGCCGACGCCCCACTCGGGGTAGCTGAGGCACCGCGCGTAGCGGTGCACGATGGAATGGTCCGGGACGCGGCTCCCGAACGGGTCGTGGTGGGTGCGCTCGGCCGCCGCCGCCCGCGCGCGCTGCTCGGCCTCGTAGGCGCGCTGGCCCTCCTCGGCGCGTGCCTTGCGACTCGCGGCGGCCGAGGCGCGCGCCGCGTTGCGCGAGATCTTGCCGCCCCGCGAGCCCTCCGCGAGACGCTCGAGCTCGTCGGCCATGTCGTTGATCGCCTGGAGGTGGCGCTGATGCTCGTGCTGCTTGCCCGGCGGCGCGATGTCGGGATGCCAGCGCTTGGCCATCCGCCGGCGGGCGAGCTGCACGTCGCGGACGTCGAACGGCGGCTCCAGCTCAAGGAGCGCCATCGCCTGCTCGAGATCGAACACCGTTGCCATGAGCCTTCCACGTTATCGGACGCCCACCCCCTATCCTCCTGCTCCCGTGCCCGCCGAATTCATCTTCCAGATGTACAAGCTCTCGAAGGTCTACCCGCCCGACCGCGAGGTCCTGAAGGACATCTCGCTGTCGTTTCTCCCGGGAGCGAAGATCGGTGTGCTCGGCTACAACGGCTCGGGCAAGTCCTCGCTGCTGCGAATCATGGCCGGGCTCGACACCGAGTTTCGCGGCGACGCGGCGCTCGCCGCCGGCGCCTCGGTGGGCCTGCTCGAGCAGGAGCCCGCGCTGGACGAGTCAAAGGACGTCCGCGGGAACGTGCTCGAAGGGGTCGGCCACCTCGCCGCGCTGCTGGAGCGCTTCAACGAGCTGGCCGCCAACTATTCCGACGAGACGGCCGACGAGTTCGCACGGCTCCAGGACGAGATCGGCGCGGCCGACGCCTGGAACCTCGACGGCATGATCGAGCACGCCATGGACGCGCTGCGCTGCCCGCCCGCGGATGCGGCGGTGGGTCCGCTGTCCGGCGGCGAGCGCCGCCGTGTCGCGCTGTGCCGCGTGCTGCTCAGCCAGCCCGACCTGCTGCTGCTCGACGAGCCGACCAACCATCTCG
Organism: Solirubrobacteraceae bacterium; assembly: GCA_035535075.1. Taxonomy (GTDB): domain Bacteria; phylum Actinomycetota; class Thermoleophilia; order Solirubrobacterales; family Solirubrobacteraceae; genus Palsa-513. The sequence continues at coordinate 10,744 of DATLQS010000028.1, forward strand.
ACGCCGAATCGGTCGAGTGGCTCGAGCGCCACCTCGCGGACTACAAGGGGACCGTGGTGGCCGTGACCCATGACCGGTATTTCCTCGACAACGTCGCCGGCTGGATCCTCGAGCTGGATCGTGGCCGCGGCATCCCCTACCAGGGCAACTACTCGGGCTGGCTGGAGCAGAAGCAGGCCCGCCTGGCGCAGAGCGAGAAGCAGGAGGTCGCCCGCCAGCGCACGATCGCCGCCGAGCTGGAGTGGGTTCGGACCAACCCGAAGGGCCGCCGCACGAAGTCCAAGGCGCGGCTCGCGAACTACGAGGCGCTGCTCGCCGGAGAGGCCGAGGTGAAGCTCGACCAGGTCCAGATCCACATCCCGGCCGGCCCGCGGCTCGGCGACCTCGTGATCGAGGCGAGCGACCTGCGCAAGGGCTTCGGCGAGCGGCTGCTGATCGAGGATCTGTCGTTCTCGCTTCCGCGTGGCGGCATCGTCGGCGTGATCGGTCCCAACGGCGCCGGCAAGACGACGCTGTTTCGCATGATCACCGGCGAGGAGCAGCCGGACGGCGGAACGCTGCGGATCGGCGACACCGTCGTGCTGGCCTACGTCGATCAGTCGCGCGACGCGCTCGATGACTCACGCAGTGTGTGGGAGGAGATCTCGGACTCACTCGACCAGATCAAGGTCGGCGACCGCTGGGTCAACTCGCGGCAGTACACCGCGTCGTTCAACTTCCGCGGCACCGATCAGCAGAAGAAGGTCGCCAAGCTCTCGGGCGGCGAGCGCAACCGGCTTCATCTCGCGAAGCTGCTGCGTGGCGGCGGCAACCTGCTGCTGCTCGACGAGCCGACCAACGATCTCGACGTCGACACGCTGCGCGCACTCGAGGAGGCGCTGCTCTCGTTCGCCGGGTGCGCCGTGGTGATCTCCCACGACCGCTGGTTCCTCGACCGCGTCGCGACCCACGTGCTGGCCTTCGAGGGCGACAGTCAGGTGACATGGTTCGAGGGCAACTTCGAGGCCTACGAGGAGCATCGCCGCGCGCTGCTCGGGGCGGAGGCCGACCGCCCGAAGCGGATCAGCTACAAGCGGCTCGTGCGCTGAGCGCCTCGAGCTCTGCCCCCAACAGCGCCGCCAGCTCCCAGCCGTCCGCGGCCACCGCGTCGGCGTGCGCCAGCTCCGAGGCCGGATGCGGGCCCGTCGCCACCGCCAGCACGCGCAGCGAGTCGGCGCGCGCGCAGGCGATGTCCAGCGGCGTGTCCCCGATCACGATCGTCTGCTCGCGGGGGTAGCCGCCGGCCCGAGCGCGAGCGATCGCCGGCAGCTCGTTGCGCAGCTCGGCGTCCGACCCGAAGCCGCCCTGCCCGGGTGCGAAATGGTGGCCGATCCCGGCCCGCTCGAGCTTCAGCCGGGCGACCGCCTCGTAGTTGCCGGTGACCAGCGAGCAGCGGACATCGCCGCGCGCGGCGAGCTGCTCGAGCAGCTCGCGCATCCCGGGCGCCAGTCGATCGTCGAGGCGTGGCGGGCAACGCGTCGCGAACAGCGCGGTGCTGGCCTGCTTGAACTGCTCGAGACCCAGCTCGAAGCGCGCGGCGCTGACGCCCGCCGCCAGCGCAAGATCTCGTGCGATCGCCGTGTCGGTGCGTCCCGCGGCCGCCACCGCACCCGCCGCGCTGACGCCGTAGACCCGCGCCAGCGCCTCGCGGAGCGAGGTCGCGTGTTCGCGGCTGGCGCGCAGCAGCAGCGTCCCGTCGATGTCGAAGAGCACGAGCACCCCGCCATTCTCGCGCCTGCGAGCGGCGCCGCCGGCGCGGTCGCGCCGTCGAGCATTCGTCCGCAGGCCTTTGCCGACTAAACGAACAGCCCGTTCGAGCCGACACCCGTAGTGGCGATGCAATCCCAGCCGACCCCCGTGGCATGCCGCGCGGCCCTGCGTGCGCGCGTCGCGGCGTGCCTTCGCGCGCAGCGCGGCGACACGCTGATCGAGGTGCTGGTCGCGGCACTGCTCGTGGCGCTGATCGCGGCGGCCAGCCTGACCGGCTTTGGGGCGGTCGGCGGGGCCGTCGGCAACCAGCGCAACGAGGAGCAGGCTGCGACCCTCGCCCAGCAGGACCAGGCGCGGCTGCGCGGCCTGAACATCACCCAGCTCTCCGGATCGCTCGGCAACCAGACGGCTCCGCCGGTGACGATCGACGGCACGGCCTACACCGTGACCTCGAAGAGCCAGTTCGTCTCGGGCGCCGGCGGGGCCGCATCCTGCACCACGAGCGGCACGGCGAGCGCGGACGAGGTCGCGACGACCTCGACCGTGACCTGGTCACCCAGCAACGACGGCCGCCCGCCGGTGATCCTCCACGGCATCATCACCCCCGCGCAGGGTGGTTCCCTGATCATCTCGGCCACCGACCAGAACGGCGACGGCCTGGCCGGCGTCACCGCGACGGTCACCGGCCCGAGCACCGTTGCGCCGCTGACGACCGACAGCAGCGGCTGCGCCGTGTTCGCGGGGCTGACGGGCGGCACCTACACCGTCTCCTACTCGGACCCGGGGTATGTCGACAAGAACGGCAATCCGCCGGCGAGCTGGACCGGCCCGGTGACCTCGACCCAGACGACGGCGGCCACGCCGCTGCAGCTGGCGCAGGACGGCGCCATCTCCGCGACCTTCACGACCACCTTCAACGGATCCACACAACCCGCGACATCCGACACCTTCGTCGCGTCGAACGGCAACGCCGGCATCACGCCCCGCATCTTCGGCACCGCCAGCACGCCGCGCACGACCGCGTACTCCTCGACGATCGTGTCGCCGACCACGGTGTTCCCGTTTTCCAGCGCGTACTCGGCCTACGCAGGAACCTGCGGCCCCAACTCGTGGGCCACCACCCCGGGGCCGCCCGCCGTGACCGTCAACCCGGGGGCGACGAGCTCGGTCGTGATTCCCGAGCCAGCGATGATCGTACTTCCGTGGACCTCCGGGTCCGCCACCGCCTACAACGACAACAGCGGCGCGCTCAACTACAGCAGCGGATGGACGCACGCGAGCGGCCAGAGCTGGACGAGCGGCGACTACAACAACGACGAGACCTACAGCAATACGGCCGGGAACACGATGACCGTGACCTTCACCGGCACGAGCGTCCAGTGGCTTGCTCCGTACGCGGGCAACCACGGATACGCCAAGGTCTACCTCGACGGGACGCTCGTCTCGACGGTCGACACCTACGCCAGCCCGACCACGTTCCGGAACGTGGCGTACAGCGCCAGCGGCCTCACCAACACCAGCCATACCCTCCGGATCGTCGTCAAGGGAACGCACGACGGGAGCTCGTCGGGGACCTACGTCTCGATCGACGAGATCATCGTCGGGGGCGCCACCCCCGCGCTGATGACCACCATGCCGAACGTGACGGTGACCGACACCGACAGCGGCTGCGGCAACGAGACCTATCCCCCGACGCAGATCCCGACCCCGACGCAGGGCGCGCTCGCCAATCCGGGTGAGCCCTACGGCAACTTCACGGTCTGCGTCGACAACGGCAGCTTCCACAACACCGCGACGGTCACCAACACGAACTTCGCGGCGGGCAACGTGGTCAACGTGTACCTGTACAACGGGGCCCCAGGGTACGCGAGCGGGACCTGCCCATGAAGGCGCTGCCGAGGAAGCTGCGCGCCGTATTGCGCGACGAGCGCGGGTTCACGCTGATCGAGCTCCTGGTCGCGTCGCTGGCCGGGATCATCGTGTCGATGGCGACCGGCGCGATCGTCATCGCCTCCGTTCACTTCAGCTCGAACTTCGGCAACCGGGTCGACTCCAACCAGGAGGGTCGGGTCGCGATGGAGAAGATCACGCAGGCGTTGAACTCGAGCTGCGTGGCGACCGGGGTCACCCCGCTGGTCGGCACGCCGGCTCCGACCGGGATGGTCGGCGGCGTGGCCAGCGGCAGCGACGCCAGCAACCTCGTGTTCTACAGCGCGCTGAGCGATTCTCCGACGATCGAGCCCAACGAGGTCGTGGTCTCGCTCACCGGCACCGCCCCCTCGCAGCAGCTGGTCATGTTCACGTACACGAACACCAAGGCGGGCACAACTCCGCCACCTCCGCCCCCCTGGACGTTCTCGACGACGCCCACGCCCAGTGGCGGCTTCGTGCTGCTGCCGAATGCAGCGCAGGCCACCATCGGCGGGTCGGTCGTGCCGGTGTTCCAGTACTTCGGCTACGCCGGCAGCGGCACGAGCCAGATCAACACGACTCCCTACGCCGTGCCGCTCTCGGCGACCGACGCCGCGACGACGGCGGAGGTCACGATCAGCTTCGAGGCGCTGCCGTCGAACCGGGGCGCCAACGTCAACGCGCCGAGCGCCGGCGCCAACCTCAGCGACTCGGTCGTGCTCAAGCTGACCCCGGCCTCGAGCGCCCCGAACGGGAGCAACACGCCATGCACCTGACGACTCGACTGCACCGCCACGCCCGCCGCTGCGCCGACGAACGCGGCTTCACGATGCTGCTCGCCGTGTTCGTGCTGACCGTCACCACGCTACTGCTCGGCGGCGCGTACATCGCGGTCCTCGACGACACGGCGCTGTCGCGCAACGATCTCGACCAGAAGCGGGCCTACGCCGCCGCGCAGGCGGGCATCCAGGCCTACAACTACCAGCTCAACCAGAACGTCAACTACTGGGAGACGACGTGCGCGCCGCTGAGCGGCACCGTCCCCGGCTCGACGGACGCCGGCTCCAGCGAGACCTACACGGTCAAGACGCTGGTCGCCAGCACGGCGCCGAGCAACGACCAGGTGTGCGACACCAACAACCCGATCGCGACGCTGATCGAGGGGTCGACGTCGGGCACGGCGGCGGGAACCTTCCGGGTCAGCTCGACCGGCAAGTCGGCCGGTGTCTCGCGCACGGTGGTCGCCCAGTACCGAAGCCCGAGCTTCCTCAACTACGTCTACTACACCGACTACGAGGTCCTCGACCCGTCGGCGACCCCGGGCGACCCGACCGGCTGCGCCGTGCACTGGCCGAACCGCGGAACGGGCTGCCAGCCGATCGAATTCGTCACCGGCGACGCCATCAAGGGCCCGCTGCACAGCGAGGACTGGCTCTTTGTCTGCGGAAGTCCGGTGTTCGGACGCACCAAGGCCGACCAGATTCAGGCTGCCGGCCACAGCGACGAGGGCACCGGCTGTGGCGACAACGCCACGATGACCGGCACCTTCAACAACACGGCGCCCTCGCTGCTGCCCCCCTCGACCAACGCCCAGTTGCTCAACGTCACCCAACCGGCGTTCCACTTCACCGGCGTGACGACGATCGTACTCAACGGCGGGCAGATGTCGGTCAACGGCGGCGCGTACGTCAACGACCCGTCCAACGGCGTCGTCTACGTCTCGACCTCGAGCGCCGGCTGTCCGGTGACCTACACGCCGTACACCGCCACCTACACCGGCAACACCGGCTGCGGCAACGTCTTCGTCAGCGGCAACTACAACACCTCGCTGACGATCGCGAGCGACAACGACATCATCATCAAAGGCAACATCACGACCCCGGTGAACTCCTCGGGCGTCCCGACCACCAACGCCCTGCTCGGGCTGATCGCCAACGACTACGTGCGGATCTACCACCCCGTGGACGGCACTCGCGGCTCGTCCTTCGGCGACTGCCAGGGCGTCACGAACGACCCCTCATCGCTCACCAACCCGACGATCTATGCCGCGATCCTCGCCGTGAACCACTCGTTCATCGTCGACAACTACGACTGCGGGAACCAGCTCGGCACGCTGCACGTCTACGGCGCGATCGCCCAGCTGTTCCGCGGTCC
>DATLQS010000029.1:0-6690 GCA_035535075.1 Solirubrobacteraceae bacterium
TCGACGAGGCGGTAAAGCAGGTACGCGCCACCGAACAGGCTGCACTGGCGAAGCAGGTCGACCCATCCGTTTGGTAACACACGTCCCCGCACTAGAGCGAGGCGAGCCGTCATCCGAGGCTGATGGTATCGACCTGCTCAGCTTCGCGCGAGAAACGCCACCACCGTGTCGACGACATCCGGGCGGTCGAGCCACGGCCAGTGCCCGGCGTCGGGCAGCAAGGCCAGCTCGCTCTCGCCGCCCAGCGCCCCGGCGTACTGCGCGGCGGCCCGCGCCGGGATGTAGGGGTCGCGCTCGCCCCAGACGATCAGCGCCGGGGCGTCGATCGCGTCGAGCTGCCGGCCGGCGGCGGCGAGCGTTCCCGGCTTGACGGAGCGGTACAGCTTGAGGATCGCCCGCTGGGTGCCGAAGTCGAGTTGCCCGTAGATCTGCTGCAGCTCGCGCTCGGGCAGCGCCGTCGCGTTGGCGCCGCGCAGGGTGCGGCGCAGCAGCCGCGGCGTCACGCAGCCCATCCAGAGCTCGCCGAGCACCGGCGTGCGCCAGATGCGGGCGAGCCGGTGCCAGCTGTAGCCGTCGAACAGCGGCAGCGCGTTGATCAGCACGATCCGCTCGATGCGCTGCGGCGCCCGCTCGGCGAAGGCGAGCGCCGCCGCGCCCCAGTCGTGCATCACCAGGTTGACGTGCTCGAGCTCGAGCCAGTCGAGGAACCGCTCGACGTAGCCGTCGTAGCCGGCGATCGAGTAGGGGAAGGTCACCGCCTTGACCGACTCGCCGAACCCCGGCAGGTCGAGCGCGACGCCGCCGGTGCGCTCGAGGAACGGCAGCCACATCTGCGAGCTGTTCGGCACGCCGTGGAGGTACAGCGTCGGCGTGCCCTCCGTGGAGCCCGAGCGCCAGCTGACGGGCTCTCCGTCGATCTCGTCGGTGTGCCGCTCGACCTCGACCATCGCGAGCCGCGAGGATAGCGGCGTGACCGAGCTCGCCTTCAGCCCGCCGACGCGCGCGCGGGCCCGTCGTGTCCGCGACCGCCTGCGGCTGATCTACGGCATTCCGACGGCGCCGCCGCATGGACGCCCGCTCGACGAGCTGGTCCTCACCGTCCTTTCGCAGAACACCAACGACCGCAACCGCGACATCGCGTTCCTGCGCCTGCGCGAGCGCTTCGCCGGTGCGGTGGACGGTCGCGTGGACTGGCGGGCGCTCCGCGACGCGCCGCACGCCGAGGTCGAGGAGGCGATCCGCCCGGGCGGCATCTCGAAGGTCAAGTCGGCGCGGATCCAGGAGATGCTGCGCGCCATCGGCGAGCCGCTGACGCTCGACTGGATGCGCGACGCGCCGGTCGAGCGCAGCCGCGCGACGCTCTGCGCGCTGCCCGGCGTCGGGCGCAAGACGGCGGCCTGCGTGCTGCTCTTCAGCTTCGGCCTGCGCGACGTTCCCGTCGACACGCACGTGGCGCGCGTCGGCACCCGGCTCGGGCTGTTGCGCCGCGGCGCGCCGTTCGAGGAGCTCCATGACGCGATGCTGAAGCTCACCGCGCCGGGCGAGGAGCTGGAGCTTCACCTCAACCTGCTGCGCCACGGCCGCCGGACGTGCACCGCGCGCGCGCCGCGGTGCGGGGCCTGCGATCTGGCGCGGATCTGCCCGCGGGTCGGCGTCGGCTGATGCCCGTGCGCGGCGGGCGCGGGGAGCGCTCAGCGCCGGCGGCGACGCGCTACCGTGCGATCCCCGGGCGCCGATGACTGCTGCGACGAATGTCGGATCGAGCATCACCCCACGCTCCGCATTCGCGGGCGGTCGCCGGTGACCCCGCGGCCGTCCCCTTCGGAGTCGACGAAGAACCCGCGGGCCGTGACGATGAAGGACGTCGCCGCCGCCGCCGGCGTCGCGCAGAGCACGGTCTCGCGGATCCTCAACGACGCGCCGGTCCGCATCTCGGTGACCGCGACGACGCGTGAGCGGATCCACGCGATCGCCAACGAGCTCGGCTACCGGCCGCATCCGATCGCGCGGGCGCTGCGGGGAGCGCCGACGATGCAGCTCGGCGCGGTGGTGCGCGACATCACCGACCCGTTCTTCGCCGGCGCCGTCGAGGCCTTCACGGTCGAGGCCAAGCGGCGCGGATACTCCGTCGTGCTCGGTCACGCCGCCGCCAAGGCGGATGAGGTGCTGGCGCTGACCGCCGTTCTCGAAGCCCGCCAGTGCGACGCGATCGTGCTGCTGGGGGACTTCCGCGGCGAGCGCCGGCTCGTCGCGGACCTTCGCAACACGCACGTTCGGGTGGTCGCGCTGTGGCACGGCACCGAGCGCCGCGGCCGTCCGTTTCCGACGGCCGGCGTCGACAACCGCGCCGGGATCAACGCGGCGCTGGACCACCTGACCTCGCTCGGGCACCGGCGGATCGCCTTCGTCGGCGCCGAGACCTGGGGCGACGAGCAGGAGCGTCTCGCCGCCTACCGCGACTACTCGGCGCGCAGCGGCGTGACGCCGCCCAAGGCCTACGCGCAGCGGGTGCCGAACACGCTCCGCGGCGGCGAGCCGGCGCTGGCGGCGCTGATGGCGCTGTCACCGCGGCCGACGGCGATCCTCGCGGCCACCGACACCGTGGCGATCGGGCTCATCCATGCCGCCTACGAGCTTGGGGTCTCGGTTCCCGACGAGCTGTCGATCGCCGGCTTCGACGACATCCCGTTCGCCGCGGCCACGGTTCCCGGCCTGACGACCGTGCGGATGCCGATGAGCGAGATCGTCGGGGCCGGGGTCGAGCTCGCGGTCGGTGACGGCGCCTGGTCGGTGGGCGACGCCGGGGCGCCGCCGCACGTCGTCTTCAAGCCGAAGCTGATCGTGCGGCGCTCGACGGCCGCGGTCGGTCCCGAGACCGGCGCCGAGTAGCGCTCCGGACGCGCGAACGCGCGTCACGCGGGTGCCGTGGCAGGGCGTGGGCGCTGCGCGCGCGCCCGGCGTCGATCCCCGCCGCGCGAGCGCGCGGGCCGGTTTCGAGGGCCGTTGCCGCCGACGCGGAGGTCCATTTGACGTGGCAGGCATACGTATGCTTGGATACGTATGTCTCGCCAAGGCATTGCGACGACGGCAGCGTCAAGCCGGACCAAGTTGCTCAGTCAATGCCGGTCGCGAGCCTTTGGGGAGTACCACGCCTATTCAGAGGAGAGGTCTATGAGGAGACGGATACGGCAGCACCGTGCCAGGAGCACGAGGCTTGTTGCGGCCATGGCGCTCGTCGGCGCGATGGCGGTGGCGAGCGGGCTCGCAACCACGGGGACGGCTGGTGCATCGAGCACCGCGCTCCTCGCCGCCACCGTTCACCCGCCCGGATTCGACAACACGAAGGAGATCGGCCTGCGCAACGCCCTCGTCGCGGCGATGAAGGGCAAGAGCGTGAGCAGCGTCAACACCTGGATGGTCGTCAACATCCTGGCCGCCTACTGGCTCGCCGGCAAGGCAGGGGACACCCAGGCAGCCAAGGAGCTCGGCATCGCGCCGCACTTCGAAGGCCCCTCGCAAGGCCAGCTGCCGGTGCAGGTGTCAGAGTTCAACACGCTCGCTTCGACCGGCGCGACCGGTTACTTCACCTCGGTGATCGACCCGGTCTCGGAGGGCAGCATCATCAACAAGGCAGTCGCCAAGGGCCTCGATGTCGTCGCTATCGATTCGCCGGTTCCGCCGGCCGATGCGAAGACCTTCACGTTCATCGGCACACCCAACGTGACCGCGGGCTTCGCGGCCGGCGAGGCGATGAAGAAGGCGCTGCCGAACGGTGGCGACGTTGCGCTCCTCGTGGGATCGCTCACGGCGACCAACGTGATCCAGCGGACGCAGGGCTTCAAGCAGGCGATCGCCGGAACCAAGATCAAGATCATCGCGACGGAGAACGACGGAGGCGCCGCCGCCAAGGCCGCGACCAACGCCGACACCGTCATTGCCGCGAACCCGAACCTCAAGGGCATCTACGCTGAGTACTCCTATGACGGAGGCGCAGCGGCGGCCGCAGTGAAGGCCAAGGGAGACATCGGCAAGATCGACGTCGTCGCCGACGACAACGATCCGGCCACGATCACCGGGCTCAGGAATGGCTCGATCGTCGCCTCGATCCTCCAGCAGCCGTTCATGCAGGGCTACCTGGGCGCTTACATCACCACGGCGATGAAGGTGCTCGGTTCTGCGAAGGTTGCCAAGATCATCAAGCCGTTCGAGACAGCCGGTGTGATCAGCACCGGGGTCGGCACGCTGACGAAGGCGAACCTGCCGGCCGACATCGCCTACAACAAGGCAATTGGCGTCGGTTAGTCCGTCGTCGACTGACAGCACCGCGGGCACCGGCGGGGACCTCGTCCTCGCCGGTGTCCGCAAGCTGTACGGGCCGGCCGTCGTGCTCGACGTGGACCATCTGGTCATGCGCCGTGGCGAGGTCGTCGGCGTCGTCGGCGAGAACGGTGCAGGCAAGTCGACGATGATGGGGGTCATCGCCGGCTCGGTGGCACCGGACGCCGGAACGGTCTCGATCGCCGGAGAATTGCTCGGCTCGGGCGGCACGCTGCACGCGCAGGAGCTCGGCGTGGCAATGGTTTCGCAGGAGTTCCCGCTGGTCGGGCAGCTGAGCGTCGCGGAGAACCTGCTGCTCGGACGGCGACCCAGCGAGCGTCGCTTCCTGATCGACGGGCGAGCGATGGACGCCGTCGCCCGGGAGCTGCTCGGCGCCGTCGGTCTCCAGATCGACACGCGCCGGCGCGTCGACTCCCTGTCAGTGGCGCAGCGTCAGCTGATCGAGATCGCCAAGGCGCTCGGCCGCGATCCGCTCGTCCTGATCCTCGACGAGCCGACCTCCGCGCTCGGTCCGGCGGAGTCGGACCGGGTGCTCGACTTTGCCCGCCGCCACGCCCGGGGCGGGGGGATCGTGATCTTCGTCGGCCATCGACTGAATGAGGTGCGCGCGGTCGCCGACCGGGTGGTCGTGCTCCGCAACGGCGTTCTGGTCTCCGACCTCACGCCCGCCGAGGCGACCGAGCAACGTATCGTGCGTGACATGGTCGGCAAGGACCTCCTGCCCGAGGGCGATATCGCCGCGTCTGGAGACGGCGAGACACTCGCGTTCGAGGCATTTGCGCTCGAAGCCGAGGGCCTGGGACCGCTCGACCTGGCGTTGCGCCCGGGCGAGGTCGTCGGCGTCGCCGGGCTGATGGGATCGGGCCGCAGCCGCCTGCTGCACGTCGTGATGGGCGCCCGCGCGAGCACGCGCGGCGAGATGCGCCTCGCCGGCGCCCGATACCGTCCGCGTAGCCCCGCCGATGGGTCGGCGGCGGGCGTCGGGCTCGTTCCCGAGGACCGTAAGACGCAGGCGTTGCTCGTCGACGCGCCGATTCGCTGGAACGTCACGCTGGCGATCCTGCGCCGGATCTCCTGGAGGCACCTGATCCTCGCAAGCCGGACCGAGCGACGAGAGGCGGCGGCGATCGTGCGACGCGTGCGCGTGCGCTGTCAGACGGCGGAACAGCCGGCGCGTTCGCTCTCCGGCGGCAACCAGCAGCGCATGATCTTCGGCCGGTGGATGGCGGCGCGGCCGCGCCTGCTCCTGCTCGACGAGCCCACACGCGGAGTCGACGTCGGCGCGAAGGCCGAGATCTACAAACTGATCGAGGAGGCCCGCAAGGAAGGCATGGCCATTCTCGTCGTGTCGTCGGAGCTCGAGGAGCTTGCGGGCATCTGCCACCGGATCGTGGTGCTGCGCCGCGGGCGCATCGCCGCCGAGTTCCCGCGCTCGGAGTTCTCGAAGGAGCGCATCATCGCCGCGGCGGCCATCGACGGGGCGGCGGCGTGATGGCAGAGGAGGGCTTGCTCGAAGAGCTTGGAGGAGCCGAGGGCAAGCGCCCCGGCAAGCGCGCCGCCGTCCGCTTCGCGCAGCGCCTCGCCGATACGCCCGAGCTCGGCATCATCGCCGCCGTTGGGGTGGCGTTCGCGATCTTCGCCTCGATCAACCCGCTCTTCGCGAGCGGCTCCGAGCTGCAGAACCTCGGCGTCGACCTCGCGGAGTTCGGCATCCTCGCGATCGGCGAGAGCTTCGCGATCATCACCGGCGGGATCGACCTCGGTATCGGCTCGCTCACGGCCCTGATGGTGGTGATGTCGGCGTGGCTCAACCACACCGCACATCTCCCGATCCTGCTCGCCTTCCTCGTCGCGGTCCTGATGGGTGCGGCGGTGGGGCTGTGGCACGGCCTGTGGATAACGCGTCTGGGGATCGCCCCGTTCATCATCACGCTGGTCACCTTCATCGGGGCCGCGGGGGCCGACGAGGCGATCGCCCAGACCCCGATCCAGTTCAGCTCGCCGACGTTCCTCGCCGTCGCCGGATCGACGGTCGCCGGCGTCCCGGTCCCGGTGGTGATCTTCGCGGTGATCGCCCTGCTTGCCTGGTTCTTCCTCGAGCGCACCTATCTCGGCCGCCAGATCTACGCGGTCGGCGGCAACCGCGAGGCGGCCCGGCTCGCCGGCATCCCGACCGACCGGCGGATCATCCTGGCCTACGTCGTCAGCGGCAGTTGCGCGGCGGTGGTCGGGATCATCTTCGCCTCGCAGCTCACCTCGGGGACGGCTGACAGCACCACCGGCTATGAGCTGATCGCCATCGCCTCGGCGGTGATCGGAGGGGTGAGCCTGATCGGCGGCCAGGGACGGATC
>DATLQS010000030.1:0-22561 GCA_035535075.1 Solirubrobacteraceae bacterium
GACAGGTCGAGCAGGTGCGAAAGCAGGTCTTAGTGATCCGGCGGTAGCAAGTGGAAGTGCCGTCGCTCAACGGATAAAAGGTACTCCGGGGATAACAGGCTTATCGGGCCCAAGAGTTCACATCGACGGCCCGGTTTGGCACCTCGATGTCGGCTCGTCGCATCCTGGGGCTGGAGTAGGTCCCAAGGGTTGGGCTGTTCGCCCATTAAAGCGGTACGCGAGCTGGGTTCAGAACGTCGCAAGACAGTTCGGTCCCTATCTGCCGTGGGCGTTGGAGAGTTGAGAGGAGTTGTCCCTAGTACGAGAGGACCGGGATGAACAGACCTCTGGTGTCTCTGTTGTCGTGCCAACGGCATCGCAGATTAGCTACGTCTGGATTGGATAACCGCTGAAAGCATCTAAGCGGGAAGCCAACCTCGAGATGAGCTCTCCCATCCCCTAGAGGGAGTAAGACCCCTGGTAGACCACCAGGTTGATAGGCCAGCTCTGGAAGGGCGGTGACGCCTGCAGGAGACTGGTACTAATGGGTCGAGGGCTTGACGGATAACTTCGTGATGCCCGACCCGTGGCGCTGTGCAGTCTTGAAGGATCGCCGAGGCGGTCTCTCACCATTTCCGGTGGCTATGGCGAGGGGGAAACACCTCTTCCCATTCCGAACAGAGCAGTTAAGCCCCTCAGCGCCGATGGTACTTGGCTCGCAAGGGCCTGGGAGAGTAGGTCGCCGCCGGTTTACTTGAGCGCGAGCCCCGCCACGGCGGGGCTCGCTGCTGTTCACGGCCGGGCGAGCGCCGGCGGGCAGAACCGCACCCCATTCGCCGGGACTCCCGAGCCTGCAGAGTCCCGGCGGGGTGCGTGATCTGCCGGTCTGCCTCCCAGCGTCAGCGACGTCCTGCGAGCTCGCGGCCACAGGACGCCGACCGGACCAGCGGTGTGATGCAGTGCTGCGGACGTGCCAGCACCGCTCCGGGACGCCGCGGCGCGGGTGAGCGCCACGACTGCGTCCGGTGCGGGTGGGACGCGCGCGCGTCGACGAGCTCGTGGGCGTCTTCGAGCGTCGGCTCGAGGAGCAGAGCGGCACGAGCGAGATCGACCGCGCGGTGGACGGCGCGGAGCGGGGCCTGCGGGTGTGGGCTGCGCCAGAACACGTGTTCGTATGGTGCGTCGGGCGTCGGATGGAACGCTCGAACTCCGGCCTGGCCGCGCCAAGCGCGCTCCGCAATTGGCTCTGCAGAGCAGGAGGGCCGCCACGGGATTGCAAGCTGAATTGCAGAACGCGTGTTCGTATATGGCGGGTCCGACGGACGTCCTGGTGCTGGATCGGGGTGTCGGCGGATGGGGGTGTAGGCTTGCGCGCTGGCACCAGCGATGGAGAAGTTCGTCATTCACGGGGGCGCGCCGCTCAGCGGCACGGTCGTGCCCGCCGGCAACAAGAACGGTGCGCTTGCGATCCTCGCCGCCTCGGTGCTGACCGACGCCGAATTGACGCTCGGCAACGTGCCCCGGATCCGCGACGTCGACGCGATGCTCGAGATCCTCGCCGGCCTCGGTGTCCGCGTACAGTGGCGCGGCGATCACGAGCTCACGCTGTGCGGCGCCGACGCGGACGCGCGCGCCATCGAGCCGGCGCTCGGCGAGCAGATCCGCGCGTCGTTCCTGCTCGCCGGCCCGCTGCTCGCGCGCTTCGGCCGCGCCGAGATGCCCCCGCCCGGCGGCGACTTCATCGGTCGCCGGCGACTGGATCCGCACATCGACGGCTTCGAAGCGCTCGGCGCCGTGTGCGACTACGAGGGCGGCTTCGTGCTGCACGCCAAGCACGGTCTGCGCGCCGGCGACGTGTTCATGGACGAGCCATCGGTGATGGCGACCGAGAACGTGCTGATGGCGGCGGCGCTGACGCCCGGCACGACGATCGTCCACAACGCGGCCTGCGAGCCCCACGTCCAGGATCTCGCGCGCCTGCTCGTCAAGATGGGGGCCAGGATCGGCGGGATCGGCTCGAACCTGCTGACCGTCGACGGCGCGGAACGACTCGGCGGCGCGATGCACCAGATCGCGCCCGATCACATCGAGATCGGCAGCTTCATGGCGCTGGCCGGCGTGACCGGCGGCGAGTTGCGGATCACCGACACGATCCCGCACGATTTGCGGATGATCTGCCTGGTGTTCGAGCAGCTCGGGCTGCACAGCGAGTTCGACGGCAACGACATCCTCGTCCCGGGAGGGCAGCGGCTCGTGGTCAAAGCCGATTTCGGCGGCTACAAGCGCAAGGTGATGGATGGCCCCTGGCCGGCGTTCCCGGCCGACCTCACGAGCGTCGCGGTGGCGCTCGCCACCCAGGCCGAGGGGTCCGTGCTGATCCACGAGTGGATGTTCGAGAGCCGCCTGATCTTCACCGACAAGCTGGCCACGATGGGTGCCGACATCGTGCTCTGCGACCCGCACCGCGCGATCGTCACCGGCCCGCGCCGGCTGCACGGCGAACGCCTCGAGTCACCGGACATTCGCGCCGGGATGGCGATGCTGATCGCCGCGCTGTGCGCCGAGGGTCGCAGCGAGATCGGCAACGTGTCACAGATCGACCGCGGCTACGAGCGGATCGACGAGCGACTGCGCGAGCTCGGCGCCCAGATCGAGCGCGAGTCCGCCACAGCGAGCTGAGCAAGGCGTCCGCTACCGTCCCCCGGGCGATGATTCTCCCGATTCCCAGCGGCACGCGCGATGTGCTGCCCGACGAGATGGGCGAGCTGCGCACGCTCACCGAGCGGCTGCGAGCCGTGTTCAGCGACGCCGGATACGGCGAGGTCTACACGCCCGCGCTCGAGTACGAGGCGGTGATCACGCGCGGGGTGCTCGACGGGGCGCGCCCCGCCTACCGCGTGTTCGACGAGAACGGGGAGGTGCTGGTGCTGCGCTCGGACATGACCGTGCCGATCGCGCGCGTCGCGGGGACCCGTTACGGCGCGGCCGAGCTGCCGCTTCGCTTCGCCTACTTCGCGCACTGCTACCGCGGGATCCGCCCCCAGCGCGGACAGCCGCGCGAGTTCCTGCAGGCGGGAATCGAGCTGATCGGCGCGGCGGCGCCGGCCGGGACCGCCGAGGCCGTCACCGTGCTGTGCCGCGCGCTCGATCGCGCCGGTCTCGCGCGCTACCGCGTCGGAATCGGCGACGCCGCGCTCTATCCGGCGCTGCTCGATGGTCTCGGCGTGCCCGAGGACCGCCGCGCGCTGTTGCTCGCGGAGCTCGGCCGCGGCGACTTCGTCGGCCTCGAGAACGGCCTGCGGGAGCTGGCGATCGACGAGCGTTCGATCGAGCTGCTGCTCAGCGTGCCCCAGATGCGCGGCGGACCGGATGTCCTGCACGGCCCTCCCGGCCCGGTCGCCGATGCGGTCGCCGGGCTGCGCGCGGTCCACGCTCTGCTCGAGGCGGACGTCGCCGCGCGGGTGATCTTCGACCTTGGCCTCTCGCGCACGCCCGGCTACTACACCGGTGCCGTGTTCGAGGTCTATGACCCGGCCGCCGGCATGCCGATCGGTGGCGGCGGCCGCTACGACCACCTGCTCGGCCAGTTCGGTCGCGAGCTGCCGGCGGTCGGCTTCGCGCTCGAGGTCGAGAAGCTGCACCAGGCCCTCGCCGCCGAGGAGCAGCTCGGGACGGCGCAACCATGAGCGCCGGCGGGCTGACGATCGCCGTTCCCCGCGGCGCGCTGTTCGAGGAGACCCTCGACTGGCTCGAACGGCTGGGAATCGCGACCGCCGAGGTGCGCACGAACGAGCGGAAGCTGCTGTTCGAGGACGTCGGGCTGATCACGATGCGGCCATCCGACGTGCCGACCTACGTGGCCGCCGGTGCCGCGGACGTCGGCATCACCGGCAAGGACGTGCTGA
Source organism: Solirubrobacteraceae bacterium (assembly GCA_035535075.1). Taxonomy (GTDB): domain Bacteria; phylum Actinomycetota; class Thermoleophilia; order Solirubrobacterales; family Solirubrobacteraceae; genus Palsa-513. Next base: position 3,885 of record DATLQS010000030.1, read on the forward strand.
TGGAGCACAGCAGCGCGGCGCCCGGCGGCTCCGCCCGCGACGTCTACGAGCTGCGCGACCTCGGCTTCGGCCGCTGCACGATGGTCGTCGCCACGGTCGCCGGTCCCGACCGCGCGGCGGAGGCGCTGCGCCGCCTCGGGGTGATCCGGGTGGCGACCAAGTATCCGCACGTCGCCGCCGCGCACTTCGAGCGGACCGGCCGCCAGGTCGAGATCATCGAGGTCAAGGGATCGGTCGAGCTGGCCCCGCTGACGGGACTCGTCGAGGCGATCGTCGACCTCACCGCGACCGGCACGACGCTGCGTGAGAACAACCTCGTGATCCGCGAGACGCTGGCGGTCTGCACCGCTCGCCTGATCGCCAACCCGGTGGCGCACAAGCTCAAGGCCGCGGCGATCGACGAGTTGCTGGAGCGCTCGCGTGCTGCTTGAACGCCGCCAGCTGACCGAGCCCGGCTCGCTCGTGCGCGAGATCCGTGCCCTGACACCGGCCGCGCCGTCGGTCAGCGACGCGGTGGCCGAGATCATCGCGGCCGTCGCCGCCGAGGGCGACGTCGCAGTCCGCCGCTACACGGCGCGTTTCGACGCCGATCCGCCGCCGCCCCAGCGGGTCGCCGGCGAGGAGCCGGGGCTCGCCCTGGCGACGCTTGACCCGGCGGTCCGCGCCGGGCTCGAGGTCGCGATCGCCAACGTCGCCGAGCTCGCCTGGGCCGCGGCGGGCGCCGACCGCGAGGTGACGCTCGCCCAGGGGCACAGCGTCCTGCTGCGCGACGTCGCGGTGGCGCGCGCGGCGATCTATGTCCCGGGCGGCAGCGCCCCCTACCCGAGCACCGTCGTGATGGGCGCGGTCACGGCGCGCTCCGCCGGAGTCACCGACGTCGTGATCGCCACGCCACCCCCGATCGACCCCGTCACGCTCGCCGCGTGCGAGTTGATCGGAATCGGCGAGATCCACTGCATGGGCGGCGCGCAGGCGATCGCCGCCCTGGCCTACGGAACCGAGAGCGTCGAGGCGGTCGACGTGATCGTCGGACCCGGCAACCTCTATGTCCAGGAGGCCAAGCGGCAGCTGAGCGCCATGGTCGGGATCGACGGATTTGCCGGCCCCAGCGAGCTCATCGTGGTGTTCGACGCGCCCGACGCCGGCTCGATCCGGCTCGTCGCCCACGACCTGCTGGCCCAGGCCGAGCACGGCGCCGCGAGCATCGTCGTCGCCGTCGCACCGGAGGCTCCGCTGCTCGACGCGCTGGAGGCCGACCTGCGCGCACTGTGGGCCGGGCAGCCGGCGCCGTTCGTGCTCGTCGAGGCCGCCACGCTCGAGCACGCGCTGGAGTTCAGCGACCGCTTCGCCCCCGAGCACCTCGAGCTGATCGGTCCCGGCGCCGAGGCGCTCGCCCCGCGCGTGCGCAGCGCCGGCTGCGTGTTCGTCGGCTGGCCCTCGGCGACGGCGTTCGGCGACTACGTCGCCGGCTCGAACCACATCCTCCCGACCGGCGGCTCGGCGCGGTTTGCCTCGGCGCTCGGTCCGAGCAATTTCTGCCGCCGGATGGCGGAGGTCCGGATCGCCCACGGCGCGCTCGAGGAGCTGATCCGGGCGGGCGCCCCGATCGCCCGCGCCGAGGGCTTCACCGCCCACGCCGACTCGATGCGGGCCCGCGTCCCGGACATCGTGGAGAATCCCTCGCAATGAGCCGCACGGCACAGATCACCCGCGCCACGCGCGAGACCAGCGTGACCCTCGACCTCGGGCTCGACGGCCACGGCGCGGGCACCCGCGAGACGGGCGTCGGGTTCCTCGATCACATGCTCGACCTGCTGGCGCGCCACGGGCGCCTGGACCTCGACGTCAAGGTCACCGGCGACCTCGAGACGGGCGGGCATCACACCGTCGAGGACACCGCGATCGTCCTCGGACAGGCGCTCGATCAGGCACTCGGCGACCGCGCCGGCATCTGCCGCTACGGTGACGCGATCGTGCCGATGGACGAGGCGCGGGCACTGTGCGCGATCGACATCTCCGGGCGCCCGTACCTGCGGATCGCCGCCGATCTGCCCGCCGGCTCGACCGGCGGGTTCGACCACGAGCTGCTCGAGGAGTTCTTCCGTGCGCTGGCCAACAATGCGAAGTGCACGGTGCACCTCGAGATCCAGGCCGCCGGCAACGCGCACCACATGATCGAAGCTGCGTTCAAGGCGTTCGCGCGAGCGCTCCGCGGCGCCGTCGCGATCGACCCGACCGAGACGGGCGTGCCCAGCACAAAGGGGGTGTTGTAGATGGGTGACCCCGGGTTTCGCCGTTGCGGTCACTCGCGATCGACCAGCCCCGGTGCTCCACTCGGCCATCCGTGATCGGGCTCGTCGACTATGGGATGGGCAACCGGCGGTCGGTCGAGAAGGCGCTCGAGCACGTCGGTGCGTCGGTGCTCGTCAGCTCCGACCCGGCGGCGCTCGTCCATGCCCGCGCGCTCGTCGTCCCGGGTGTCGGCGCCTTCCCCCGGGCGATGGAGCGCCTGCGCGCGCTCGGGCTCGACAGCTTCCTGATCGAACGCGCGAGTGCGGGCGTGCCGCTGCTCGGGATCTGCCTGGGGATGCACCTGTTCTTCGAGCGCTCGAGCGAGCTCGGCGGCTCCGAGGGCCTGGGGATCGTGCCGGGCGAGGTCCGGCTGCTGGCGGCCGGAGATCTCAAGACGCCGCAGATCGGCTGGAACGAGGTCCGCTGGGAGCGCCCCGCCGAGATCCTCGACGGGCTCGGCGAGCACGCCGCCTTCTACCACGTGCACAGCTTCGTGGCGGTCCCCGCCGACCCCGCCGACGTCCTCGGCAGCGCAGAGTACGGCGAGCGGTTCACCTCGCTGGTGGCCCACGGCTCGTTCCTGGGCGCCCAGTTCCACCCGGAGAAGTCCTCGCACGACGGCCTGCGGCTGCTCGCCAACTGGGTCGCTCGCTGCGCCGGTGGCGCGTGATCCTCTACCCGGCGATCGACATTCTCGACGGGCACGCCGTGCGGCTCGTGCAGGGCGACTTCGACCGGCGCACCGAGTACGCGGCCGACCCGCTCGACGCCGCGCGCGGATGGGCGGCGGCGGGCGCGGAGCAGCTGCACGTCGTCGACCTGGACGGCGCGCGGACCGGGGCGCCGGTCAACCTCGAGCACGTCGAGCGGATCGTCGCCGACACCGGGTTGCCCGTGCAGATCGGCGGCGGCCTGCGGTCGGCCGCGGCGATCACGGCCGCCTTCGGCGCTGGAGCGCAGCGCGTCGTGCTTGGGACCGCCGCGTTCGCCGACGAGTCGCTGCTCGCCGATGCCCTCGCCGAGCACGGCGATCGGATCGTCGTGTCGGTGGACGTACGCGGCGGCATGGTCTCGACCGCCGGCTGGACCCAGACCGGCTCGCTGGCGGCGGTGGCGGCGGTCGCGGCGCTCGTGCAGCGGGGCGTCCGCAGCTTCGTCTACACCGATGTCGACCGCGACGGCATGTTGGGGGGGCTCGATCTCGGCGCCCTCGCTCGCGTGGCCGACGCCGTGCACGGGGATCTGCTGTATTCGGGCGGGATCGGCTCGCTGGCGGACCTGCGGGCGCTCGCCGAACTGCGCCACCCGCGTCTGGCCGGCGTGATCGCGGGCAAGGCGCTCTATGAGCACCGCTTCACGATCGCCGAGGCGAAGGCGGCGCTGTGCACCTGAAACGCGTGATCCCGTGCCTCGACGTGGACGCCGGGCGGGTCGTCAAGGGCACGCGCTTCGTCGACATCCGCGATGCCGGCGACCCCGTGGAGCTGGCGGCGTACTACGACCGCGGCGGCGCCGACGAGCTGGTCTTCCTCGACATCACCGCGACCCACGAGAAGCGGGCCACGATCGTCGAGCTGGCGCGCCGGACCGCCAATGACGTCTTCGTGCCCTTTACGATTGGCGGTGGCATCCGGTCGGTGGCCGACGCGCAGGCGGTGCTCGACGCCGGCGCCGACAAGGTCGCGGTCAACAGCGCGGCGGTCGGGCGCGCGGGGCTGATCGACGAGCTGGCCGCGCAGTTCGGTGCCCAGTGCGTGGTGCTCGCGATCGACGCGAAGGCGCGAACGCCCGGCGGCTGGGGCGTGCACGTGCGCGGCGGGCGGACCGAGACCGAGCGCGACGCCGTCGGCTGGGCGCGCGAAGGGGTCGAGCGCGGCGCCGGTGAGATCCTGTTGACGAGCATGGATCGCGACGGCACGACCGATGGCTATGACCTCGAGCTCACGCGGGCGGTCACCGAGGCGGTCGGCGTCCCGGTGATCGCCTCAGGGGGTGCCGGCACGCTCGAGCACCTGGTCGACGCGTTGGGCGCCGGCGCCGATGCCGTGCTGTGCGCCTCGATCTTCCACTACGGCACGTTCACCATCGCGCAGGCCAAGGCGCACCTCGCTGCCGCCGGGATCGCCGTGCGGCTCTGATGAACGACGGCGCGTTCGACCCTCGCGCCGTGCTGGCCGCCCTGGTCCGCTATCCGCCGCTCGTCCTCGCCGGCGCGCGCGTGGCCGTCGTCGGCGGGTTCGTCCGCGACATTTGGCTTGGCTCCAGGCCGCGCGAGCTTGACCTCGTCGTCGAGGGCGATGCGGCGGAACTCGCTCGCACCCTGGGTGGCGCGGTCACCACGCACGACGCGTTCGGGACCGCGAGGGTGACCGGACCGGGCTGGCGCGTGGATCTCGCGATGGCGCGCCGCGAGCGCTATCGGGCGCCCGGGGCGCTGCCCGAGGTCGAGCCGGCGAGCATCGAGGAGGATCTCGAGCGCCGCGACTTCACGGTCAACGCGATCGCGCTGACGCTCCCGGCCGGCGAGCTGCTCGCCGTCGACGGGGCGCTCGAGGACCTCGCGGCGCGGCGCTTGCGCGTGCTGCACGAGCGCAGCTTCATCGACGATCCGACCCGCGTGCTGCGGCTCGCACGCTACGCGGAGCGGCTCGGATTCGAGATCGAACCGGCCACCGCGCGCCTCGCGCGAGAGGCGAGCCTGCGGACGGTCAGCGGCGGGCGAATCGGCGGCGAGCTGCGACTGATCCTCGCCGAGCCCGACCCGCTCGCCGTGCTCGCGCACGTCTCCGACCGGCTCCCGGTCGCGCTCGACCGCGATCTCGTCGACGGGGCGCTCGCGCTCGCCCCCGCGGACAGCGACAGCGCGATGCTGATCCTCGGCGCCATCGTGACCGACACCGCCTGGCTCGACGGCCTCGAGCTGACCGCCCGCGAGCGCGACGTGGCGCTGGCCTGCAGTGGCACGCACGTGCCCGCGGACCGCACGGCGAGCGGGCTGTGGCGGGCGTGGCGCACCGTGCCGGTCGAGGCGGTGGCCGTCGCCGGGGCGCGCGAGAACCCCCACGCCGCGGGGTGGTGGATCGAGACGCTTCGGCACGTGCGCCTGGAGATCGGCGGCGACGACCTGATCGCGGCCGGGCTGAGCCAGGGCCCGCCGATCGGTCGCCGGCTGGAGCGCACGCTCGCCGCCAAGCTCGACGGCGAGCTGGCGGACGGGCGCGAACAGGAGCTGCGCTACGCGCTGGAGCTCGACGCGTGAGCCTCCGCGCCGATTTCGCCGCCGGGAGCGTCGTCTTCACCGAGCGTGGCGATGGCGACCTGCGCGTCGCGTCGCGCGGCGAGGGAGAGCCGCTCGAGCTGGTGCAGGCGCGGATCCTGGAGCTGCTTGGTGTCGCATCGGTCGTCGTCGCGCGGCAGGTGCACGGCGCCGAGGTGGCCGTGGTCGAGCAGGCCGTGCCGGGGTATGTGACCGGCGTCGCCGAGGCGGACGGTGTCCTCACCGGGGCCCGCAACGTCGCCGTGGGCGTCCACGTCGCCGATTGCCTGCCGATCGCGCTCGCAGGGGCCGGCGGCGTCGCGATGCTGCACGGCGGCTGGCGCGGGCTGGCCGGGGGGATCGTCGCCGAGGGGGTGCGCGCGCTGCGAGCGCTCGGCGTCCACGGTGAGCTCGAGGCCGTGATCGGGCCCGCTGCCGGTGGCTGCTGCTACGAGACCGGCGATGAGGTGCGCGAGGCCTTCCGCCGCTACCGGGCCAGCCGCGGGCGGCTGCTGGACCTCAAGGCGGTGGCTGGCGCACAGCTGCGCGAGGCGGGCGTGACGAGCGTGCGCGACCTCGGCATCTGCACGATCTGCGGCGAACGCGGGCGGCTGTTCTCGCATCGGCGCGACGGCCCGGCCACGGGACGCCAGGGGGGCTTCGCATGGCTGGCCTGAACGTCGAGGTGGTGCGCACGAACCTGGAGGCTGTGCGGGCCCGGGTCGCGGGCGCCGCGCTGCGCTCCGGTCGCGAGGCCGGCGACGTCGAGATTCTCGTGGCCGTCAAGTACGTCGGCGCGGAGGACATCGAGACGCTCGCGGCGGCCGGCGTGACGCTGGTCGGTGAGAACCGCGCCCAGGATCTGATCGAGAAGGTCACGCGAGCGCCGGGCCGCCTGCGCTGGCATTTCATCGGCGCCGTGCAGTCGCGCAAGGTCAAGCTGATCGTCGAGCACGTCGAGCTGATCCATTCGGTCGCCAGCGACTCGGTGCTGCGCGAGCTCGAGCGCCACGCGCCCCCCGGATTCCAGATCCTCGTCGAGGTCAACGTCGCCGGCGAGCAGGGCAAGGCCGGGATCGCGCCGGGCGAGCTCGATGCGTTCATCGCGCGCTGCCCGGTCGCCGTCGCCGGGTTGATGACGATGCCGCCGCTCGCGGCGGAGCCGGAGCGCAGCCGCGTGCACTTCGCGGCGCTCGCCGAGCTGGCCCGCGAACGCGGACTGCCGACACTTTCGATGGGCACCAGCCAGGACTTCGAGGTCGCCGTCGAGGAGGGGGCGACAATCGTGCGAATCGGCACCATCCTGTTCGGCTAGCGGGGCCTTCCGGTACAGTCCCGCTTGCAGGGAATCAAGTCCGACCAGCGAAACATCCAGCCATGCCGCTCCGAGACTCTTGGCATCGCACGCTCGTCTACTTCGGCTTGGCCGAGGAGGCTGACGAGTACGACGACTACGGCACCGAGCCGGTGCCCGAGCACGCCGAGGCAGCGCTCGAGGATCGCTATCGCGAGCGCCCGAACGTCCGGCGCCTGCAGGGCCGCCGTCGCCGCGACGAGTTCGACGACATCTTCTCCGACGAGGACACCAGCTCGCCGCCGCCGCGCCAGACGGTCGCGCTGCGCTCGGTCGCCGGCGGTCGCGCGAGCACCGGCCGCGGCTCGACCGCCGGCGATTTCGGCGTCCATCTGGTGATCCCCAAGTCATTCAACGACGCCCAGCAGGTCGCCGACAAGTTCCGTGACGGGATCCCGGTGATCCTCAACCTCCAGGGCATCGACACGCCGTTGGTCATGCGCCTGATCGACTTCGCCAGCGGCCTCACCTACGCGCTCGATGGCGGCATGCAGCGGATCGCCGACAAGGTGTTCATGCTGACGCCGCGCAACGTCGAGCTCTCGGCCGAGGAGCGGGCGCGGCTGATCGAGAAGGGCTTCTTCAATCAAGCCTGATTTCCTGGGTTTCGCGGTCGCGAAACGCCACGCGGATCAGGGGCCGAAAGGCTCGCTTGGTTGGAGGGTTGGCCGCGGCTTTGCGCGCCGGCGTGGGCCGGTAGCCTTGGTTTGATGGTCATCGGTTTCGCCGGATCGGGGAACATGGCTCGCGCGCTCGCGCTGGGCCTCGAGCTCGACGAGCCGGCGCTGTACACGGACGGCGGGTCGGGGCGCGCGGCGGCGCTCGCGGGGCTGGTCGGTGGCGAGGCGGTGCGCTCCAACGAGGAGCTCGGACAGCGCGCCCAGCTGGTCGTCCTGGCGCACAAGCCGGCGCAGCTCGAGGCGGTGGCGCGCGAGATCGGATCCGTCCCGGTCGTCGTGTCGCTGCTCGGCGGAGTGACGGTGGCCGCGCTGGGGGCCGCCTACCCCGAAGCGCGCATCGTGCGCGCGATGCCGAACACCGCGGTCGAGGTGCGGCGCGGGGTGACCTGCGTCTGTGGCGCGGCGGTCCCCGAGGTCGAGGAACTGCTCGGCCGCGTCGGCAGCGTCGTGCGGCTGGCTGAGCGCCTGATGGACGCCGCCACGGCGGTCAGCGGTGTCGCGCCCGCCTACGTGGCGCTGATCGCCGAGGCGTGGGTCGACGCCGCCGTCGGGCAGGGGATCCCGGCGGCCCAGGCGGCGGAACTCGTCGCCGACTCGCTCGCCGGCTCCGCCGCGCTGCTGCTCGCCCATCACATGGACACGCTCTCCGTGCGCCGCGCGGTCACCTCGCCCGGCGGGATGACGGCGCGCGGGCTTCGCGCGCTCGAGCAGGCGGGGCTGCGGAGCGCGTTCAGCGACGCCGCGGCCGCGGTTGTCGGGTCGAGTGTGAAGTGATCCTGGCGACCTCCAACGTCGCCGGCCATATCGCGGACTACGTCACCGCGCTCGCCTCCGTCTACACGCTGGTGATCATCGCCTACATCCTCAGCAGCCTGGTGTTCGCGGCCGGGCTGCGGATCCCCTATTCGCGCTGGAGCGACGCGATCCTGAGCTTCCTGCGCGAGGTCTGCGAGCCCTACCTGCGTCTGTTCCGGCGGTTCCTGCCGTCGTTCGGCGGTCTCGATTTCAGCCCGATCGTCGCGATCATCGTGCTCCAGCTGGCCGGCCGGCTGTTGGCGTCGGCGATTCGGTCGTGAAGACCCAGGCGGCGTGGGGGCGTGCCGGCCTCCTCGCGGCGGCGGTGCTGATCGCCGACCAGCTCACCAAACAGCTCGTGCGCAGCTCCATTGCGCTCGGCGCAACCCGCCACCTGCTCCCCGGCGTGACGCTGGTGCACGCCCAGAACAGCGGGATCGCCTTCAGCCTGCTGAGCGGGAGCGGCGTCGGCGTGATCATCGTGACGCTCGTCGTCGTGGCGGCGGTGCTGGCGTACTTCGCGCGGCAGGGCGAACGCCGCGGCATGTGGCTGGCGTGCGGGCTGATCGTGGGCGGCGCGGTCGGCAACCTTGCCGACCGCGTGCGAGCGGGCCTGGTCACCGACTTCATCAAGCTGCCCCACTGGCCGGCGTTCAACCTCGCCGACACCGCGATCACGCTCGGGGTGCTGACGCTGTTCATCGTCGTTGGTCGCGGTGGAGCCGCTGCGCGTACCGCCTGAGGCCGCCGGCGAGCGCGTGGACCAGTTCCTCGCGGAGCGTCTCGGCTCGCGTGCCCAGGCGCAGCGCCGGATCGAGGCCGGCGCGGTCTCAATCGATGGCGTTCGGGCGCGCAAGAACGACCGCCTGCGCGGCGGCGAGACGATCGTGATCGCGCCGGCGCCGATCGCGCCCGTCCCCTCGGGCGGCGCGGTTGCCGACTTCACGATCATGTACGAGGACCCGCAGCTGATCGTCGTCGAGAAGCCCGCCGGCGTCGTCGTGCACCCGGCCGGGCCGCACCGCGACGGAACGCTCTCGCAGGCCCTCGCGCGCCACGGTGGCGCCGGCGGCGATCCCTGGCGCCCCGGCATCGTGCACCGGCTCGACAAGGACACCTCCGGCCTGCTGGTCGTCGCGAAGGGCGAGGAGGCGCATCGGCGGCTGAAGGCGCAGCTCGCGGCGCACGAGATCGTCCGCGAGTACCTCGCGCTCGTCGAGGGTCGGCCGCCGGCGCGGAGCGGGACGATCGACGCGCCGCTCGGGCGCGACCGGCGCGCACGCACGCGAATGTCGATCGACACCGACAAGCCCCGCGCGGCGCGCACGCATTTCGCGCTCGAGGAGGCGCTGCCGAGCACCACGCTGCTGCGGATCCGGCTCGAGACCGGCCGCACGCACCAGATTCGCGCCCACTTCAAGGCGATCGGGCACCCGATCTGCGGCGACCGCGAGTACGGCACGCGCGACCGTTACGGCCTGCGGCGCCAGTTCCTGCACGCGGCCCGCCTGGAGCTCCGCCAGCCGTTCAGCGGCCAGCCGCTGGCGATCGAGTCGCCGTTGCCCGAGGCGCTCTCGCGCGCGCTGGCCGCAGCACGCCGCGGCTGAGCGGGCGCGAACGCGGCTCCCGGCCTCGCGCCGGCGCCGCTCGGGTCCGAGCCTCCGCCGCGAACCACTAACATGTCGCTCCACCCAACTCGACCCGCGTGGCGTCGAGGGTCTGCGTCCTGCCCGGGCCGGTGAGCCAGGGTCCGCACGACTCGCCGCGCGGCATTCATCACACCCAATAAGGAGCAGCACCGTGGCTCAGCCAGGAATCAAGGAGCTGCTGGAGGCTGGAGTGCACTTCGGCCACCAGACGCGCCGCTGGAACCCCAAGATGCGCCGCTTTCTCCATGGTGAGCGCGACGGCATCTACATCATCGACCTGTTGAAGACCAAGCGTCTGCTCGATCAGGCGAGCGAGTTCGCCGGGACGGTCGCGCACCGAGGCGGCGCCGTGCTGTTCGTGGGAACCAAGAAGCAGGCGCGCGACGCGGTGCGCGAGGTCGCCGAGGCGACCGGCATGCCCTACGTCAACCATCGCTGGCTGGGCGGGCTGCTGACGAACTTCCAGACGATGAGCGAGCGGATCCGCCGGCTGCACGACCTCGAGCGCTACGAGACCGAGGGCCAGCTCGCGCTCCTGCCGACCCGCGAACGGCTCTCGGCACAGGCCGACCTCGCGAAGCTGCGGGCGAATCTCGGCGGCGTGAAGAACATGAAGGGCACGCCGGCGGCGATCTTCGTGATCGACCTCAAGACCGAGGCGATCGCCGTGCGCGAGGCGCAGCGCCTGCGGATCCCGATCATCGGGCTGGTCGACACCAACTGCGACCCCGACGGCATCGATTTCGTGATTCCCGGCAACGATGACGCGATTCGCTCGTGCGCGGTGATCGCGCGGGCGATCGGCGAGCGCGTCGGCGAGGGCGCCGGCGTCTACCGTGCCGAGCAGGAGCGCCTGCGCGCCGAAGCCGAGGAGCGGGCCCGCCGCGAGGCCGAGGAGCGCGCGAAGCGCGAGGCCGAGCAGGCGGAGTTGGCCGCGCAGGCCGCCGCCGCGGCCCAGGAGGCCGAAGCCGCCGCCGCCGCGGCGAGAGCGGCCGCCGCCGCGAGCGCACCAGCGGCCGCCGAAGCGCCGCCAGCGGCCGCCGAGCCGGTCGCCGAGACCCCGACCCCGGTGGTGGAGCCAGCGCCAGCGCCAGCGCCCGCTGAGCCGCCGGCTGCGCCCGAGGCGGCCCCCGAGGCGCCGCCAGCGGCCCCCGAGCCGGTCGCCGAGACCCCGACCCCGGCGGTGCAGCCAGCGCCAGCGGCAGCGCCCGCTGAGCCGCCGGCTGCGCCCGAGGCGGCCCCCGAGGCCGAGGCGGCCCCCGCGGCACCCGCGGAGGCCGCGGCGGAGTCGCCGGCTGCGCCCGAGGCCGAGCCGGCTCCCGAGGCGCCGGAAGCAGCGGCAGCAGCGCCTGAGGTGCCCGGCGAAGCTCCGGAAGCGCAGGCGGAGGCGGAGGCCTCCGCGGGAGCGCCAAATGGCTGAGATCTCCGCACAGGACGTCAAGGCGCTACGTGAGCGCACCGGCGCCGGGATGATGGACTGCAAGCGCGCGCTGACCGAGTCCGGCGGCGATGTCGAGAAGGCCATCGAGGTGCTGCGCGTCAAGCAGGGCAAGCGGATCGAGGACCGCGGCGAGCGGGTCGCCGCCGAGGGCACGATCCAGACCTATGTGCACCACAACGCGAAGATCGGCGCGATCGTCGAGGTCGACTGCGAGACCGACTTCGTGGCGCGCACCGACGACTTCGTCGCGTTCGCCAAGGAGGTCGCCTCCCACATCGCGGCGGCCGGTCCGCGCTGGGTCAGCCAGGACGAGGTTCCGGCCGAGGTCCGCGACGCGGAGCTGCGGATCTTCGAGCAGGAGGCGGCGGACAAGCCGGAGGAGATCCGCGCCAAGATCGCCGCCGGCAAGCTCGCCAAGTGGTACAGCGAGGTCGTGCTGCTCGACCAGGCGCACGTCAACAGCGACAAGCACGAGGGCAAGACGATCGGCGAGCTGGCGCACCAGATCGCCGCCACGACCGGGGAGAACGTGGTGATCAGGCGGTTCTCCCGCTTCGTGATCGGGGAATAGCAGCGCCGATGAGCGGGCCGATCTTCAAGCGCGTCCTGTTGAAGCTGTCGGGGGAGGCGCTGATGGGCGAGCTCGACTACGGCACCGACCCGGCGCGCGTCGTCGCGATCGCCACCGCGCTGCGCGGCGTCGTCGAGTCGGGCGTGCAGCTGGCGATCGTGCCCGGCGGCGGCAACATCTACCGCGGGCTCAAGGGCGCCGCGGAGGGGATGGATCGCGCGACCGGCGACTACATGGGCATGCTGGCCACCGTGCTCAACGCGCTGGCGCTCCAGGACGCGTGCGAGAAGCAGGGGGTGCACACCCGCGTGCAGTCCGCGATCACCGTGCAGGAGGTGGCGGAGCCCTACATCCGCCGGCGCGCGATGCGCCATCTCGAGAAGGGGCGCATCGTGATCTTCGCCGCGGGGACCGGCAATCCGTTCTTCACCACCGACACCGCGGCGGCGTTGCGCGCCAGCGAGATCCACGCGGAGGTGATCCTGATGGCCAAGAACGGCGTCGAGGGCGTCTACAGCGCCGATCCGGCGCTCGACCCGGCCGCCGTGTTCATCCCCCAGATCACCCACATGGAGGCGATCCAGCGCCGTCTCGCGGTGATGGATGCGACCGCGCTGACGCTGTGCATGGAGAACCGGCTGCCGATCCACGTGTTCAACGTCGACGACCCGCACAACATCGGCCGGATCCTCGCCGGCGAGGCGCTCGGCACGCTCGTCGCCACGCCCTGAGCGCCGCGCCGCCGCGCCGATGCCCCGCGCCGCGCAGCGCCCGCTCCGAGCGTCCGCAACCCGTTATCCTCCCCCGGCGATGGTGGCGATTTACCTGCAACGCCGATGATCGACGAGCTGCTCGATGACGCGCGTGAGCGGATGCACAAGTCGGTCGAGGCGACCGGCCACGAGCTCGGGTCGGTGCGCACCGGCCGGGCGAGCCCGGCACTGCTGGACCGGATCCAGGTCGACTACTACGGCGCGCCGACGCCGCTTCGCCAGCTGGCGACGATCTCCGCGCCGGAGGCGCGCCTGCTGACGATCCAGCCGTTCGATGCGTCGTCGATCAAGGCGATCGAGAAGGCGATCAATCTCTCGGACCTCGGGCTGAACCCGTCCAACGACGGCAAGCTGGTGCGCCTGACGATCCCGGAGTTCAACGAGGAGCGTCGCCGCGAGCTGGTCAAGGTCGCACGCCACATCGTCGAGGAGGGGCGCGTCGCGATCCGCAACATCCGCCGCGACGTGATGCACGACCTGCGCGAGCTGAAGGAGGCCGGGGAGACCGGCTCCGACGACGAACATCGCGCGGAGGGTCTGCTGCAGAAGCTGACCGACGGAAGCATCGGCGATCTCGACGCGCTGCTGAAGGGCAAGGAAGCAGAGATCCTCGAGGTCTGATGAGCGAGGACGCGGGCCGGCCGCGGTACGTCGCGATCATCACCGACGGGAACGGACGCTGGGCCAGGCAGCACGGTGTCTCGGTCGCCGCCGGGCACAACGCCGGCGCCGACACGGTCAAGGCGCGGCTGCGCGACGCCGTCGACCTCGGCGTGCGCGAGCTGACCGTGTACTCGTTCTCGACCGAGAACTGGTCGCGCCCGGCCAGCGAGATCAGCGCGTTGATGCGGATGTTCAGCCGCCGGATCAAGGGCGAGACGCCGGACCTGCGCGAGGAGGGCGTGCGACTGCGCTTCATCGGCCGCCGCGAGGGCATCTCGACCGCGCTGGCGCGCCAGATGGACTGGGCCGAGGAGCAGACCGCGGAAAACGACCGGATCACCCTGTTCGTGGCGTTCAACTACGGCGGGCGCGCCGAGATCCTCGACGCGGCGCGGCGCTTCGAGGGCGGCGGCGAGGATGAGTTCCGGGCGCTGCTCTACGCCCCGGAGATGCACGACCCCGACCTGATCATCCGCACCAGCGGCGAACAGCGGCTGTCCAACTACCTGCTGTGGCAGTCGGCCTACTCCGAGCTGGTGTTCCGCGACGAGCTGTGGCCCGATTTCACGCGTCAGGCCTTCGAGGAGTCGCTCGCGCAGTACGCCGGCCGTCGGCGCCGCTACGGCGGGCGGTAGCGAGCGCACGATGGCCTCCGGTCAGCTGCGCCGCCGCTCGCCCGCCGAGCGCCCGCGACGCCCCCGCCCGTCCCGCAGCGGCCGGCGCTCCGACCTCGGCTCGCGCGTGCTCGTCGCCGTCCCGGCGCTGGCGCTCGCGGTGTTCCTCGTGGCCCGCGGCGGGGTGCTGTTCGCGCTCGCGCTGGCGATCCTCGGGTGCGTCTGCCTCGACGAGCTCTACCGGCTGACCGCGCGCGCCCACCCGGCGAAGCTGGCGGGCTTCGCGGCGCTGCTCGCCCTGCTGCTCGCCGCGCACTACGGGACGCGCGACCAGGTGCTGCTGGTCGCGGTCGCGGCGCTCCCGGTGGCCTTCCTGGTGACGCTCGCCGCGCCGCGCGGAAGCATGTTCGGCGTCACCGTCACGCTGCTGGGGGTGTGGTGGGTCGGCCTGGCCATGGCGCACGCCGTGTTGCTGCGGGCGCTGCCGCACGGCGGCGGGATCTTCATCGACGTGCTCGTCGGCACCTTCGTCGGCGACAGCGGCGCCTACCTCGGCGGCCGCAGCTTCGGCCGCCGGCCGCTCGCGCCGCGGATCTCGCCGAACAAGACGGTCGAGGGGCTCGTGATCGGCGCCTTCTGCGCGATCGTCGCGGTGTGGTTCGCCAGCCTCTATCAGCCGTGGTTCCAGAAGGGAGATGCAGTGCTGCTCGGCGTCGGGGTGGCGATCGCGGCGCCGGTCGGCGACCTCTTCGAGAGCTACATCAAGCGCCAGGCGGGAGTCAAGGACTCCGGGCGGGCGTTCGGCGCCCACGGCGGAGCGCTCGACCGCCTCGACGCCGTCCTGTTCACGACCGTCGTCGGCTACTACGCCTGGCTCGCGATCCTGACGCACGGATGAGCGCACCCAAACGCATCCTGATCCTTGGCGCCACCGGCTCGATCGGCATCCAGGCGCTCGACGTCGTCGCGGCCTCGGAGGATCTCGCCGTCGTCGGCCTCTCCGCCCAGAGCTCGTGGGAGCCCCTCGTCGCGGCGGCGCGGGCGCACGCGGTCACACGGATCGCGGTGACCGACGAGGGCTCGGCTCAGCGCGCGGCCGCGGCGTGGCCGGGGGGCACGGTGCTGGCCGGCGCCCAGGGCCTCGTCGAGCTGATCGTCGAGTCGGGCGCCGACCTGGTCCTCAACGCGATCGTCGGCTCGGCGGGACTGGGTCCGACGATCGTCACGCTCGGAGAGGGCCTCGACCTGGCGCTCGCCAACAAGGAGTCGCTGGTCGTCGGCGGCGAGCTCGTCACCACGCTCGCCGAGGCCACCGGCGCGCGGATCCTGCCGGTCGATTCCGAGCACGCGGCGCTGCATCAGCTGATCGCCGGCGAACGCGCCGCCGGACCGGGCACGATCGAGCGCCTGACCGTGACCGCCTCCGGCGGCCCGTTTCGCGGCTACAGCGCAAGCCGGCTCGCGACGGTCACCGTCGATCAGGCGCTCAGCCACCCGACGTGGTCGATGGGCGACAAGATCACGATCGACTCCGCGACGCTGATGAACAAGGGCCTCGAGGTGATCGAGGCACACCACCTGTTCGGCATTCCCTACGCCCGGATCGACGTGCTCGTGCACCCGCAGTCGATCGTCCACGGGATGGTGACGCTCTGCGACGGCGGGGTGCTCGCGCACCTCGGCTGTCCCGACATGCGGGTCCCGATCGCCTATGCGCTGCACCACCCCGAGCGGGCCGAGCTCGCCGTGCAGCGCCTCGACCTGGCGGCGATCGGCAGCCTGACGTTCGAGCAGCCCGATCTCGACGCGTTCCCGGCGCTGCGCCTGGCGCGCGAGGCGGCGGTCGCCGGCGGGACCGCGCCGTGCGTGCTGAACGCCGCCAACGAGGTCGCGGTGCACGCCTTCCTCGCCCGCCAGATCAGCTTCCCGCGGATCGCGGCGGTGATCGAGGGCGCGCTCGACGAGCTCGGCAGCGAGCCGCTTGGCGAGTTCGAGGCGCTGTTCGAGGCCGACCGGCGGGCGCGCGAGGTCGCGCGCAGCGCGCTCGCGTGAGCGCCGCGCGTGACGCAGCGGCGCGTTCGGCGTATTGACCATATGGGGCGGCTCACGCTCCACGTGCGCGGCGGACGCACGCAGCAGCTGCTGCTCGACGGCTTCCTCGGCCGGCTCGAGGCGATCGTCGGCCGCCGCCTCCCGCCGGCTCTTTAGCCGCCGCTCACCCGGCCTGCGAGACTTCCACTGTGTCATGGGTGATCGCCATCGCCGGCTTCTGCACGCTGATCGTGCTGCACGAGGCCGGACACTTCCTCGCCGCGAAGGCCGTCGGCATGCGCGTCGAGAAGTTCTCGCTGTTCTTCCCGCCCAAGCTGCTCAGCTTCCGCCGGGGCGAGACCGAGTACCAGATCGGCGCGATCCCGGCTGGGGGCTACGTGAAGATCACCGGGATGAGCCCCGACGAGCTGCGCACGCTCGACCTGCGCCTGGCCGAGCGCAGCTACTACATGAAGGCGCCGTGGAAGCGCATTGTCGTGATCCTCGCGGGACCCGCCGTGAACCTGCTGACGGCCTTCGCGCTGTTCACCGCGGTGCTGATGTCGGGTGGCCTTGACGGCGCCGTCGCGATCGGCAACCTCGCCCCGTCGCAGCAGACGCTGGTCGCTCTCGACACGAGCCCGATCGGCGCGATAATGAAGGGCAGCGGGGCGAGCGGCCGGCTCGAGGCGGGGGACCGCATCCTCGAGATCGACGGTCATCGCGTGACCGCCTCCTCACTGGCCGGCCAACTGGCGGTCCATCGCTGCAGCGGGGCGCCCGTGGACGGCTGCGCCGCCGCCACGCCCACGCGGGTGACCGTCCGTCGCAAGGGACGCACGCTCACGGTCCTCGTGACCCCCCACTACAGCGCCGCGAGTCAGAAAATGGTGCTCGGCGTCGATCTCAGCGGCTACACGGCTGCCCACTTCGGCCTGATCGGGGCGCTTGGCACCTCGGCCAGCGCGATGTGGGATGTGGGCACCTCGACCGTCACCCACTACTTCGACGCGCTCGTCAGCTCCAAGGTCCGCAAGCAGCTGCAGAGCGCGGTCGGCATCGCCCAGGACACCCAGCAGGCCGTGGCCCGCGGGCCGGGCTTCGCCCTCGTCCTGCTCGCGCTCGTCTCACTCGTGCTCGCCGTCGTCAACCTGTTCCCGTTCCTGCCGCTGGACGGCGGTCACGTCGTCTGGTCGCTCGCCGAGAAGATCCGCGGCAAGCGCGTTTCGATCGCCACGATGTGGCGCTTCAGCTCGATCGGCGTGATCCTGCTCGCGTTCCTCGTGCTCAACGGCGTCAGCAACGACATCAGCCGCCTGAGCGGCTGAGCGCCGATCCCGGCCGGTCACGGCCGCCGCACGCTGACCCAGCTCTTCGCCAGCGGTCCAAACCGCTCGGGCTCGGCGGCGCCGAACAGCGCCTCGAGTTCGGCGCGGCCCAGCAGCGCGACCTCCTCCCAGGCGCCTGTGGCGCCGAGCCGCCAGTAGATCCGGCGCAGCGCGATGGGCAGCCACTGCGCTCCCGGCAGCAGCGAGTGCGGCTCGATCGGGAACGAGCGGGCCGGCGTCTGGACATACCAGCCGCGTGCGACGCGGCGCACCTCGGCCGCGAAGGCCGGCCGGCGCGCCGCCGCGACGTGTTCGATCACGCTGTTGCAGTACGCGAGGTCGAACTCGCCGTCGGCGAAGGGCAGCCGCTCGCTGGCGTCGGCCTGGACGAACGGGCCCGGATAGCCGGGCCGGGGCACGCGATCGACACCCGTGACCGAGAGCTCCGGCGCCAGGCCGCGCAGCCCGATCGCGCCGCAGCCGATGTCGACGATCGCCATTTCCGGCGTCGGCGCGACGAGCTCCAGGAAGCGTGCATGGCGCCGTGCGCGGGCGCGCTGCGCGAACGGCTCGGCCAGGCGCGGCAGCACCCCGCGGGCCGTCGGATACACGTCAGGAGCAGCCAAACCGGCAGCGTAGTCGAGCCGGTGCGTAGACTGCAGGCATGGCCTCAAAACGGCAGATCAACGTCGGCGGGGTGCTGATCGGCGGCGGTGCGCCGGTCGCCGTGCAGACGATGACCAAGACCGAGACGGCGAATCTCGCGGCGACGATGGAGCAGATCCACACCGTCGCCGCCGCCGGCGCCGACATCGTGCGCGTCGCGGTCCCGCGCGAGCAGGACGTCGTGGCGCTGAAGACGATCGTCGAGCGCTCGCCGATCCCGGTGATCGCCGACATCCACTTCAACTACACGCTGGCGCTGAAGGCGATGGATGCCGGCGCTCACTGCGTGCGCCTGAACCCCGGGAACATCGGCACGCCCGAGCAGGTCGCGATGGTCGTGGCGCGCGCCAAGGAGACCGACACGCCGCTGCGCGTCGGCGTGAACTCCGGTTCGCTGCCCAAGCACCTGCTCGAGCTCGAGTACTCCAACCCCGTGGAGGCGCTGGTGCGCGCCGCCGAGGAGACCGTCGAGATGATGGAGCGGCTCGAGTTCACCAACTTCAAGATCTCGATGAAGTCGACCTCGGTGCCCAACACGATCGCCTCCAACCGCGAGCTCGCGGG
>DATLQS010000031.1:0-12658 GCA_035535075.1 Solirubrobacteraceae bacterium
GGGCGGCGCACGTCGAAGTCGGCGAACTGCGCGCCGAGCGAGATCGAGCGCTCGACCAGCGTGTGGGCGTGGTCGGCGACGACGATCACGGCGTGCTCCTCGAGAAAGGCGTCGGCACCGCCGGCGGCGGTGAACAGGCGCGCGAGCTGGCGGTCGGCCTGGGCGATGGCGGCGACCTGGGCGTCGGGGCCGAGCTTGTGCGAGTGGTTGTCGTTGTCGGGCAGCGACAGCAGCAGGAAGTCGAACAGGTCGTGGCGCACCAGGTACTCACCGACGCAGCCGGCGTGCTGGTCGCGCACGCCGGGCATCCCGAGGGTGCCGCGGCAGCCGGTGTCGCGGCTCGCGAAGATGTCGGCGTAGAACAGCTCCCGCGGCCCCATCACCGGCCGGCGCACGAGGGCCAGCGCCGCGATCCGGGTCAGCGCGGAATCCTGCGCCGGCTGCTGGACGTGGCGGCCGCGGTAGATCAGGTAGGTCGTCCCGGCGGTGCGCAGGCCGGCATCGTCGAGGCGCTCGAAGACGGTCAGCGCGTCGGGCGCGAGGTGCGCGCCGTTCATGTTGTAGACCAGGTCGGTGAGCTGGCGGCCCAGGCCGAAGCGCAGCGCCGCGCGGAAGCTCGAGCCGTACTCGACGTAGCGGGCCTCGGCGCGGTGATACCAGTTCATCGACGGGATGCCGTGGCGGTCGGGCCCGAGCCCGGTCGCGATCGTCGCGGCGCACACCGGCGTGACCGAGGGGAACGCCGCGATCGCGTCGGGGACATAGCGCCCGCGCTCGATCAGCGTCGCGAGCGCCGGCGCGTGCCCGTCGGATGCGGCCTGCTCGATCATCGGCGGTCGCGCGCCATCGATCACGGCGAGGACGAGCTTTTTGGCCGGGCTCCTCAGCGGAGCACCCGCAGGCCGGCGAAGCGCTCGCCGGCCCGGTTGCGCCGCAGCCAGGCCAGGCGGCCGAGGAAGGCGAGCGCGACCAGCGCGAGCGGACCGGCGAACCAGCACGCCGCGGCGAGCACCAGCGCGGCGGCGTCGGCGTACAGCAGCACCGCGAAGCGCGCCGCCCCGTCGCTCAGCCGCTCGCTGGCGCCGGCCAGGATCGGGCGCGAGGCGAACTGCGCGAGAGCGGCGGCGAGGACGCCGGCGATCAGCCCCGGCCAGGCGGCGTCGTGGTGGGCGGCGAGGATCGCCGCGAACAGCAGGCCGCCGAGCGCGATCCCGGCCGTCGCGACCAGCTCACGGACCCCACGTACTCTCAACATCGCGCACGCCACGAAGATCAGCGCCACCACCAGCAGGAAGGCCGCTGATTGCAGGAACGCGTAATCGGTGCCGTGGAAGTCGAAGAGAACGTTGGCGCCGGCCAGCGCGCCGGCCAGCCAGGCCGGCGTGAAGGGGCGGATTCCGGCGGCGAGCGCGAGGCCAAGACCCGTGCAGATGTGGAGAAAGAGGCTCATCGTGCGCTAGCGTGCAGGCGATCATGACGATAGTTGACCGCACATCCGCGCGATGAGCGAGCGGCGGCCGCCGCGGTCCGCGGCGCACGAGCTCGAGCGCTACGCCGGCCTGTTCGCCAGCCGCACGCGCGTGATGCGCTCCTCGGCGATGCGCGACCTGATGGCCGTGACCGTGCGCCCGGAGGTCATCTCGCTGGCCGGCGGGCTGCCCGACACCTCGACCTTCGACCCGGCGCTGTTCGCCCGCCTGATGGCGGAGATCCCGACGGCCCAGGCGCTGCAGTACGGCCCGAGCGAGGGTCTCGTCGGCGTCCGCGAGGCGATCTGCGCGGTGATGGCCGCCGAGGACATGCTCGTCGATCCCGACGAGGTCATCGTCACGACCGGCGGCCAGCAGGCGATCGACCTGGTGTCCAAGGCGCTGATCGACCCGGGCGATGTCGTGATCGCCGAGGCGCCGACCTACCCCGGGGCGGTGCCGACGTTCTGCGCCTACGAGGCCGAGGTGATCCAGGTCGAGATGGACGCCGACGGGATGAACATCGACGTGCTCGAGGCGACGCTCGCGCGCCTGGACCGCGAGGGACGGCGGCCGAAGTTCATCTACACGATTCCGACCTTCCAGAACCCGGCCGGCGTGACGATGTCGCTGGAACGCCGGCGCCGGCTGGTCGCGCTGGCCGGCGAACGCGAGCTGATCGTGCTCGAGGACAACCCGTACGGGATGCTGCGCTACGAGGGCGATCCGCTGCCGACGCTGCGCTCGCTCGAGGTGCCCGCCGGTTCGACGGAGGTGGGCGACTTCGTGATCTACACGGGCACGATGTCGAAGATCCTCTCGCCCGGCGTGCGGGTCGGCTGGCTCGTCGCGCCGCGGCCGCTGCTCGCCAAGCTGATCCTCGGCAAGCAGTCCGCCGACCTGTGCTCCTCGACGCTGGCCCAGCACTTCGTCGCCGCCTACTTCGCGTCCGGCGACTGGCGGCCCTATGTCGCGTCGCTGCGCGAGATCTACCACCGCCGCCGCGACGTGATCCTCGACGCCCTCGCCGAGCACCTGCCGGCGGCGGCGAGCTGGACCCATCCCCAGGGCGGCCTGTTCATCTGGGTCACCCTGCCCGACTACATCAACACCACCGACCTGCTGGCGCGCGCGCTGGCCGAGAACGTCGCCTTCGTGCCCGGCGAGGCGGCCTTCGCCGACGGTCGCGGGCGCTCCTCGATGCGACTGAACTTCTCGAGCTCGACCGAGGAGGAGATCCGCGAGGGCGTCCGGCGGATCGGCAAGATCGTCGCGCAGCAGGTGGCGCTCTACGGCACGCTGACCGGGCACCGCGCCACCCCCGCCGCGCCGGCGGCCGGCCGGGACGCGGGCGCCGGGCCGCTGGCCGACATCCTCGAGCTTCCGCGCCGCGGAGCGGTGGAGGGCCGGCGCTCGCGCGGGGCATGACGCGCGTCGCGGTGCTGAAGGGGGGACGCTCGCTGGAGCGTCAGGTGTCGCTGGCGTCGGGGGCCCGCGTCGAGGCCTCGCTCGAGCGGCTCGGGCACGAGATCGTCCCGATCGACGTCGGGATGGACCTGGTGGCGCGACTCAACGAGGCGCGCCCGGACGTCGCCTTCATCGCCCTGCACGGCCGCGGCGGCGAGGACGGCACGGTGCAGGAGCTGCTCGAGGTGCTGGGGATCCCCTACACCGGCTCGACCGTCCACGCCTGCGTGCGCTGCTCGGACAAGGTGCTGGCCAAGCACGCGCTGCGCGACGGCGGGCTGCCGACACCGGACTGGGTGGTGCTCGGCGAGATCGCCCTGCACGAGCTGGGCGCGGGCGAGGCGCTGCCCGGAATCGAGGAGCGGCTCGGCTTTCCGCTGGTCGTCAAGCCGGTCTCGCAGGGATCGTCGCTGGGAGTCAAGTTCGCCAGCTCGGCGGCCGAGCTGCCGACCGCGCTGGTCGCGGCGCTGTCCTACGGGACGCGGGTGCTGCTCGAGCGCTACGTCGCGGGGCGCGAGCTCGCGGTGTCGCTGCTCGCCGGGCCCGACGGCGGCCCGGCGCTGGCGCTGCCGATCGTCGAGGCGGTCCCGCAGGGCCCCGAGTTCTACGACTTCGCGGCGCGCTACGAGATCGGGCGAACCGAGTTCGTCTGCCCGGCGGTGCTCGAGCCCGACGTCGCCGAGCGGGTGCGCGAGATCGCGCTGGCGGCGTGGGAGCTGTTGTCCTGCCGCGGCTTCGCGCGCGTCGACATGATCCTCGGCGACGACGGGCCGATCGTGCTCGAGATCAACCCGATCCCGGGCCTGACCGAGACGAGCCTGTTCCCCCAGGCCGCCGACGCCGCGGGCCTCGGCTTCGACGAGGTCGTCGAACGGGTCCTGTCGTCGGCCGTTCGGCCGTAGAGCGGACCGCCGCACCGCGAACCGGGCGAGCCCGCACCCCGCCCGGAGGTTCTCGCGCGGCGAAAACCGAGGACGCTCAGCTGTCGCCGGCGGCGAAGTCCTCGGGCGTGACCTGGTCGAGGAATTCCTTGAACTTCTCGACGACGTCGTCGGTGTCCTCGACCTCGTGCTCGAACTCGATCGCGGAGTCCGCGATCACCTCCTCGGCGGCGAAGATCGGCGCGCCGACGCGGACGGCGAGCGCGATCGCGTCGCTCGGGCGCGAATCGATCTCGAGCTCGCGGCCGGCGACCTGCAGGGTGATCTGGGCGAAGAAGGTGTTGTCGCGCAGTTCGGTGACGGCGACCTGCGTGCAGCGGACGTCGAGCTCGCCGAGCACGTCGCAGAGCAGGTCGTGGGTCATCGGCCGCGGCGTGGTCGCGCCCTGGAGCTTCATCAGGATCGACGCGGCCTCGGGATGCCCGATCCAGATCGGCAGGAACTTGTTGCCGTCAGCGGTCTTCAGCAGGACGATCGGCTGCTTGCCGACCATGTCGAAGCTGACGCCATAGATGACCATTTCCTGCACGAGCGCGCTCTCCGTCGGGCCGGGGACCGATCAAGTATAGGTCGCGCTCCCTCGCATTTGAGAGGGTTGACGGGCCGCTGAGTGCAGCGTGATGGCGCCGACGAGCACGAGCGGGACGAAGTTCGAGACGTGCAGGACGAGCGCGTAGGGGAGCGCGGCGCTCTGGGAAACGCCGAAGGCGTGCAGCGCGAGCACGCCCGCGGCCTCGAACACGCCGACGGCCGCCGGCGGCGACGGGATGATCATCGACAGGCCGATCACGACGGTCACCAGCACGCCGGCGCCGAAACCGAGCGCCGGCTGGAAGGCCAGCAGCACGAGCCACGCCCACAGCGCCGAGGTCATCCAGGCGGCGATGCTCCAGGCCAGGGCTTCGACCGCGACGCGGCGCTCACGTAGGCCCGAGAGGCCCTCCGCGAGCGTTGCAGCCTCGCGCTCGACGCGCTCGACCGAGAGGCCCGGCAGCCGTCCGAGCGGCCGCACGACGAAGCGCAGCGGGCGGTCGCCGTGGACCGCGAGCACCCAGATGACGGCGCCGAGCCCCACCGCCGCGATGCCGGCGACGATCGCCGCCGTCCCGAACCAGTTCTCGTGCGGGAGCCACGGCGAGGCGCAGAAGAAGATGATCAGGATCGAGAGGACGTCGTAGGCGCGTTCGACGACGACCGTGCCGACGATCTCGGCGGCCGGCGTCCCGGTCCGCTGGGCCAGCGCCACGACCCGCGCGGCCTCGCCGGCGCGCGCCGGCAGGATGTTGTTGAACAGGTAGCCGATCATCGTCGCAGCGAGGATCGGGAGGCGTCCGGGCCGTCTCCCGGGCGCGAACAGCGAGCGCCAGCGCATGCCCCGCATCACCGTCTGGGCGGCGAAGGCGACCATCGCCGGGACCAGCCACCACGCGTCACACGCCTTGAGGGCCAGCCAGGCGCTGTGCCAGTGCACGCCGCGAACGGCGAGATAGGTGAACACCGCGGCGAGCACGATCGTCGCCGTGAGCGCGATTGCGCGCTTGCCCGGGTGTCTGCCCATGCGGCGCCTGGGCGACTCGCGCAAGCGGCCTGGGGCCACCGGGGCATCCTGTCCTGGCGGGCTGCCCACGCGGCGAGCGTACCGGACGTCGCCGACAAGGGATGCCAGGCTGTAGCGTGCCGGCGATGGAGCCCCTCGCCGTCTCGGCCGGTCTCGAAGCCGTCGGTGGGTTCCTCGTGCTCGCGGTCGGCTACGGGGCCTGCTGGGCGCTGTGGCATTTCGTGTTCAGCCCCCGCAACCGCCACGACGACGACATCGACCGCTCGCGCAGCGAGGAGTTCCTCGACTAGAGCCGCCGGCCGCTTCGCGCGGACCGCGGCGAGGGCCGAGCGGCGGGGACCGCGGGCACCGGGTCGGTCCCGGTTGGCCGGGTGTCGCACGCCGAAAGCCCGCCGTTTGGGCCTCGGCAGGCCGCTGGTCGACATAACGCCGATCGCGCTCGACGGTTGTTGGAAGCCAGCGCCCAGCGGTCACAAACCCCCGCTGCCGCGCTACGTACCTGACGATGGACGACGCGGCGATGACTCCTGGGCCGACTCCGGCAGGCCAGCCGTTCGCGGCCGCGAGCGAGCTCGGCGGCGAGCGCACCGCGGTCCCGATCACCGGGGAGCTGCGGCTGCTGCGCTACTTCATCGCGGTGGCCGAGGAGCTGCACTTCGGCCGGGCCGCCAAGCGCCTGGGCATCGCGCAGCCGCCGCTGAGCACGGCGATTCGCACCTTCGAGCGCCAGCTCGGCGTCGAGCTGTTCCGCCGCACGTCACGCAGCGTCGCGCTGACGGCGGCCGGTGAGACGCTGCTGCGTGGCGGGCGGCGCGTGCTCGCGCTGTACGCCGAGACGCTGGCCGAGATCGAGACCCAGGCGCGGGGCGAGCAGAGCCGGCTGCGCGTCGGGTTCGACGCGACGACGGTGGTCGCGACGACCCGGTTCGTGCGTGAATTCGGCGAATCCCAGCCGCAGATCGAGCTCGACCTGACCTCGCTGTCGTGGGGCGAGGGCGCCGGCGAGCTCGGCGACGGCACCGTCGATGTCGCGGTGGTGCGCCTGCCGGTCGGCGACCCGTCGCTCGAGAGCCAGATCATCTTCGAGGAGCCCCGCGTCGCCGTGCTCGGCGCCGATCACCCGCTGGCCCGCCGCGAGACCCTGACGCTGGCCGACCTGCGTGGCGAGCCGCTGGTGCTGCCGCGCGGCACGCACGGCGGCTGGAACGCCGATCTCGCGGTCGCGCCCCGGTTGACCGATGCGGCGCGCGCCTCGGCGCCGGCCGCGGCGAGCATCGAGGAGCTGATCATCCGCGTCGCCGCCGGCCACGGCGTCGGCGTGATGCCCGAGTCGCTGGCGGATTCGCTGCGCAACGCGGGCTTCGTGCACATCCCGCTGCTCGACGCTCCGCCGAGCGTCGTGGCGATCGTCTGGCGGCGCAGCGGCACTGTTGCTGCGGTCCGTAGCTTCGTTCAGACTGCGTTGGATGTGTGCAGCGACGGCTACTTGGCGGTCGGATGATGGCCTGCCAACCGGTGCCCGCGGGTGCGGGCGGCGGTCTCGCGATCGAGCGCCCCGCGTTCGGGCTACCGTCCCTCTGGCGGCTCGTCGCCGCCGCGCTGCGCGCGAGCGAGGCGCGCAGATTGCCCGAGCGCCCGGCGCGCACTTCGAGGATGGCTAGGCCGCGACCCGACCGGCGTACCGACCAGGAGCTGCTGGCGCTCGCCCTGACCACCGAGCCCGAGGCCTTCACGGTGTTCTACGAGCGCCACGTGGATGTCGTGCTCGCCTTCCTTCGCCGCCGAACGTCGAGCCCGGAGGTCGCCGCCGACCTGATGGCCGAGACCTTCGCCGCCGCGCTGCTCGCCCTGCACGCCGATACCGAGCCCGAGCAACTCGAGGTCCCGGTGGCCTGGCTGCTCGGCATCGCCCGCAACAAGCTGTTTGAGAGCTACCGCCGTGGCCGGGTCGAGGCCGCCGCGCGCGAGAAGCTGGGTCTCGAGCCGCTGGTGCTCGACGACAGCGACCTCGCGCTCGTCGACGAGCTCAGCGCGAGCGACCTCGTCAGCCAGCTCGCCGACCTGCTGCCGGCCGACCAGCTTCAGGCGCTCCGCGCGCGCGTCATCGACGAGCGCGAGTACGACGAGATCGCCCGCGACCTGGAGTGCTCCGAGGCGGTCGTCCGCAAGCGCGTGAGCCGTGCCCTGAGCACCCTGCGAGCGCGGGTGAACAGCAACAAATGAGCGACTTCCGCGATCGCTTCGGCCTCCAGCTCGCCGCCGCATCGGCGTCGCTGCTCGCCGCGAACTCAGCCGACTTCCGGGTGCGCTTCGGCCTCCAGCTGACCCGCGCCGCCGGCGAGCTGGCCGCCGCCCGCCGGCCGCTGGGCGCGCCGGCGCGCCGCGGATGGGCGCTGCGGCTGCCCCGGCTCGGCTTCCCGCCGGAGCATCGGCCGCTCGCCCGCGTCCTGGCCCTGCGCGACTTCCGCGTGCGCTTCGGCCTCCAGCTGACCCGCGCCGCCGGCGATCTGGCCGCCGCCCGCCGGGGACTCGCCGACGCGCCGGCGGCGCGCCGCACGCGGGGACTGCGGCTGCCCGGTGCGCTGATCCCGCGGCTCAGCCGTCCGATCATCGTCGGCCTCTCGCTGACCGCCTTCGCCGGCACGGCGGTGGCGGCGCTCGCGCTGTGGACCCCGGTGCTCGGGGACTCGCGCTTCGGCGAGGCTCCCCCGACGGTCAGCGCCAGCGCTCCGCCGCAGGATCAGCTCAGCGCGCTCGGCGTGCTGAGGCGCGAGCAGAGCCCCGCGGACCGCAGCGGCGCGCTCGCCAGCGGCGCGCTGCGGGCGATCAACGCCTCCACGAGCGGTGTGCGGACGAACTACATTCGGGTGCTGGCGGGCGGCAGCACCGGCTTCGTGCTGGTGCCGGTCGCCGAACGTCGCCCGAGCCTGGCATCGCCCACGGCGATCCCCGACGCCCTGTGCCTGTACGCGGTGCAGTCCGGCGCCTTCGCGGTCAACTGCTACACGCTCGCCCAGGTTCGCGCCGGTACCGCTCGCAACATCGCCTTCGGCCAGGTCTTCGGCCTCGCGCCCGATGGCGTCTCGGCGGTGACGATCGCGGCCGGCGGCGTCGAGGTGTCGGCGCCGGTCCAGAACAACTTCTTCGACGCAACACTGCCGGCCGGCCCGACCGCCAGCCCGACGGTGACCTTCTCCGGCGCGAGCTGACCTCGGCCGCCGCGCGACATGGCGGCGCCGATCGCCTGTCCGGACGCGGGCCGATGGGACATCCATCCCGGCCGGGGGTGGTGCAGGAATGACGCCGGCGCGGGCGAACCACGGAGGACTCCCCGGACTGGGGCCGAACCCATACGGATCGGCGACCGTTCGATAGTCGATCTGTGTTGGACGCCTTCTCGGCCCCTGTCTAGGTTGGTGTCGCAGCACATCTTGCAGGCGATACCGGCAGGGGACCTTGAGCCACCGCATTGGACATCTGCGCAGTGCTCGTACGGTGCTGCTCGCGCTCGCCCTGGCCGGTGCGCTGGTCGGGTTCCTCGTCGCCAGCCAGCACGCGTCGGCCACCTGGACCAACTACTGCATCGGCTGGCAGCCGAGCGGCGGCGAATGCGAAGGCCCGGCGCACAACCTCACGGCCGACCTGGTCTATGACGACACGGGCAGCGGCTCATGGGTCTGCGAGGTAGCCGTCGACCGCTACGGCAACGGCGTTTCGCCCGGCTGGGCCTGCGGCGGCGGCCAGACCGAGGAGTGCTATCCGGGCTGGCAGACATTGCGGGGGCTGATCTACAACGCCTCACCGTACTGGCTCTACATGAACGGCACCGAGGTGTACAACCAGGGGTGCCCGTAGCACCAGGCACCTCCTCAGCCCCGCCGCTTGCCCGAACTGAAGCTGCGGCGTTGTCCCGCTCCTCGCTGGCGTTTCGTGCCGTCGCAGTGCTCGTGGTCTCGGCGGGAATCGCCGCCGTGGTGGGCACGCTGACCGCGGGCTCCAGTTCGCCCCCGCCGTTCACCCGCTCGATCCCGGCGACGCGACCCGAGATCCACGCGATCGCGCCGGCCGAATCGGCGTTCTTCGCGGTTCTGCGGCGCCCTCGACGCCCGGGCGACTCCTTCGCGACACTGCATGCCGGTGCCGGCCCGCTCGGCTCGAATCCGTCGCTCGCGCGATCGGTCGCGGTGCCCGCCGGAGCGCTGGCGCCGCGTCTGCTCTCGGTCGTGCCGGCAAACGGCAACGTGTGCCTGCGGATGCTGTTCAAGAGCGGCCTCTCCTACTGGCAGTGCCGGACCACGCAGCAGGCGATCGGCGGCGCCCTGATCGTCGGTTTGCGACCCACCGGCGCGCTGCACGGCGGGCGCCCGACGGCGCCGCCCCGCATCAGCAGCCAGTTCATCGTCGGCCTCGTGCCTGACGGCGTGTCGGCCGTGACGATTCACGGCGCTCGCGGGGGCGCGCGGACCGTCGTCGTACGCAGCAACATCTACGCGACGACCACCTTCGCGCCGAAGACGATCTCGTTCCGGCTCCCCGGGCGCGGCGCCACCACGTACCCGGCGCCGTAGCCGACCGCTCGTTACCGGCGCGACGCGAGGGTCAGCGGGCCGGAGGCGGCCCGGCGTGCGGTGCGATCAGACGCCGTCGACGATCTGGCGCAGCATCCCCGCCACGCTGACCGCCTCGGCGCGCGACTTCACGCCGAGCTTGCGCATCATGTGCTTGACATGCCCGTAGACCGTGTCCTCGGCCACGAACAGCGCGCTCGAGATCTCCCGCGTCGACATGCCGGCGCAGATCATGTCGAGGACCTCCCATTCGCGCCTGGTCAGCGAGCTCCTGACCGGGCGCAGGCCCACGCCGGTCTCGGGAGTTTCGCGAACCAGGTCGACGAGGTGTCTCGCGAGGCGCGCCGACACGGCCGCACCGCCGGCCATGACGGCGCGCAGCGAGTCGGCAAGCGTGCGCAGGTCCAGCACCGCCGAGAGGAAGCCGCAGGCACCGGCGCGCAGCGCGGCCATGGCCGTCGCGGAATCGTCTCGGTCGGAGAACATCACCACACTGACCGACGGCGCGCCAGCCGCGATCAGCGCGGCCGCGGCGATCCCGTCCCGCCGTGGGATCGCCACGTCCATCAGCACGATCTCCGGGCGGTAGAACAGGGCGAGCTCCACGGCCGCGACGCCGTCGTCGGCGTCGGCGACGACCACGAAGTCGGAGGCGTCGCCAAGCACGTCACGGACCGCTCGGCGAGTGGCGGGATCGGCGTGGGCGACGATCACGCGGATACGCTCCGGGACCGTCCTGCCGCCACTGACCGACTCGCCGTCCATCGCCGTGTTTCCCTGTGTCGAGTTGAGCTCGCTGCGCGGCCGGCGGTGTGACACGCATCGGCTCGCAGCACGAGATCATCGCCACCGCTGCGCCGGCAGGTCAAATGCCTCGCGGAAGCGTTCGTACGTACGGCTAGATCAACGTGGCAGCCCGTCGCTGCCGCCCCGCCGCGCGTCGGGAACGCGGTGGCCGAGCACTCCTCGAGAGCGGCCCTTCGCGTGCGGTACTCGAGGAGCGTCGGTGCGCTCGGCGCGAGTTCGCCCGCCGCGCCCGATCGGCTCAGCTTGCCAGGCGGAGCGCGGGTCGAGTGCTCGTCGCGGGCGCAACGGCGTCGATTCGAAAGAGATCGTCGTCGGAGTGCTCGTCGGCGTCATCGTCCATCGCGCTGAATGCGAACACGGCGAGGCCGCGCTCGACGCACACGGAGAGGCTGCCCGGGAGCAGCCACCGGCCGGTGCGTGCTTCGATCGCCGAGGCGATCATGCCGGGCATCGCGGCGAACGCCGAATCCAGCAGCCCGTCGGAAACGTCGAGCGGGCCGACGCCGATGGCCTCCGGGTCGAAGCGGAGCATCAGCAGCAGCGCGTCGTCTTCGTGATACGCGCGTACCGCCGTGGGCCGATGGCCGCAGACGACCGTGTAGAGCTCGGTGAGCACGTCGCTCGCGAGACTGCCGACGTCGTCACCTGAAAAGCGGGAGTTGGTCACTTCAAGCACTGGTCATACCTTCCACGGGGTCTGCCAGATCGTACACACGCGAGGTCGGGTGGTGAATGGCGTTGGCGCGTGGGGTCGTTTGCGCCGCTCTCCCGGGTAGTACAAACGGCCAAATGGCTTTCACACCCTTCACGGCCGGTCTCGCGCCGAGGTCTCCGCGGCGGGCCCGTTTTCTCTGCAATACCGGCGTCCAGACTGCGCAAACAGGCCCGATTTGAGGTAAAACGCCCGCGCTGCCGAACGGCTAGTACAGACGTCGAACCTTTCACTCACCCCCTTGACCCAAACGGCCAGCACCCCGACAATGCCTCCCATGAGCTACCTTGACTGCGAGCTGGAGCCCGCCCCTTTGACCGTAAATCGTGAGGACGCGGACCTCGCACAGGACGCACGCACACCGGGTGACCGGCCTCGCGTGCTCGTGGCGGACGGCGATCAACTCGCCCGCCACGCGCTGACCGACTCGCTGCGCTCCGACGGCGGCTTCGCCGTCATCGGCCAGGCGGCCGACGGTATCGAGGTGGTCGAGCTCGCGCGTCACTACCGCCCGGACATCGTCCTGATCGCGACCGGCCTGCCCGGTCTCGACGCGATCGAAGCGTGTGACCAGATCGTCCGCAGCAGCCCCGAGACGCGCGTGGTGATGCTCGCGACCGCCTCCGACCTCGAGCTCGAGACGCGGGCCGTGCGCGCAGGCGCCAGCGGCTTTGCCGTCAAGACCGCGGACATGGACGCGATCAAGCGCGTGCTCGCGGTCGTCGCCGCCGGCCACGCGATCATCTCACCCGAGCTCACCGGCGTCCTGGTCGAGCGGCTTCGCCGCACACCCGCCGACGGAACCGGGACGCGACCGGTCAAGAGCACGCTGACCAACCGCGAATGGGAGATCCTGGACCTGATCTGCGGCGGATCGAGCACTCGCGAGATCGCCGACTCCCTGTATCTGTCACCGGAAACCGTCAACAGTCACGTGAAGAACGTGCTGAAGAAGCTCGGCGTGCACTCGCGCGCCGCCGCTGTCGAGGCCGCCTCGATGATCCGCGCCGACGTACTCGCCTGAGCCGACCACCCGTCGCTCGGCGCACCGAACTTTCGTGTGGCGCACCGCAGGCGACAACGCGCGCACGGCCCACCAGTGGCCGTGCGCGCGTGCGGTGCGCTGCCGCGTCAGT
>DATLQS010000032.1:0-21528 GCA_035535075.1 Solirubrobacteraceae bacterium
GTAGGCGGTGTAGGTGTCCGGCAGCGCACCCATGTCAGAGGAGCCCTGGACGTTGTTCTGCCCCCGCAGCGGGAGCAGCGCCGAGCCGGCCCGGCACAGCTTGCCGGTCATCAGCGCGAGGTTGCAGATCAGCTGCGCAACCTCCGAACCGTACTTGTGCTCGGTCACGCCGAGACCCCAGAGGATCGAGGCGTTGGCGGCCTCGCCATAGATGTGGGCGGCCGCCTCGATGTCGGCCGCCGGAACGCCGGTGATCTCCTCGACAGCGGACGGCGAGTAGGCCACGAGCAGCTCCTCGAGCGTCTCGAGCCCCTCGGTGCGCGTCTCGATGAAGGCACGGTCGGTGAGGCCGTCGCGGGCCGCCACATGGCAGAGCCCGAGCATGACCGCGGCATTGGTGCCCGGCCGAGGCGAGAGATGCAGCACGCCGTAGTCGGCCAACTCGATCCGACGCGGGTCGATCGTCACCAGTCGCAGCCCGCGCAACGTCGCCTGCTTGATCCGTGCGCCGACGACGGGATGGCCCTCGGTGGGGTTCGCGCCGATGATGATCGCCGCGTCGGCCGCGTCGATGTCCGAGAACGAGCCCGTGGCGCCGGAGAGCCCGAGCGAGCGCCGCAGCGCGTACGAGGTCGGCGAGTGGCAGACGCGCGAGCAGTTGTCGATGTTGTTGGTGCCGATCGTGGCGCGCATGAACCGCGACATCGCGTAGCAGTCCTCGTTGGTCGCGCGCGAGGATGCGAGCCCGGCGATCGCGTCGGGTCCGTGTTGCGTCTTGATCCGCTCGAGCTCGCTGACGATCCGCCCGACGGCCTCCTCCCAGGTGGCGAGCCGGAAGCCGCCCCCCTCGCGGACCAGCGGGGTGGTCAGGCGCTCGCGCGAGCGCGAGAACTGATGGGCGAAGCGCCCCTTCAGGCAGGTGTGACCGAGGTTCGCCGGGCCGTCCAGGGCCGGGCTGATCGAGGCGATTCGCCCGCCGCTGACGTGTGCTTCCAGCCGGCAGCCGACGCCGCAGTAGCCGCAGGTGGTGCTGACATTGGCCTCGAAGCGTTCGTCGGTCATAGCGCTAGCAGGGTGATCTCGGTGATCGCGTCGGTCGGACAACTATCGGCACAGGCGCCGCACGATACGCACGTGGAGTCGCGGAACCCGCCGTCCAAGCCTGCCGCAATGTTAGCGCCAAAGCCCCGGCCGGTCGCGGTCAGGGCGAACGCTCCCTGGACCTCGTCGCAGGCCCGCACGCAGCGCCCGCAGGAGATGCACAGCTCGTGCTGGAACGCCAGGTAGGGGTGGCGCTCGTCGTGGTCGGTGGCGTGCGTGGCCCCCGGCCAGCGAGGCGTCCCGACTCCCAGCGAGCGCGCCACCTGGGCGAGCTCGGTGTGCGGCTCGGGCGCCAGGGGCAACTCGGAGAGGACGAGCTCGACGATCGCCGTGGCGACGCGACGCGAGGTCTCATCCCGGGTATCGATCTCCATCCCGTCGCGACACGGCGTCGTGCATGCCGGCAGCGGACCGCGCGCCCCGGCGACGCCGACCAGGCAGACGCGGCAGGCGCCGAACGGGTCCTGGCGCGCGTCGAAGCACAGCGTCGGCACGTTTGCCCCGGCCGCTCGGATCGCGGTCAGGATCGTGGTGTCCGGCTCGACGTCGACGGCGAGCCCGTCGACGGTGACGCGCATCACGCGAGCCCCAGCTCGTCGCCGAAGTGGGCGAGCAGGCTGCGGATCGGCGCCGGCATGCCGCTGCCGTGAGCGCACAATGAGCCAACCTCGAGCGCTTCGAGGAGCTGCTCCAGGCTGGCGCGGTCAACCGCCCGGTGCTCCGCGAACATGTCGTGCGCGCGGCGCAGCCCGATCCGGCACGGGAAGCACTTGCCGCAGCTCTCATGCGCCCCGAAGCGCAGCAGGTGCCGCGTCAGATCGCGCATGTCGGTGCGGTCGTCGAAGCCGACGATCCCGCCGTGACCGACCATGCAGCCGAGCTCGGCGAGCTGATCGAAGTCGAATGCCACATCGAGCTGCGACGCCGGCAGGATGCCGCCGAGCGGGCCGCCGATCTGCAGCGCCTTCAGCTCGCGCCCGTCGCGCATCCCGCCCGCCAGCTCCTCGCAGAGCTCGCGCATCGAGGTACCGAAGCGCACCTCGTACACGCCGGGAGCGGCGAAGCGCTCGTTGAAGCAGACGAGCTTGCTGCCGGTGCTCGCGCCCGGGCTGAGGGCGGCGTATGCGGCTGCCCCCTCGCGCGCGATGAACGGGATGTTGGCCAGCGTCTCGGTGTTGTTGACGACCGTCGGCAGCCCGTAGAGGCCGCGGACCGCCGGGAACGGCGGCCGTGCCGAGACGGTGCCGCGCAACCCCTCCAGGCAGGCCAGCAGCGCCGTCTCCTCGCCGACCACGTAGGAGCCGGCTCCCTCGAGCACCGTGACGTCGAACGAGAAGCCGCTGCCGCGAATGTCCTCGCCGAGCAGCCCGTGTTCGCGGGCGCTGGCGGCGGCCTGCTCGAGAGCGGGCTTCGACAGCGGGTACTCCGAACGGGTCAGGACGAAGCCGTGGCCGGCGCCGACGGCGTAGCCCGCGAGCGCCATCCCCTCGAGCACCAGCGCCGGGTTGCGCTCCATCAGGTACTTGTCGATGTAGGAGCCGGGATCGCCCTCGTCGCCGTTGGCGACGATGAACTTCTCATCGCCCGGGGAGGCACGCGCGAACCCCCACTTGTCGCCGGCCGGGAAGCCCGCTCCGCCGCGGCCGCGCACCTTCGCCACCTTGACCTCTTCGAGCAGGCTCTCGGGCGTATGGTGCGCCAGCGCGTGCTCGAACCCGGCCCACGTTCCGGGCCGGATCAGGACCGGTTCGGCGAGCACGCTGCGCCACTCGGGCTCGACGGCGGCGCGCGGGCGTCCGGCCAGGATGCGCTCGACGACGGCGTCGCCGGCGTCGATCAGATCGCCGTCGCGGATCGCCGGCGAGGAGTGGCAGAAGCCGAGGCAGACGGTCTCGGCCAGCGACACCGAGCCGTCGTCGAGCCGCTCGCCGAGCGCGAGGCCGAGCGCTTCGCGCAGCTCGTCGACGTGCGCGTTGGCGGTCGTGGCGAAGCACGACGTGCCGGTGCACACGCGCAGGTGGCGGCGGCCGCGCGGCGCCAGCAGGTCGTCGTAGAAGGTGGACACGCCGTACACGGCGGCCTCCGGCAGGCCCGAGGCCGCCGCCGCCGCGCGGCGGTCCTCGTCGGTGACCTCGCCGCGTTCCTCCACCGCGTCCTTGAGCACCTGAAGCGCCGTCGGCGCGCTTCGCTCGTGGGTGCGGCGCACGAGCTCGACGAGATTCTTCGACACGACCCGCATTATCGCAGGGTCCCGACGGCCCGGCTCGCCCGGGCTCGCGCGCCGCGCACTAGAGTTGCCCTCCGGTGGCCGCGAAGCTGATCGAGTTCGAGGAGGCACGCTCGCTCGTGCTCGAGTGCGCACAGCGGCTCGAGCCCGAGGCGGTCGCGCTGGACGGCGCCCTCGGACGCGTGCTCGCCGACGAGGTGCGGGCACCGGGCGACGTGCCGCCGTTCGACAACTCGGCGATGGACGGATTCGCCGTGCGCGCGGACGACACCGGCGCCGGGGTGCTGCTGCGGATCGTTGACGAGTCGCGGGCCGGGGCGCCGGCGGGCGTGACGATCGGCGCCGGAGAGGCGTGCGCGATATCGACCGGCGCGGAGATCCCGCAGGGCGCGGACGCCGTCGTGCGCGTCGAGGACACGCGGCGCCGGGACGCCACCGTCGAGCTGCTCGTCAGCGTCGAGCGCGGCCGCGACCTGCGCCACGCCGGGGACGACGTGCGCGCCGGCGCGCTCGTGCTCGAGCCGGGTGTGCGAATCGGTCCGGCCGAGCTCGGGGTGCTCGCGTCGGTCGGTCGCGCGAGCGTCGTCGTGGGTCCTCGTCCGCGCGTCGCGGTGGTGACGACGGGTGACGAGCTGGTCGGGGTGGACGCGCCGCTCGTGCCCGGCGCGGTCCGGAACTCGGGGGCCTACGTGATCCCGGCGCTCGTCGAGCGCGCCGGTGGCCGGACTGTCTCGGTAGCGCACGCGCGCGATGATCCGGCGCTGATCCGCTCGGCGATCGCCACCGCGCTGGAGGCGGACGTGACCGTGATCACCGGCGGCATGTCGGTCGGCCGCCACGACCACGTGAGCGACGTGCTCGAAAGCCTCGGCGTGACGCGGCGCTTTGCCGGCGTCGCGCTCAAGCCGGGAAAGCCGCTGTCGTTTGGGACGCGCGGGGCGACGCTCGTCTTCGGGCTGCCGGGCAACCCGGTGTCCTCGCTCGTCACGTTCCTGCTGTTCGCACGGCCGGCGTTGCAGGCGCTTGCCGGCGAGAGCCCGCAGCGCGCGCGGACGGTGGCCACGCTCGACGAGGATTGCGAACGCGAGCCGTCGCGCGTGCAGGCCGTGCGCTGCCAGCTCGAGCTGCGCCCCGACGGCTGGCATGCGATCACCACCGGGCCGCAGAGCTCGCACATCCTGACCTCGCTGCTTGGCGCGGACGCCTTCGCGATCGTCCCGGCCGGTGTCGGGCTGGTGGCTGCCGGCGAGCAGGTGCTGGTCGAGCTGCTGTAGGGGCGCAGCCGGGCTCCGCTCGGCCGGTCCCGCGCGCCTTCGCGGGCGCACGCGAGGCTCCTGCCGCAGCGCTAGCCGCCGATCGCCGACATCGTGCGGGCCGGCTGCACGAAGCCCGGGTCGCCGATGTGGTGCTTGAGCTCCTTGCGCCAGACCGCGTCGCGCAGCACCGTCTCGAGCTCGTCGTCACCGGCGCCGCTGCGCAGCACGCTTCGCAGGTCGGTCTCGCGCAGCGAGAACAGGCAGGTCCGCAACTGGCCGTCGGCGGTGACGCGGATCCGGTTGCAGTCGCCGCAGAACGGCTCGGAGACGGGGTTGATGAAGCCGATCCGGCCGCGGCCGTCGGCGAAGCGATAGGTGCGTGCCGTCGCGCTCGGCTTGCGCGGCTCGGGCTCGAGCGGGAACACGGCGTGAATCGCCGCGCGGATCTCCTCGCCGCTGAGCACGTCGTCGGGCGTCCAGGCGTGGTCG
Source organism: Solirubrobacteraceae bacterium (assembly GCA_035535075.1). Taxonomy (GTDB): domain Bacteria; phylum Actinomycetota; class Thermoleophilia; order Solirubrobacterales; family Solirubrobacteraceae; genus Palsa-513. Next base: position 5,074 of record DATLQS010000032.1, read on the forward strand.
GCGTCGAGCGGCATGAACTCGATGAAGCGGACCTCATAGGGATGCTCGCGGGCGAACTGCGCGAACGGGATCACCTCGGCTTCGGTGAAGCCACGCATCGCCACGGCGTTGACCTTGATCGGGTGCGCATCGGGGAACGAGGCGAGCACCTCGAGGCCGCGCAGGACCTTGTCCAGCGCGTCCCGGCGCGTGATCTCGCTGAACCGCTCGCGCTGCAGCGAATCGACCGACACGTTGAAGCGCGTCACGCCGGCCGACACCAGCGCCTCGGCATCGCGCTCGAGCTGGTAGCCGTTGGTCGTCAACGCCAGCTCGCACAACCCCGGAATCGCTGCCAGCATCGCGACCAGCCGCGGCAGCTCGCGGCGCACCAGCGGCTCGCCGCCGGTCAGGCGGACATCGTGGACACCCATCTCGACGAGCACCCTGACCAGGCGCTCCATCTCTTCGAAGGTCAGCAGATCGGAGCGCTCGAGCCAGCGCATACCCTCCGCGGGCATGCAGTATTGGCAGCGAAACCCGCAGCGGTCCGTGACCGACAGGCGCAGATCGCTGATGGCGCGGCCGTGGCCGTCGAGCAGTTGCGCACGTGGCATGATCAGGCGACGATAGCGCGATGGGTACCTCGGTCGTCCTGGCCGGCGGGCGCGCCAGCCGTTTCGGCGGCGCCAAGGCCGGCGTCCTGCTCGCCGGTCGCCCGCTGATCGAGCACGTGCTCGACGCGGTGCGCGCCGGCGGGCTCGAGCCCCTGGTCGTGGCGAAGCGCGACTCCGTGCTGCCGCCGCTGGACTGCCGGCTGGTCTTCGAGCCGCCCGCCCCGCACCACCCGCTGTGCGGCATCGTGGCCGGGCTGCACGCCGCGGCGGTGCCGGCCGTGGTCGTCTGCGCCTGCGACATGCCGTTCCTCACCGGCGGGCTGCTGGCCTGGCTGTCGGCGCTCGATGCACCCTTCGCGGTCGCTGCCGCCGGCGGCAGGATCCAGCCGCTGCTCGGCCGCTACAGCTCCTCGCTGCTCGATCAGTTCGAGGCGCAACTGGCGCGCGAGGCGCCGATGCGCGAGGTCGCGCGCGCGCTGGGCGCGCGCGTTCTCGCCGAGGCCGAGCTCGAGCCCTTCGGGGATCCGGCTCGCTTGTGCCTGAACATCAATACCCCGGAAGAGCTCGCAGCCGCCGGGGGGTAGGCTGGTTGGATGGTGGTGCGGATTCGACTCTTCGCCCAACTGCGCGAGCGGGCCGGCGCCGACTCGATCGAAGCCGTGCTCGCCGACGGGGCCACGGTGGCCGACGCGCTGGCGGAGCTCTCCCAGGGCCCACCGCTCGGGGAGCTGCTCGCGCGGCTGCCGGTGCGGATGGCGGTCAACCGTGAGCTCGTCAGCGCGAACACGCCGCTGCATGCCGATGACGAGCTGGCGCTGCTGCCGCCCGTCAGCGGCGGTGGCGGGCCGCATGTGCGCGTCAGCGACGAGCCGATCGTCGCCGCGCGCGTGACCGACCTGGTGCGCCGGCCGAGCGCGGGAGCGATCGTCACCTTCGAGGGGACGGTCCGCGACGTTGAGTTCCTCGACTACGAGGCCTACCGTGAGATGGCCGAACAGGAGATGGCGCGAATCGCCAGCGAGTGCGTCGAGCGTCACGGCCTCGAGGCGGCCGCCGCCGAGCACCGGATCGGTCGCGTCGGGCTGGGGGAGCCGGGAGTGGTCGTCGCCGTCGCCGCCGGTCACCGCGAGGCAGCCTTCGCCGGTGCCCGCGAGCTGATCGACCGGATCAAGGCGCAGGCGCCGATCTGGAAGCAGGAGGTTGAGCGCGGCGAGGCGCGCTGGGTGTCGGGAGCGACGATCAACGGGCCGGTCGAGCAATGAGCGAACCACGCCTCACGCACCTCGATGCCGGCGGCAATGCGCGCATGGTCGACGTCGGGGCCAAGGCGGTCAGCGAGCGGCGCGCGCGGGCTCGGGCGAGGCTGCGCATGTCGGTCGAGACCGCGTCGGCGATCGCCACCGGCAACGCTCCCAAGGGCGAGGTGCTCGGCACCGCCCGGCTCGCCGGCATCCTGGCGGCGAAGCAGACCGCCGCGCTGATCCCGCTGACGCACCCAATCGCCCTCAGCTTCGTCGACGTGCAGGCCAGCGTCGACGTCCCGGGCGGTCTCGTGGAGCTGATCTCCGAGGTCGCGGTGGCGGCGCAGACGGGCGTCGAGATGGAGGCGATGGTCGCCTGCTCCGTCGCCGCGCTGACCGTCTACGACATGGTCAAGGGGCTCGAGCGCGGGGTCGCCATCGAGGAGGTCGTGCTGCTTGAGAAGACCGGCGGGCGCCACGACTGGCGCCTCGACGAGGAGGCCTGAGCATTGCGCGTCGCGATCCTCACGGTCAGCACGTCGCGCGCGGCGAGCGGCGCGGACGACGCCAGCGGCGATCGCCTCGAGCAGTTCGCGCGCGAGATCGGCGGCGAGATCGCCGCCCGCGAGATCGTCCCCGACGATCGCCCGCTGATCGAGGAGCGCCTGCGGCATTTCAGCGACGTCGACCGCTGTGCGCTGGTCCTCACGACCGGTGGCACGGGTGTCGCTGCGCGCGATGAGACCCCCGAGGCGACGCGCGCCGTGATCGAGCGGGAGGTGCCCGGGATCGCCGAGGCGATGCGCGAAGCCTCGCGTCCCCACACCAGGCATTGGATGCTCTCGCGCGGGCTTGCGGGGATCCGCGGCGCCACGTTGATCGTCAACTTTCCCGGAAACCCGCGGAGCATCGCCGAGACCGGCGCGGCCATTGCGGACGCGCTACCCCATGCGCTCGCCCTGATTGCGGGCCAACCCACCGAGCACTAGGAGAATCCGATGAGCGTCATCGATGAGCAGCTTTCGATCGGCCGCCGCTGGCTGGCTGACGAGCGCCGGATCATCTGCGCCCTGCTGGTCGACGCCGAAGGTTCCTCGCCGTTCGCACCGGGGGCCTTCATGCTGATCGACGCCGACGGCGCGATCGAGGGCTCGATCACCGGCGGCTGCGTGGAGAGCGACGTGGTGGTCAACGCGCTGGAGATCCTCGCCGGCGACGAGCCACCGCGCACGCTGCGCTATGGCGTCACCGACGAAGCGGCACACGAGGTCGGCCTGATGTGCGGCGGCACGGTCGAGGTGTTCGTCCACGAGCTGCGCGGGGAGGCCCGGGCGGTGTGCGCGGAGGCGTTCGACGCCGCGGCGCGCTCGCTCACGGCCGGGATCGCGACGCTCGTCGACGGTCCGCAGCCCGGCGTCAAGCTCGCGGTCATCGACGGGCGCGTGCTCGGTGGCCTGCACGGCCCCGAGCTGCTCGATCACAGCGTCGCCCGGGACCTGACCGCGCTGAGCGAGCGCGGCACCAGCGCGCTGCGCCACTACGGGGAGTCGGGCGAGGCGCTGGGCACCGGCTTGACCGTGCATCTCCACGTCTTCCGCACCCCGCCGACGCTCGTGCTGGTCGGCGCGATCGACTACTCGGCGGCGGTGGCGGCGCTCGCCGGCTCGGCTGGGTATCAGGTCGTGATCGCCGACGCGCGCGAGGCGTTCGTACGCTCGGACCGCTTCTCACGCTTCGCCACCATCCACGTCGGCTGGCCCGCGCCGGCCATCGAAGAACGCGAGCTCGGCCCGCGAGACGCGGTGATCGTGTTCAGTCACGATCCGAAGTTCGACGAGCCGGCGATCCTCGCCGCGCTGAACAGCGAGGCGGGCTACATCGGCGCGCTCGGCAGCCATCGCACCGCGAAGGACAGGACCGCTCGCCTGCTGGCCGCCGGGGCGGATGCTGCGTCGCTCGAGCGTGTCCACTCGCCCTGCGGTCTCGACATCGGCGCCGCGACGCCGGAGGAGGTCGCGATCTCGATCATGGCGGAGGTCATCGCGGCGAGAGCGGGGCGAGCCGGCGAGCCGCTGATCAAGACCGAGCGCTCGATTCGCCCTCGCTGACCCGAAGCTGCTCGACGGTGTCGATGTCGCGGTCGCTGCCGAGCCCGTCACAGCCGACGATGCGCACCGCCGCCCCGGACAGCAGGCTGCGGGCTCCCTGATCGCCGCGCAGCTCTGCGACCGCTGCGAACAGGCTGCGCTCCAGCAGCACCGGGTGTCCCGGGCGCCCGCCATAGCTCGCCCGAACCGCCATGCTGACGCCGTCGCGCGCCGCGGTCACGCGATCGATCGCGCGCGGATCGATCGCCGGCTGGTCGCCGAGGATGATCACGATCGCCTCGACCGAGCCTGCGAGCGCGGCGACGCCGTCGCGCAGCGAGGCTGCCTGTCCCTCCCGCCAGTCGGCGCAGATCACCGGCACGGCACCGTGGCACTCGACCCCGGCGAGCACCGCGTCGGCGTCCGCGCCGAGCACGACAACGGCGCGGTCGATCGTCGCCGCGTCGGCCATCGCGAGCAGCGCGTGTTCCAGGAGCGGTCGTCCGTCGAGCGTCGCGAGCTGTTTCGCCGAGCCGAAGCGCCGCCCGGCGCCGGCGGCGAGGATCAGCCCGCCGATCGCTCCCGATGGCCGCGCGGCGGGCGCCGAGTGTCGTGCGGCGGATCGATCCGAAGCGCTGATCGCACGATTATGCGGCTGCCCGCGGCGGCCGTGCGACGCGCCGGTGATCGGCTGGCGGGCGACGGAAGTAGATTCCGTCCGTGCACGCCGACCACCAGCCGCCCGCGCGCCGTCCGCCACTCGAGGGGCTGATCGTCGCGGACTTCTCGCGCGTGCTGGCCGGCCCGCTCGCCGCGATGGTGCTCGGCGACCTCGGCGCCGAGGTGATCAAGGTCGAACGGCCCGAGGGCGACGACACGCGGGCCTGGGGACCGCCGTGGGCCGCCGACGGAACCAGCACGTACTTCCAGTCGGTCAACCGCAACAAGCGCAGCGTGGTCCTCGACCTGCGCGAGGACGACGACCGTGCCCTGGCCCTGCGGCTGATCCAGCGCGCCGACGTGCTGATCGAGAACTTCCGCCCCGGGGCGATGGAGCGCTTCGGCCTCGGCGAGGCGGCGACGCGGGCGCTGAACCCGCGCCTGGTGTCGTGCAGCGTGACCGGCTTCGGTGCCGGCGAGGGAGCCGCGCTGCCCGGCTACGACCTGCTGATCCAGGCGGTCGGGGGACTGATGAGCATCACCGGCCAGACCGATGGTCAGCCGACGAAGGTCGGCGTCGCGCTGGTCGACGTGATCGCCGGACTGTTCGCGACCGTCGCGATCCTCGCGGCGCTTGCCGAGCGCGAGCGCAGCGGCCTCGGCCAGCGGGCGGAGGTCTCGTTGATGGGGTCGCTGCTCGCGGCGCTCGTCAACCAGGCGTCGGGGTTCCTCGGCGCCGGCGCCGTCCCCGGACGGATGGGCAACCGCCATCCGAGCATTGCGCCGTATGAGTCCTTTGACGCCGCCGACGGCGAGATCGTCGTCGCCGTCGGCAACGACCGCCAGTTCGCGGCGCTGTGCCGCGAGCTGGACACCGCGGCGCTCGCCGCCGACCAGCGCTTCGCGACCAACGCCGCGCGCGTCGAGCATCGGACGGCGCTGTCGGAGGCGCTCGGTCCGCGCTTCGCCACGCGCCCGCGCGAGGCCCTGGCCGCGGCGCTCAACTCGGTCGGCGTGCCGTGCGGACCGGTCAACGACGTTCGCGACGCGTTCGCGATGGCCGAGACGCTCGGCCTCGGATCGATCGTCGAGATGGCGGACGGCGTACGCCAGGTCGCCAACCCGATCTCACTCGGCGGTACCCCGGTCGGCTACCGCCGAGTCCCGCCCCAACTCGGAGCCGACGACGCCGCGGTGCGTGCCTGGCTGCTCGAGGACGACGACGTGCTCGGAGGCTGAGAGTGCTCGCGGCCGTTGTGGCGCGCGAGGCCCGGCGACGGCCCTCGGCGCGGTTCGCGATTGAATGTGCCGGAGGCATGCCAACGATCGACGCCGCCGGCCGCGCGGCGGAGGGAGCGATTCTGTGACGAGCTACTCGGTCGACGATCCGTTCGGCCTCGCCGCCGATCACACCGACGAGGAGCGGCTGATCGCTGCGACGGTCCGCGACTGGGTGCGCCGCCGCTTCCTTCCGATCGTCGTCGAGGCCTGGCGTGCCGGCGCCCTGCCGGCGGAGCTCGGCGGCGAGCTGGGCGAGCTCGGCCTGCTGGGCATGCACCTCGAGGGCTACGGTTGCGCCGGCACCAGCGCAACGGCCTACGGTCTGGCCTGCCTTGAGCTCGAGGCAGGCGACAGCGGGCTGCGCAGCTTCGTCTCGGTGCAGGGGTCCCTGGCGATGTTCGCGATCCACGCGTTCGGGTCCGAAGAGCAGAAGCAGCGCTGGCTGGGCCCGATGGCCGACGGCGAGGTGATCGGCTGCTTCGGGCTGACCGAGCCCGACGCGGGTAGCGACCCATCGGCGATGCGGACCACGGCGCGCCGCGACGGCGACGGATGGGTGCTCAACGGAGCGAAGATGTGGATCACCAACGGCAGCCGCGCCGGCGTCGCGGTGGTGTGGGCGAAGACCGACGAGGGCATCAGGGGATTCCTCGTGCCGGCGGGTACCGACGGCTTTCGCGCGATCGACGTCAAGGACAAGCTCTCGCTGGTCGCCTCGACGACCTCGGAGCTCGTGCTCGAGGACTGCCGCCTCGGTGCGGACTCGCTGCTGCCCGGGGCCAGCTCGCTGCGCGGGCCGCTGGCGTGTCTGAACGAAGCCCGCTACGGGATCGTCTGGGGAGCGGTCGGAGCGGCGCGGGCCTGCCTGGAGGCAGCGATCGAGTACACCGCGACGCGCGTCGCCTTCGGCGGTCCGATCGCGGCGCGCCAGATCGTCCAGCAGGAGCTCGTCGAGATGCATGTCGCCGTCAACAACGGCCTGTTGCTCGCGACCCGGATCGGTCGGCTGAAGGACCAAGGCCGGGTCACGCCCGAGCACATCTCCTACGGCAAGTTCAACAACGTGCGGATGGCGACCGACGTGGCCCGGCGCGCCCGCGCGCTGCTCGGCGCGAACGGGATCACGCTCGAGTACCCGGTGATGCGCCACCTGGTCAACCTCGAGTCGGTGCTGACCTACGAGGGCACCCACCAGATCCACACGCTGATCCTCGGCAAGGCCCTGACCGGGCACGCCGCGTTCGAGTAGCCGCCCTCCGGATGCCCCGGTTCATCGTCTACGGCGCGGGGGCGATCGGCGGGGCCATCGGCAGCCGGCTGTTCGAGCACGGCCACGACGTCGTGCTGATCGCCCGCGGCCCGCATCGCGAGGCGATCGCGCGGGTCGGACTGCGCTTCGAATGCCCCGACGGGGTGCTCGTGCAGCCGATCGAGGTCGTCGCGCACCCTGCGGAGATCGCCTGGCGCGACGACGACGTCGTGCTGTTGACAGTCAAGGGCCAGGACACCGTCGCCGCGCTCGCGGCCCTCGAGGCGGGGGCGGGCCCGGACGTGGCGGTGGCCTGCGCGCAGAACGGTGTCGAGAACGAGCGCGCGACGCTGCGGCGATTCGCCCACACCTACTCGGTGGTCGTGCAGCTCCCCGCGACGCATCTGGAACCCGGCGTCGTGGTCGCCCATTCAGCGCCGGTCACCGGCGCGCTCGACATCGGCCGCTACCCCGACGGCCTCGACGACCGCGCGCAGGCGATCGCGGCGGTGTTCTCCGACAGCGGTTTCGCCGCGCAGCCCCGCGCGGACATCTCGCGCTGGAAGTACGCGAAGTTCCTGCGCAACGTCCCGAACGCTGTCGACGCCCTGTTCGATCGTGGGGAGGCCCCCGAGGTCGAGCGGCGCGCCGTCGCCGAGGCCGTCGCGGCGCTCGACGCCGCGGGGATCGCCTACGTCGGCGACGCCGAGTACGACGAACGCCATCGGCGCCTGATCACGACCAGGCCGGTCCCCGGACACGCGCGTGGCGGCGGCTCCTCGTGGCAGAGCCTGGCACGCGCGAGCGGCGTGATCGAAACCGACCACCTCAACGGCGAGGTCGTCCTGCTCGGGCGGCTGCACGGCGTGCCGACGCCCGTCAACGAGCTGCTGCAGCGTCTCGCCGGCGCCGACGCGCGAGCCGGGGTCCGGCCGGGCGGCCACGGCGAGGTCGAGTTCCTGGCCATGCTCGAGCAGCGCTGAGCGCGTCCGGCCACGGCGTCACTCGATGCTGCGGACCTCGAGGCCGGCACGCGACAGCGCCCGGGCTGCGAGATCGCGCGGACCCACGCCGAGCAGCGTCCGGCGGGCGCCGATCAGCGCCGTCGTGAAGCCGGCGCCGACCGCCCACCTCGCGAGGTCCTGGTCGCGCTTGGTTTCCACCACGACGAACTCGGCCGCACGCGCTCGCTCGCCGAGCAGCTCGCGCGCCGTGTCGAGCTCCTGCTCGGCGGCGGCGTGGACAGCGAGATCGAGGGCCGGCGTGTAGATGCCGCAGCAAGCGCTGCGGAGCTGCTTCGGCGCGAGCGCCACGACGGTCAGCGGCACGTCGAGCGCCGCCGCTGCGGCCAGCGCGCGCCGGCCGCTGGCCTGCGCGCGATAGACGACGAGCACGCTCGGATCGTGCATCGCCGCGGACACTACCGCGCCGCGCGCTCCGCGAGCTAACCTCCCTCGCGCGTTCACGCCCAGCGATGAAAGGACCGGCAGATGACAGAGAAGCTGATCGTCAAGGACGGGCATCCGACGTTGCGCCACGAGGAGCGCGAGGCCCTCGGCACGGTGCTGCAGGGCCAGCTGATCGACCTGATCGACCTCGCGTTGCTCGGCAAGCATCTGCATTGGAACCTCACCGGGCCCGGATTCCAGGAGCTCCATGAACATCTCGACGTGCTGGTCGCGGAATGGCAGGAGCGCTCCGACGCGACGGCCGAGCGGGGGCGGGCGCTGGGCGTGGCCCCCGATGGCCAGGCGCGGACGGTTGCGGCGCGAAGCCAGCTCGCCGAGGTCGAGCCGGGCGAGATTCGCACGGCGGCCGTGGTCCAGACGCTGGTCCAGGCGCTCGAGGAGACGATCACGCGGGGCCGCGAGCGGATGGCGCAGGCCGCCGAGTACGACGCGGTCACCGAGGACCTGATGATCGCCACGGTTGCGCTCCTCGAGAAGCAGCGCTGGATGATCGGCGCGCAGCAGTAGCGCCGCCGTCAGCAGCCGGTCGCCCAGGGTCCTTGCGGCGTCCGCGCCGCGGGCTGATGTAGCGTCGGCCACGATGAGGCTCCGGCACCGACTCGCCGAGGTCGTCCGCGCGCCCGGGACGCCGATCGCGCTGCTGGTCGTCGTCTCGGTGCTCTCGCTCGCGGCCCGCGCGGCGTGGCTCAGCGACCCGTGTGCGAAGCCGTGTCGAGGACCGGCGGCGCACTCGCTGATCTTCGACGAGGTCTACTACGTCAACGCGGCACGGCGGATCGACGGGATCGCGGTGCCGCGCAACCAGAGCTACGCCGGCGATCCGGCGGGCCAGGATTCCAACTCCGAGCATCCGCAGTTCGTCAAGCTGTTCATCGCCGGCGCGATCAAGCTGTTCGGCGACGGGCCCTTCGCGTGGCGCATCGGCAGCGTGCTGTTCGGATCGCTGGCGATCCTCGGGATGTTCGTGCTCGCGCGCGCGGGCGGAGCGACCCGCTGGTGCTCGCTGCTCGCGGCCACGCTGATGGCGTCCGACAATCTGCTGCTCGTGCACGCACGAATCGCCACGCTCGACATCTACGTCGTCACATTCATGATCTGGGCCGCCGCGCTGTATCTGCGCGGCCATCCGATCTCCTCCGGCGTGGTGCTTGGAATCGGTGCGACGGCCAAGCTCGTCGCGCCCTACCTGCTGCTGATCGTCGCCCTCGTCGAGCTTCTCCGCCACCGGCGCGCCGTGCTGGGGGCGGCCGGCCGTGCGCTGGCGAGCCTGACCGCTGTAGCGACGGCGGTCTACCTCGGGGTGCTCGCGGTGTTCGACCGGATCGCACCGCCGTATGACCCGCAGACCGCGACGACGATCACCGGCGGACCGTTCGCGCACACCGCGCACATGTTCAGCTATGCGGCCGGACAGACGAGCCCGCACGGCCCGAAGGGCATCGCGTCCTACCCGTGGGACTGGCTGGTCGACGTGAAACCGATCAACTACCTGAACGTCACGGTCACCAGCGGCAACTCGCGGACCGCCACCGTCCACTTCCTCGGCCTGGTCAGCCCGCCGATGCTGCTGTTCGCGGTGCCGGCGCTGGCGCTGGCGCTGTACGCGGGCTGGCTCGGCGGCCCCGAGGTCGACGCGGTTGCCGTGGCATGGTTCGCCGGCACCTGGCTGCCGTTCGTCGCGCTGAGCGTGTTCTGGCAGCGGACGTCCTACCTCTACTACATGGTGATCGTGATGCCGGGTATCTACCTGGCGCTGGCACGCCTGTTCTCGCGGCGGTGGATGCCGCGGTGGGTCCTCGGTGGCTGGCTCGCACTGGTGGCCGCTGCCGTCGTGCTGTGCTACCCGTTTGTCGCGCTGCCGGCGGTCAGCTCGTGAGTTCCCGGCGCCGCGCTGCCGCCAATGACCGACGAAACACGCGAGAATGGCGCGGTGTTCCGCTCGACAGGCGCTGCTCTGCGGATGATCGTCGCGGCTGTCCTGCTCGCGGCGGTCGCGCTGGTCGCCGCGGGCGCACCGGCTTCGGGTGACAGCACGGCCCCGACCGGGGCGCCATGCGGCGCCTCGACGCTCGCCACGATCACGGCGGTCGACACCAGGGTGGCCAACAACATCGTCGGCGGCGAGCTGAGCGGCCATGAGACGCAGGTCGACCTGCGACACGTGAAAGGCGCCGCGGATCTGCTCAGCGCCGTCGCCGCCGGCAACCGCGCCGCGACGCGCAACGCGGTCTCGCGGATCGTCTACCACCACTTCTGGCACATCGTGCGGCTGCAGGCGCTCGACGCCTCCGGGCGGGTCCTGGCGGACATCGGCGGCCCCTACGTGATCGCGCCGGTGCGCGGCGTGTTGTCCATCGGCGGGCGGGTCATCGGCGGCTTCGTGATGTCGGTGCAGGACGACATGGGCTTCGCCAAGCTCGAGCGCCACGCGATCGGCGATCCGATCGGCATCTACGTGAACGGCCGGCTCGCGGTCGAGCTCGGCGGGCACTTCCCCGTCCATCAGCCGGCCGGCCCGCAGGTGAGCCTCGCGGGAACCCGCGACGCCGCGGTGACCCTGACCTACGCTGCGTTCCCCAGCGGTACGCTCAGCGCGGTGATCGCCGTGCCGACACCCTCGGCGACGCTCAGCACGGAGCCGTGCCCGGCCGTCGTGGTCGCTGAGATCGGGCGCGTGGCGGAGCGCATCGCGGCGCGGTTCAACCCGCTCCCCTCCAGCTATGCCGGTTTCGTCGAGACCTGCCACGCCGACACCGGGGCGCTCGTTGTGGTCCGGATCGGCCTGCGCGCGATCGGCGGCAGCAACGGTCCTGGACCGCCGATCCTGCCGCAGAGCGGCACGGTCAGCTATCTCTCGAAGAACTGGTCGGTCTTCTCGTTCGCGCCGACCCCACCGGCGCGGATCTATCTGCTGATCGCGCAGCCGTAGCAGGCGTTCAGCGGGTCACGCCGCCGAGGTGTGGCGCGTGCAGCGCGCGGGCGATCAGCGCGCCGAACAGCTGGGCGCCGGTGGCCGTGGTGTGGGTGCCGTCGGCGACCGCCCCGCCGCCCGCGCTCGCGTCGTACCAGTCAGCGATCGTCGCCTCGTGCCAGCCCGCCACGACCTGAGGCAGCTCGCTGTTGACCTCGCCCTGCCAGGTCGTGGCGACGCGGACGTTGACGATCACCACGAGCGGCACCCCGGCGAGCGCCGCTCTCAGGCGCACCAGGTCGGCGTAATAGACCGGTCCGTTGTCGCCGATATGGACGATCACGCGGGGCGGCAGCGTGCCGGCGGCCCGATAGGCGAACAGGCGCGCGATCGTCTGCTCCGGTTGACGCGAGACGACGGCGTCGACGTGCAACTCCGGGCCGAGGGCGGACTCGAGCGCGCTCGAGGCCCCGAGCATCACCGAGTCGCCGACGGCGAGGATCGGACCGCTGCGCGGGATCGTCGGGACCCGGTGGTGGCGGCGCCCGCGCGAGATCGCGGGCGGATCGGCGGGGCGGCCGGGATCCGGTAGCGTCACGAGGTGCGTGCTCGCGCGCCGGGAACTGGCCAGCGCACTGCGCGTGAACCCGGGGGGCAGCGCGGCGACACCCTGCGGCGTCAACGCGACCAGCGCGAGCAGCGCGGCGACGGCGCCGCTCGCGAAGGCGAACGGCGTGCGGGGCTGGGCCAGCCAACGCGGCGCACGCACCCGCAGGCGCTGCAACGCGCCGGTTCGGATCGGACGTTCGATGTAGCGGTAGGAGACCGCGGCGAGCACGACGGTGGCAGCAGCCTGGGCGGGGATCAACACGCCGCGCGGTACGTGGACGTCGGCCCCGGGACGGCTGAACACGAGCACCGGCCAGTGCCACAGGTAGATGCCGTAGCTGCGTTCGCCCAGCCAACGAGGAACGGGGTGGGCGAGGGCGTGCCCGAGGGTGCTCGCCGGGTGCGCGATCGTCGCCAGCAGCAGCCCGGCGGACAACGCGAGCAGCAGGAAACCGCCGCGATAGGTGCCCTGGTCGTAGTCGTGGACGGTGACGAATGCGTAGAGGACGGCGGCGAGCGCGACGAGGCTTGCCGCGTCGAGCCGGCGCCGGGCCCGCGCACCGTCCCAGTTCGGCATCGCGGACGGCTTCCAGACGAAGGCGAGCAGGACGCCGATGAGCAGCGGCGCGGCGCGGGTGTCGGTGCCGTAGAAGATCCGCGAGGTGTCCGCGCCGGGCTGGAACAACGCCCACATCAGGGCCGTCGAGCCGATCGCGCCGAGCGCGACGAGGGCCGCCAGGGTGACGCGGCGGAGCACCCGCACGCCGATCAGGAACAGCGGCGGCCAGAGCAGGTAGAACTGCTCCTCGACGGCCAGCGACCACAGGTGGCGCAGCAGCGACGGCCGGCCGAACTGGGCGAAATAGCTCTCGTGGTCGAAGATGAAACGCCAGTTCGCGACATAGAAGATCGACGCCAGCGCATCACCTCGCAGGCCGACCAGCTTGCCGCGCTGGACCGTCGCGCCGACCGCCAGGCAGACCGCGAGCAGCGCGAACAGCGCCGGCAAAAGCCGCCGCGCACGCCCGGCCCAGAAACGGCCCAGGGCGATCCGCCCGCGGTCCTCGAACTCGGCGACCAGCAGCGAGGTGATCAGATAGCCGCTGATCACGAAGAACACGTCGACGCCGAGAAATCCGCCGGGCATCCACGACAGGTTGGCGTGATACAGGAACACCGCCGCGACCGCGACTGCGCGCAGGCCGTCGATCCCGGGCATGCGGCGGAGCCGCGGCGCCGGCCGCGCATCAGCGGGGCGAGTCCCTGCCACGCCCCAAGTATGCGCCGACTGGACGAACGACTGCAGCGCGAGCTATCGTTCCGCCTGTCCGCGGGCGCCCCGAACCGCGGCAGTCGGCGAGAAGGAGCACTGCACGATGGCGAGCGTCGCCCAACCAATCCCCGGAGCCTTCGCACCGTCGCGGCCGACGGTCAAGATCGTCCCGGTACGGCTGCTTCCGGTCGTCGGCGTCGTGCTGATCGGCCTTGTCGTGGCGATCGCGACCAACAGCCACTGGGCGCTCGACTTCTTCCATGTCGCCGGCGGCGGACTGTGGACCGGGATCGATCTGTTCGTGGGTCTCGTGCTCGGCCCGATCCTCGGCTCGATGTCGATCCCGGCGCGGCTCGAACTGTCCAGCCGGATGATGCCCAAGCTGCTGCTGATCGTGCCCACACTGGTGACGATGACGCTCGGGTCGGGCTTCCAGCTCGCGCGCCAACTCGGCAACCTCGCCTCGAACTACCCCCACCACAGCTGGCTCGTCGCCTCCTATGTCGTCGTCGGTGTGATGGCGGTCATCGCGCTCGGCCTGCTCGAGCCGGCGAACCTCGCGGTGCTCTTCGAGCTGCGCAAGCCGAATCCCGACACGGCGCGAATCGGGCGGTTGATGAAGGTGTTCATCTACACCGCCGGGATCACCGGGCTGATGCAGATCGCGACGCTCGTGATCATGACCAAGCTGGCGAGCGTCTAGTGGTGGCGGCGGCGCCCTCCGACGAGCGCCGGCTACCGCCGATCCAGCCGATCGCGGTGGCGACGATCGTGCTGATCGTGATCGGCGGCATCTACACCGCTGCCCATCTGCCGCGCCACGTCCCGCAGGGACCGACGATCGCGCTGTTGGCCGCGGCGTTGGCCCTGCTCGCCACCAACGTCGTGCTGCTCGCACGCATCAAGCCGTTCGCCTGGCGGATCTTCCGGATGGTCACCGCGTGGGTGTTCGCGGCCTACGTCGTGATCGCCGGAATGCTCGAGTACGTCTTCGTCTACGACCACACGCGCGGCACCCAGCTGCTCATCCTGACGGGGATGCTCGTGGTCTTCGCGGTCAACATCCCGCTGTTGCTGGGTTTCAGCGTCGCCCGCTATCAGGATCCCGACGGGTGAGCGAAGGCAAGGTCGTCGCCTCCTTCGCGACGGCTGTGGCGGACATCGAGGATCGCGCGACGCTGATCGTCGGGGGGTTCGGGCTGTGCGGGATCCCCGAGAAGGCGATCGAGGCGCTGCGCGCGAAGGGCTCGCGCGAGCTCACCGTCGTCTCCAACAACTGCGGTGTCGACGACTTCGGGCTCGGCATCCTGCTGGCCAACAACCAGGTCGCGAAGATGGTGTCCTCCTACGTTGGCGAGAACAAGATCTTCGAAGCGCAGTATCTGTCCGGCGAGCTGGAGGTCGAGCTGGTTCCCCAGGGTACGCTCGCCGAGCGGATGCGCGCCGCCGGCGCGGGGATCCCGGGCTTCTACACGGCGACCGGCGTCGGCACCCCGATCGCCGAGGGAAAGGAGACGCGGGAATTCGACGGGCGCACCTACCTGCTCGAGCGGGCGCTCGGGGGAGACTTCGCGCTGATCAAGGCGTGGAGGGGCGACGCGCTCGGCAACCTCGTCTATCGCGATACGGCGCGCAACTTCAATCCGCTCGCCGCGATGGCCGGAAAGGTGACGATCGCCGAGGTGGAGGAGCTCGTCGAGGTGGGTGAGCTCGACCCGAACCAGGTGCACACGCCGGGGATCTTCGTGCAGCGGATCCTCGAGGGGTCCGGTTACGAGAAGCGGATCGAGCGGCGCACCGTGAGGGAGGGCTGAGATGGCCACTCGCGAGCCCGCGACCGCCGACGCCCGCGCGCGGATCGTCACCCGCGCCGCCCGCGAGCTGGCTCATGGCATGAACATCAACCTCGGGATCGGGCTGCCGACGCTGCTCGCCAACTATGCCGAAGGCCTGCGCGACGTGCTGCTGCAGTCCGAGAACGGACTGCTCGGCATCGGTCCCTACCCGCTCGCCGGCGACGAAGACGCAGATCTGATCAACGCCGGCAAGGAGACGGTCACCGTGGTGGCCGGAGCCTCGTTCTTCGACAGCGCCGAGTCCTTCGCGATGATCCGCGGCGGGCACATCGACCTGGCAATCCTCGGCGGGATGGAGGTCTCGCAAGCTGGCGATCTGGCGAACTGGATGGTCCCCGGGAAGATGGTCAAGGGCATGGGCGGAGCGATGGACCTGGTCAACGGGGCCAAGCGCGTCGTGGTGATGATGGAGCACCTGACCCGCAGCGGTGAGTCGAAGGTCAAGCGCGAGTGCACCCTGCCGCTGACCGGGCGGCGCGTCGTGGACCGCCTGATCACCGATCTCGCGGTGTTCGACTTCCCGCCCGCCGGCGGCATGGTGCTCGCCGAGCTGCAGCCCGGCGTGACGCTGGAGG
Organism: Solirubrobacteraceae bacterium; assembly: GCA_035535075.1. Classification (GTDB taxonomy): domain Bacteria; phylum Actinomycetota; class Thermoleophilia; order Solirubrobacterales; family Solirubrobacteraceae; genus Palsa-513. Next base: position 20,881 of record DATLQS010000032.1, read on the forward strand.
CGGTCCGCGGCAACACCGAGGCGCAGTTCGATAGCTGAACCCGAGCGGGTCTTGAGCGCGGCGAGTCCCTGCGGCGGATACCCTCTGACGCCTACGCGGGCGCTGCCCGACGTCCGCTGCGCCGGAGGCTCTGTGCACATGGCCGCGATCACACCTCGAGCTGCCGAGCCGGCGCCGCCCCTGCGTTCACGGCGCGCGGCGGGGTCGCCGCTGCGCGCGCGCGCGGTGCCACCGCAGCATGTGGGTCTCGCGGCGATCCTGGTGCTCAGCGGGCTGCTGCAGTTCGTCCGCTTGAGCCAGAACGGCTACGCCAACATCTACTACTCGGCGGCCGTGAAGTCGATGCTGCGCTCGTGGCATGCCTTCTTCTTCGTGAGTGCGGATCCGAACGGGCTGATCTCGGTCGACAAGCCGCCGCTGGGACTGTGGCTTGAGGCGTTGAGCGCGAAGCTGTTCGGCTTTTCGCCGGCCAGTCTGCTGATTCCGGAGGGGATCTGCGCGGTGCTTGCGGTGGCGTTGATCTATCGGATCGTGGCGCCGCGGTTCGGTTCGGTGGCGGGGCTGGTCAGCGCGTTCGCGTTGGCGGTGTTTCCGTCGTTTGTCGCGGTGTCGCGCGACAACGGTGTCGACCCGCTGTTGATCCTGTTG
>DATLQS010000033.1:0-5729 GCA_035535075.1 Solirubrobacteraceae bacterium
TCTGCGCGTAATGCCCCGTTCCGTTGATGAACCCCGTTGACGGGATGCCGTTCAACTGGCTGGCGTTGGGCGCGGTGGCGCCGCCGGCGAAGGTCGACGTCGTGACCGCACCGGGCGCGAGCTGGGCGCCCGTCACGGCGCCGGCGGCGATGCTCGGCGACGGGTAGCTTCCGGTCAGGTCGCCGCCCGCAGGACCGGTCGCGGGTCCGGTGGCGCCTCCGGGGCCCTGAATGCCCTGGACGCCCTGCAGGCCCCGCGCTCCCTGGAATCCCTTGACGCCCTGGATGCCGTTGACCGCCGCGCGCCGCGTCCAGCTGATCGCGTGCTCGCCGCGACGGCACCGGCCGGCGCTGCCGCGCTTGGCGGTGTCGACGATGCGCAGCGCGCCGCCACGCTTCTGATAGCAGACGTGCACCATGCCCCCTCCGCCGGGGATCGACGCGGCGGCAACGCCTCCGACGGCGAGAAACAGGGCGACCGAGGCGACCGACATGGCCGGGGAGGGTCGGAAACCGATGATGCGGTGCATGAGCGAGCTCCTTGTCGGCTTGGCCCGGACCCCTGGAGGGAGATCGGGGGGCGAGCCCCCGACGGGGGCCTGCCAAAGCACTGGCAGAGCGGCGCCCTCAGCGAGCGACCGAGCCAAGCGAGCGAAGGCGAGCCGCGCTCAGGAGGCCTCGCCCCCGCCACGCGCGCGAGGGCGTACGGCGGGCGGCGCAACACCGGTCCTCTCCCATCGACAGAAGCGGCGGCGATCGTGAATGCGGCGCCACGCGGGCGCGCGCGCCGAGGGGGCACTCGCGCCGCCGGGTCGGGGTACCGGCGGCGCGAGCAGTTGGGTCAGCGCTGGGCTACCACCGGCCATACCAGCGACGGCGGCCGCTGGACAGCCCGGCCTCCGCGCCGCCGACGAGAAAGCCGACAACCCACAGAGCCAGCGCGACGAGCAGGACGATCCACAGCGCGTGCGCGGCGAAACCGAGCCCGCCGAATACCGCCAGGATCAACAGGAGCACTACCAATGCAACCATTTGCAACCTCCGCTTCCAGCGCCGTTTGGGTCGGTGCGTCGCCGGCGCTGGCGCGCGTCGAACACGCCGACGTCGACCTGTTGCCTACCCCGCCCCGACGCGGTCAAACCAGTGTTCCAGCAGGCCGAAGCGGTGCGGTGCGGCAGCGGAGTCCGGTGCCGTCGCGGGGATCGATCGCGGTGGGACGGCCGACGGCGCGTGCGCGGGCGCGTAGTGGGCGCCGAGCTCCACTCGATACCCACCATCCTGGTAGCGGTCGTTCTCGAACGGCGGTGCCGCGCGGACCTGCTCGCGCGAGCAGCGCACGTGAACCACCCGCTTGTCGCGATCGATGCGCTCGACCACGCCGGGCGGCAGCATCACCGTCCGGCCCTGGTTCCAGGGCCCGGCGGTGGCGATCAGATAGCTGCGGCCGAGCTCGCTGTTGGTAGCGGTGATCGTGCCGATCGCACCGTCCGAGGCCTGCAGCGCGTAGCCCTCGATGCCGTCGAGTGAGCCCGCGAGGACCGTGGGGTGCCAGATCTCCTCGTGGGGTGAGTTCGGGGGAAAACTCCCTGTCGCCATTGTCGTCTACCGGATCCCCTCGCCGCGTGCCTCGACATAGGAGCCGCGGGTGCCGTCACGCACCACGTGCCGCGTGCGGCGATAGCCCCCGCCGACTCCGCCCCACCAGTTCCAGTACACGATCGACAGACACACACCGACCACGCCGGCGACCATCAGGATCACCCCGATGGTCTGAATGTTGAACCCGCTGGCCGTCACTGAAACGGCGAAGCGCAGGATCGCGCCCGCCGCGATCAGAACAATGCTCGTCCCCGTACCCATGGCACCTCCTGTCCGGCGTCGAATCCGTTTCCTCGCTCGAGGGATACCCGGGTCAGGTCGGTTTCAACCACCGTCCGGCGCCGGTGCGGCCGCCCGGACGCCCTGCACGGGCGGATCCGGCTGGGTTTCGATGTCGGGCCCCTCCGGCTCCGGGACCTCCCGGTCAGGGGTGGGATCGATCGGCATCGCCGGCTCATCCGGAACCACCGGGCCAATCGGTTCGCTTGGCGGGGCCACGACTGGCTCTTCGGGGATCGCGGGCTGCTCCGGGTCGACCGGTTGAGTGATCTCGCCGGCGACGGCGGCACCGCTCGCCGCTGCTCGCCGGGTCACGATCGGCCCCGTGCACGCCTGTGAGATCGGTTCACGTTGTTACCTCCTCGTGGGTTGTGGTCTCCGGATACCCGCACGGACCGGCCGTCATTCTCATGATCCACGGCGATCGGCCTGCTCACCGCGTGCGATGATCAGCGTGCCTGTGAGCGTGTGTCATTCGCAGCCGTCTCCACCCGAGGACACGGTCGACGCCCTCTTCGCGCGGTGGCACGACTCGCGGGACCCGTTGGCCCGCGCCGCCCTGATCGAGCGCCATCTCCCGCTCGCGCGCAGCCTGGCGGGCCGGTATCGCTACACGCCCCAGCCGCTGGAAGACCTCGAGCAGGTGGCCAGCCTGGCGCTCGTGAAGGCAGTCGACCGCTTCGACCCGGCCTGGGGCAGCGCGTTCGCGGCCTACGCGATCCCGACGATCCTCGGCGAGCTCAAGCGCCACCTGCGTGACGCCAGCTGGGCCGTGCACGTCCCGCGCGCCCTCAAGGAGCGGGTGTTGGTCGTCGAGCGCGCCGAGCGACTGCTCTCCGTTCGCCTGGGCCGCGCCCCCACCGCGCAGCAGCTCGCCGCCGAGGCTGGCATGAGCGTGGAGCAGATCCTCGAGGCGCTGGCCGCGCGGGTGGCACACGATGCGCTGCCGATCGAGCCGCCGGAGGCGTCGCCCACCGAGCGTGAGCCGCCCGCCGTTGACGCCGCGCTGGCCACGCCTGACGATTTTCGCGAGACGGTCGAGAACCGGCTGCTGGTCTCAAGCGCCCTGCGGCGTCTGCCGGCGCGCGAGCGGACGATTCTGCGACTGCGGTTCGCCGAGGGACTGACCCAGTCGGAGATCGCCGAGCGCGTCGGCCTGTCGCAGATGTATGTCTCGCGGCTGTTGCGGGCAACCCTCGAGCGGCTGCGCGCCGACATCGAGTAGCGGCCGCGCCGGGGGTCGCAAGCCGACCCTCACGCTGCGCCGTTTGCCACCGGCCGCGCGTCGCGCATCACCAGTCGGAGCGTCTCGCGTGGCCCGGCCTGGATCACCTCGATCGCGTCGGTCAGACGCTCGATCAACGGCCCCGGCTCGCCGATCGTCTCGCCCGCCAGCAGACGCGCCGACCCGCCCTCCCGGAGATGACCAACGCGTAACGCCACGGTCCGTTCAAGGACCTCGAGTCCGACGTTCAGGTACCCGTCGTGAAGGACAGGCGCGATGCGAGCCGCCAGGGCGTCGGTGACCAGCTGCGCGTCCGAGAGACGGTCGATGGAGAACCCGGCGCGAGCCGCGAGGGCGCTGACGAGACGGTTGAGGACTCCGGCGCCCAGGACCGCGGGCATGATCGCGATCTCCACCTCCAGCTCGCCGTCCACGCCCAAGCGCTCGGTGGCTGCGGGCGGAGCGCTGCCGACCCGCAGATCGGGCGGCGAGTCGCGCTTCGGGATGTCGAACAGCATCGCCATCGCCAGTCCCCCGTCGGCGTTCTCGCGGAGCTCCGAGCGAACGGTGAGCGCCTCGATCACCGCGAGCCCGATCCCCGGGGGCGGCGTCGCCGCGCCGCCAATGCCGACGCCACGATCGCGGACGACGACCTCGAGCGTCGGAGGATGCACACGAATCTCGACCTCGAGCGGGCCGGCGTCGCCATCGTAGGCGTGGACCACGACGTTGTTGCACGCCTCGCTGACCGCAGCCTTGACGTCGTCGAGCGCATATCCGAAGTCGACCTCGTCAGCCAGACCGGCCAGAACCTCGCGTACCAGCGCGACGTTCTCGGCGCGCGCGGCGAGCGCCACGACTACGTTCGGCTGCTCGATGATGATGCGCCTCCTCGCAGAGCCCTGTTGTCGTCGTCGCTCGGTCGGCAGGTGGCTGGCCGGCGCCGCAACGGTAGCGGCTTGTCAGCCTGACGGTCTAGTCACCGGCGGGAGGAGCGGACCCTGCGTCGACATCGGAGGCACGCGTCAGGATCCGCAGCTGCTCCAGAGCATGCCGGAGAAGCCGCGAGACCTGCATCTGCGACACGCCGATCCGTTCGGCGATCTCCGACTGGGTCAGGTCCTCGGCGAAGCGCAGCTTGAGCACCATCCGCTCGCGAGCCGGAATGTGTCTGAGCGCCGCGTCGATGGCGACCCCGTCTTCGACGAGCGCGTAGCGCTCATCAACCTCGCCGAGGGACTCCGCATAGCTGACCGGCCGATCGCCACCGTTCGTCGAGGCTCGCGGCGCGTCGAGTGACAGCGCGCCGTAGGCGTGAGCGGCAGACATCGCGTCGAGGACCTGTTCGGCGTCGATCTCGAGATACTGCGACAGCTCGGCGACCGTCGGAGGCCTGCCGCGATCGGAGGTCAGCCGACGCTCCGCCTCCTCGAGCGCCAGCGTCCGCTCCTGTGTTCCGCGCGGGACGTGGACGTCCCAGCAGCAGTCGCGGAAGTAGCGCCGCAGCTCACCGAGGATCGTCGGTACCGCGAACGACACGAATGCGTTGCCGCGCTCAGGCTCGAACCGGTCAATCGCCTTCACGAGCCCGAGGGCTGCGACCTGCAGCAGGTCGTCGAGCGGTTCGGATGACCGTTCGTAGCGGCGCGCGAGGCTTCGCGCCAGCGGCATGAAGCGCTTGACGAGCGCCGCGCGCGCCGCTTCGTCGGACCGACGGCGCCACAGCGCCGCAAGCTCGCGGCGGTCACGATCCGATGCCGAGCGTCCCGCCGAAGCGGGCGTGTCAGTCGCCGTCGTGGTCGCGGTCGCGGTGATGGTCATCCGGGCCTCCTTGTTCGAAGAGAAAGTGCGGATCGATGTCGAGCGCCGTTCCACGCGGAACGGCCCAACGACGGCACGGCAGCTGCTCCTATTTGAGGCGGTACCCCGTCCGCACGCGATCTATGCCTAAGTTGGCCTGCCCCGGTTTGGCGCGGCCGGCGGGCGTCTGCGCGATCCCGGCTTGGCGCTCGTGAAGTAGAATTGGCGGCGTGACCGAGGAGACGCTTTCCATCGTCAGCGAGCTCCGCGAGAATGCGCATTACGTCGCGCCGTCGGGCGAGCTCGACATCGCGACCGTGGAGCTGCTCGAGCGCGCACTGCGGGAGGTTGAGCAAGCCGACGGGGCGAGAATCGTGCTCGACCTGAGCGGCGTGTCGTTCATCGACTCGACCGGGCTGCGTCTGCTGCTCGACGTGAACGAGCGATGCGGCGGCGCAGCAGATCGGCTGCGCGTGATCGCCGGCTCACCGGCTGTCGAGCGGCTGCTCGACATCGTAGGTCTGCGTGAGCGCCTCCCCCTGATCGCACCGTAGAGGAGACCGCGGTGCCTGCCGGCCGTGCGCGCGAGGCGCCCGACACGATCAACCCGCGATGAGCCGCCCCGGCGAACGGATCGGCCACAACGAGGCCGTCTTCCGCGACATCAACGAACGCATCGAGGCCGGGCGATGGCCCGGTGACGGAGGCCCGATCGCCTTCCGCTGCGAATGCGCGCGCCTGGGCTGCAACCTGCTCGTCGAGCTGAGCCTCAGCGAGTACGAGCAGGTCCGGTCGGACCCTCGCCAGTTCGTGCTCGCCCCCGGCCA
>DATLQS010000034.1:0-6395 GCA_035535075.1 Solirubrobacteraceae bacterium
GCGGCGATCCGCGCGTCGCGGTCAAACAGGACGAAGCGGGTGCTCGTCGTTCCCTGATCGATCGCCCCGACAAAGCTGGCCATGGCGGCTCCTCCCGCTCGCACTCATACGCCGGTCGGCACGACCGATTCACCGCCCGGAGGCCTCGACTGTAGCCCTTCCCGGGACGTCGCCGTCAGCGCGTGATGACCGGTAAAAGCGTGCACCCGAGGACAAACAGTGCGGCGCGCAATGCATAGCAGCGGGCGCGGCGGCGGCCTACCATCGGACACAGGTCGATGGGCTGACGCTGCGATGACACACCTCGGGGAGTGGTGAGCTCGCAATCGCTGGTGAACGCCCCAGCGGCCCGCCGAGGCGCGGCGGTGCTGATCTCGTCGGTCGCCGGCATCGGCGCGGGCCCGCGAATCGCCGCCTACACGACCTCCAAGCACGCGCTGATCGGCCTGACGCGCCCACTGGCGCGCGACTACGGCCCGGTCGGCGTGCGCGTCAACGCGATCTGCCCGGGCTGGGTCAAGACCAGCGTCACCGAGGGCATCGTCGGCATGGTCGGCGACCGCGCCGGCGTCCCGATCGAGGAGGCACGGGCGCGACTGGCCCACCACACCCCGCTGAAGCGGATGGCGGAGCCCGAGGAGCTCGCCGCGGTGTGCCTGTTCCTCGCCTCCTCCGAGGCGTCGTTCGTGACCGGCGCGATCGTGATCGCCGACGGCGGCGCGCACGTCGTCGACGTCGGGACGCTCGCGTTCGAGTGAGCGCCGGGGCAGGCAGCGGACCGCCCGACGCCGTGCCCCCGGCGCGGATCTGGATGGTCGGCCCGATGGGCGCCGGGAAGTCGACGACCGGCGCAGCCGCCGCGCTGGCGCTCGGCTGGCGCTACCTCGACAACGACGTCGAGCTCGTGCGCAGGTGTGGCCGCAGCGCCCGCGAGCTCGCGCGGGACGGCCCGGCCGCGATGCACGCCGCGGAGCTCGCCGTGGCCGAGGCGTTCCTCGCCGAGCCGCCGCCGCTCGTGGCGACGCTGGCCGCGAGCGTCGTCGATCTCGCGGCGAGCGTCGTGCGGCTGCGGGCGGGCGGGCGGGTCGTGTACCTGCAGGTGCCGGTGGCGGTGCTCGAGCAGCGCATCCAGGGAACCGACCGGGCGTGGCTGGGCGAGGACCCGGACGCGCTGACGTCGCTGCTCGCGGGTCGCGAGGCGGCCTTCCGGGGCTGCGCCGACGCGACCCTCGACGGCACGGCGGCGACCAGCGCTCTGGTTGGGGAGATCGTCGCGCTGGCGGGAGCGTGGTGGCCGACAGGAGCACTGCCGGGCGGATAGGGCGTTGCGTGGCGTGCGGGCGGGGCCGCACGGCTCCGTCGCGGCGGGGCCAGGCGCGGCTGAGGGGGCCGTCGATGCTGCTGGGCGAAACCAGCGCGGACGTCGGGACCATCGCACTCGGAGGTCCAGTCCGGGCGGTTGCGGTCGGAATGAGCGCGCAGCGGCGAAACGATGTCCACACCACCAGACCTTGAAACCGACCGGTCGGTCTGTTAGATTACCTCCATGGCGCCAACCACCACGCACACCGACAAGGCCGAGGAGACGCGGCGGCGCATCGTCCGCGCGGCGGCGGAGCTGTTCGCGGCGCATGGCTACACGGCGACATCGCTGAGCGGGGTGATCGCCGCCGCCGGCTCCACCAAGGGTGGCTTCTATTTCCATTTCGCCTCGAAGGCCGAGCTCGGTCTCGCCGTTGTCGCGGACGCGCGGGAGCAGTTCACCGCCGACGTGCTGGCCGCGACGGGCGAATACGACCGCGCCGCTGACCAGCTCGTGGCGATGGTCCGCGCGATCGCTTCGCACGCGAAGGCCAAGCCGGCCGCCTCCGGCATCGGCCGCCTGTGCATGGAGCTCCGCGAGGAGCCGCAGATCGCGCTCGGCGATCTCGACCCCTACGGCGTGTGGGTCGGGCTCGTGCGCGAGCTCCTCGAGCGCGCCCAGCGCGAGGGTGACCTCGACCCCGCGGCCGACACCCTCGAGGCCGCGCGCTACGCCGTCGGCGCCTACGTCGGCGTCGAGTCGCTCTCCACCGACGCCCCCGACGAGTTCTTCGATCGCATCGATGACCACCTGCGGCTCACGCTGCGCGCGATCGCGCTGCGCTCGACGCTGCTCGGCCACTCGTGACCCTTTTTTTGCCCACAGAACAGACCGACCGGTCGGTCCTTCGAAAGGAGACTCCCCCATGCCCTCCACCCTCGCAGCGCTCGCAGCTCGCGTCCGGCGCCTGATCCCCGGCACGCGGCCCGCCACGGCGACGGCCCTGACCGAACGCGCGCCGCGCCACGTGGCGCTCTGGGCGATCATCGTCACCTCGGCGGCGGCGTTCATCGTCACGCTCGACAATCTCGTCGTCACCACGGCGCTGCCGTCGATCCGCCACAGCCTCCACGCCTCGATCCAGGGCCTCGAGTGGACGGTCAATGCCTACACGCTCACCTTCGCCGTGCTGTTGCTGACCGGCGCCGCGATCGGCGACCGCTTCGGGCGCCGGCGGACCCTCGTCCTCGGGCTGGCCACGTTCGTGGTCGGCTCCGCCGGCGCCGCGCTCGCCCCGTCGATCGACTGGCTGATCGCGGCCCGCGCGTTCCAAGGCATCGGCGGCGCGATCATCGCTCCGCTCACCTTGACGATCCTCTCCGCCGCCGTCCCCGCCGAACGCCGCGGAGCGGCGCTCGGCATCTGGGGCGCGATCAGCGGCCTCGCCGTCGGCCTCGGGCCCGTCGTCGGGGGCGCCGTCGTTCAGAGCATCTCCTGGCAGTGGATCTTCTGGCTGAACGTGCCGATCGGCCTGGCGCTGATCCCGGTGGCCAGGCGCCAGCTGCAGGAGTCCCGCGGGCCGAACCGCGCGCTCGATTTGCCCGGCCTCGGTCTTGCGTCGAGCGGCCTGTTCGGCATCGTCTTCGGCGTGATCCGGGGCAACCAGGTTGGCTGGGGCAGCACCCAGGTCCTGGCGCTGTTCGCCGTCGGCGCGGCGCTGCTCGCCGCGTTCGTCCGCTGGGAGCTGCACAGCGCCAACCCGATGCTGCCGATGCGGCTATTCCGCAACCGCACCTTCACGGCCGCGAACCTCGCATCGCTGTTCATGTCCTTCGGCATGTTCGGCGCGATCTTCCTGCTGACCCAGTTCCTGCAGACGGCGCAGGGCTATTCACCGCTGCAGGCCGGCCTGCGCGTGCTCCCGTGGACCGCGATGCCGCTGCTTGTCGCGCCGATCGCCGGCGCGCTCTCGGACCGCATCGGCGGCCGTGCGCTGATGGCCGGCGGGATCGCGCTGCAGGCCGGCGCGCTCGCCTGGCTCGCGGCGATCGCCTCGGCGACCGTCCCCTACTGGGCTCTGATCGGCCCGTTCGTGATGGCCGGCGTCGGGCTTGGGCTGTTCTTCGCGCCGGTCGCCAACGTCGTCCTCGGATCGGTCGCTCCCCACGAGGAGGGACAGGCCTCGGGGGCCAACAACGCGATCCGCGAACTCGGCGGCGTGTTCGGCGTGGCGGTGCTCGCCTCGATCTTCACGCACTACGGCAGCTACCAGACGCAGCACACCTTCGTGAACGGACTCACGCCCGCGGTCTACGTCGGGGCACTGGTCGTCGCGCTCGGAGCGATCGCGGCGCTGTTCATCGAGCGCAAGCGCCGCAGCGCAACGGCCCCGGCGGCCCAGCGCGCGGCGGCGCCACGGCCCGGCGAACTGACCCTCGAGACGGCCTGAAGCGTCCAGCACCGAGCAGGGCGCGCGGGGCGACGCCGCCCCGCGCGCCCGCCACGTCACTCGGCTCTGCGCCCGCTCGATCAGCCGGGGATCGTCAGGCCCGGCACCAGGTCGGGGGCCAGTGCCACGGCGAGGCCGAGAACGGCGATGAACACCGCCGTCGCCCCGATCGCGACGGCGCGGCGCGGCAGCAGTTTCTCGATCGCGACGAGCGCCGCGACGACGACCATCCAGGCCACGTTCATCACCCCGACCGCGAAGAGCACGGCCATCAGGGCCCAGCTCGCGCCGACGCAGAAGCCGCCGTGTTCCAGGCCCATCAGCAGAGCGCCCAACCGGCCAGCTCGCCAACGCCCGGTGAGCAACTCGGGATCTCGGCAGTGGCGCAGGCACGTCGACTTGGCCGGCGTCAGCTCGTAGAGCGCCGCGAGCACGATCACGCCGCCGGCGACGTAGCGGCCTCCCTGATCCCAGGCCAACCAGGAGAACGCGAGCGAGCCCACGCCCTGGATCAACGCGTAGGCCAGCACTCCCGCGCCCAGCCAGGTGAGCAGGTAGCCGCCGGCGAAGACGGCGCTCCCGGTGGTGGAAGCGGATGGGCCCGCCCGTCGGCTCGCCCCCGCGTAGCTCAGCGCCATCGGGACGAGCGAGGGGAGCATCATCGCAGCCATCATCGTCACCCACACCACCGCGAACCAGCCGAGTCCGCCCAGGGCGGTGCCGGGCCCCATGTCCATGCCCTGCATGCGCCGCGCGGTGATCGCCCAGCACGCGCCGGCGACGACGATCAGCAGGATCGCCGGGGTGAGGCGCCTGAGCGGATCGCGGGCCACCGGGTGCTCAGCGCGCGCAGCCGGGAAGTGGGTCCGCATCCGGTCCTCCTTCGTCGGGTCAGCCGGCCAAGGCCCGCTCGAGCTGGTCGAGGCAGCCGCGCCATCCGGCGTCCTGGGCGTCGCGGCGCTGATCGGTCGAGATGCCGCTGTTGACCATCAGCACCGTGGTCGAGCCCGCGGACTCGGAGAAGAACAGCTCGATCCGCTGCTCGTTGGCCGGGTCGTCGTCGAAGGTCCAGGTCATGGCCAGCCGGTGCGGGCGCTCGATCAGCGTGTACACGCCCTGCGCGGCGGCGTCGGTGCCGTCGGGGCGGCGCATCACCACCCGAACCTTCCCGCCCAGCCGGAGATCGACCTCGGCCTCGGGCGTGCCCCAGTCGGGGGCGCGGTGAAACCAGCGCCGCATCACCTCGGGGCTGGTCCACGCGTCGAAGACCTCCTCGGCGGAAGCCGCGAAGGTCCGCTCGATCCGCACCAGGTGGCCGGACTCCTCGGTCACCGCTCCTCCTTCCGTTCCTCCAGGTACTCGCCGACGACATCGAACAGGCGCTCCCAGCGCTTCTGCTGGCTTTCTATCCAATCCGCGGCCCCGGCGAGCGCCTCGGGCCGCAGAGCGAGCCGGTGGGTCCGCCCGTCGATGACGCGGCTCACGACGCCCGCCTCCTCCAGCAGCTTCAGGTGCCGTGAGATCGTCGGCTTGGAGACCCCCAGGCCGCGGGTCACCGCTCCGACCGTGGCCGTCCCGCCGCTGAGCCGTTCCACGATGTCGCGGCGGAGTGGATGCGCGAGCGCCCTGAACGTATCGTTAGCCATTCTGCTAACTATATAGCCGGACCCGCGAACCCCGACATGAGGTGGCACGTTGATGACCGAGCACAGGACCGGCACGCAGGAGGAGTGGCAGGCGGAGCGCGATGCGCTGCTCAAGGAGGAGAAGGAGCTCACGCGCCGCAGCGACGAGCTGGCCAGGCGCCGGCGCGAGCTGCCCTGGGTGGCGATCGAGCAGGACTACCGCTTCGAGGCCGACGGGGGCACGAAGACCCTCCTCGAGCTCTTCGACGGCCGCTCTCAGCTGCTCGTCTACCACTTCATGTTCGGGCCGCCCTACGAGGCAGGCTGTCCGGTCTGCTCCTCGATCGCGGACACGCTCGATCCCCAGGTCGCCCACCTGAAGGCCAGGGACACCACGCTGCTGCTCGCCTCCCGCGGGCCGCTCGAGAAGCTCCTCGCCTACAAGCGCCGGATGGGCTGGGGCATCGACTGGGTCTCGACCGTCGGCAGCGACTTCAACCGCGACCTCGGCTTCGTGAATACCGCCGAGGCGCTGAAGCCGTTCCTCGAGGGCGAGATCCCGCCCACCGTCGAGGACAACGCGCGCTCGTGCGGGACCGACGTCGCCGGGTACGTCTCCGAGCGACCGGGCCTCAGCGCGTACGCGCTATCGGACGGGACCGTCTACCGGACCTACCTCACGACGGCCCGCGGCCTCGAGCCCGCGATGGCCTACTACGGCCTGCTGGACCGGACGCCCAGGGGTCGTGACGAGAGCGCCACGACGCCGCTGTGGATACGGCGTCACGACGAATACGAAACGGCCTAGCCCCGCTCCGGTGGGTCTGGTGCTCGCGGAGGCCGCCACCGCCCGCTTCCCACGCCGGCGAGTGCGGTGGGATAGGGTTGGTCGAAGTGAGTGTCGGATCGTCGTCGCGTCGCGTGCCCGTGTGGGCACCGCTGGCGGCGACCTGTCTCGGTCAGTTCATGGTCGTGCTCGACGCGACGATCGTGAACGTGGCGCTGCCGGCGATGCGGC
>DATLQS010000035.1:0-4701 GCA_035535075.1 Solirubrobacteraceae bacterium
GGACCGCCGGCCGAGGCGTGCTGTGCGCCCTCTGCCGGTTTGAACCCTGCACTGGACGCCGAGCGCATCGCGACCATCGCGAGGGCGCTGGCGGAGCCGGTGCGCGTCCAGATCCTCGATGTGCTTCGTCGTAGCGAGGAGGCGGTTTGCCAGTGCGAGCTCATCGCGCTGTTCGACATCCGCCAGTCGCTGCTCTCTCACCACATGAGAAAGCTCGTTGACGCTGGCTTGGTGAGCGTCGAGCGCCGCCACCGCTGGGCCTACTACTCCGTCTCGCCCGACGCCCCGAAGGAGCTGACCTCATGGCTGAGCTGACCACCACTGACGCGCCCACGACGTCGTCCTGTTGCGCCCCGGCCGCGCAGTCCAGCTGCTGCGAGCCTTCCGAGAAGGCGGCCTGCTGCGACACGAGCGCCGCGGGCGGCTCGTGCGGCTGCTCCGAGAGACAGGCGGAAGACGCCGCCGTGGCACCCGATATTCGAGAGGTCGTGCGCGACCGCTATGCGGAAGCCGCTCGCGCGCTCGGCGGCGCGGAGACTGCGTCGTGTGGTTGCGCCACGCTGAGTAGCGTCGACGCGAACGGCGTCGAGGTGTGGGGCTCCGCGCTGTACGAGAGCTCCGAGGCTGAGGGTGCGACCGCGGACGCCGTGCGCGCCTCGCTGGGGTGCGGGGTCCCGACGGCGGTCGCGGACCTGCGGGCGGGGGAGACGGTGCTCGACCTCGGCTCTGGTGCGGGCGCTGATGTTCTCATCAGCGCACGTCGGGTGGGGGCGACGGGGAAGGCCATTGGCTTGGACATGACGGACGAGATGCTCGACCTTGCACGCGCTAACGCGGAGGAGGCCGGGGTGGCGAACGTCGAGTTCGTGAAGGGCTACATAGAGGATATTCCGCTTCCCGACGCCTCGGTGGACGTCGTCATCTCCAACTGCGTGCTCAGTCTCGCCGCCGACAAGCGCAGGGTCATCGCCGAGGCCGCTCGGGTTCTCCGGCCGGGTGGTCGTTTCGCCATTTCCGACGTCATCGCCGACCCGGACATGGATGACGCGACTCGCGCGGACATGGAGCAGTGGACCGGGTGCATCGCGGGGGCGCTGACCGACGAGGAGTTCCGCGCGGCACTGGCCGAAGCTGGCCTGGTTGCTGCCGAGGTCCGCCCGACGCATCGCGTGCACGAGCACGCTGAGGCGGCCATCATCCGCGCGCGCAAGCCCGAGGCCGTGCCCACGCCGACCGCTCGGCGTGTTGAGTTGTATGAGCCGGCGATGTGCTGTCAGACCGGTGTGTGCGGCCCGGCTGTCGACCAGCAGCTCATCGACGTTCGTGAGGACTTGCGGTGGGCGGAGTCGCAGGGCGCCCAGGTAGCCCGCCACAACCTGTCCTCCGACCCCGACGCGTTTGTCGCCAACCCGAAGGTCACCGGCCTGATCGCCGCCTTCGGCGAGCCGGCGCTGCCGGTGCTCGTCGTCGACGGCGACATCGCCATCCATGGCCGCTACCCGTCGCGCAGCGAGCTCGCCGACCTGCTCGCAGCCGAGACTGCGCCGGTTGTCGAACCGCGCCAGAGCTCCGGGGCCTGCGGCTGCGGCCCCGGCGGTTGCTGATGACCCTGCCGACACCCGATGCCCTTCCTGCCCCGAGCTGGGCGCGGTGGGATACCCGCCACCTGTTCTTCACGGGTAAGGGTGGGGTTGGCAAGACGACGACGGCGAGCGCGGTTGCGGTCGCGCTCGCGGACGCCGGCAGGCGGACGCTCCTCATCTCGACCGACCCGGCGTCCAACCTCGACGACGTGTTCGGCATCGAGGCGGGCTCGGAGCCAACGGAGGTTCCGGGCGTGGACGGGCTGTTCATCACGAACCTCGACCCGGAGGCTGCGGCCACGGCGTTCAAGGAACGCGCCGTCGCCCCGTACCGCGGGCTACTGCCGGAGTCGGCGGTCCGCAACATGGAGGAGCAGCTGTCGGGTGCGTGCACGGTCGAGATTGCCGCGTTCAACGAGTTCACGGCTGTCCTGGCCGCGCCGCAGGACACCGCCGGATTCGACCACGTCTTGTTCGACACCGCGCCGACCGGGCATACGCTGCGGCTGCTGACGCTGCCGAGCGCCTGGAGCGGCTACGTCTCCGAGCATCCCGCCGGCGCAAGCTGCCTGGGCCCGCTGGCGGGGCTCGACAAGCAGCGGGCACAGTACGAGGCGGCGGTCGCGACACTCGCCGACCCAGAGCTGACGACGCTCGTGCTCGTCTCGCGGGCGGAAGGCAGCGCGCTGCGCGAGGCCGCACGCGCGAGCGGCGAGCTGGCCGCGCTGGGCGTGCGCCACCAGCGGCTCATCATCAACGGCGTGCTGCGCGACCCCGGCGACGACGCGATCGCAGCCGCATTCGCCGGCCGTCAGGCCGCCGCACTGGCGGACGCCCCGCCGGCACTCTCGCGCCTCGACGTTGCCGGCGTTGACCTCGTCACCGGGGATGTCTCCGGCGTCGTCGCGCTCCGCCAATTCACGAGCGGCCGCGACGGCCTCGTCGCGGTTGACCGTGAGCCCGTGGCGGTTGAGTTGCCGGGCCTCGCCGATCTTGTCGATGCGCTCGACGCCGCCGGGAACGGAGTCGTGATGACGATGGGCAAGGGTGGTGTTGGCAAGACGACGCTCGCGGCCGCCATCGCGCTGGCGCTCGTTGACCGCGGCCACGAGGTCACGCTCTCGACGACCGACCCCGCGGCACACATCGCCGACGCGCTCGCCGACGCCGACGAGGACAGCTTGCGGGTCGAGCGCATCGACCCCGCCGTCGAGACCGCCCGCTACACGGCGGAGGTCCTCGCGGCCGCGGCCGGCCTCGACGACGCGGGGCGCGCGCTGCTGGCCGAGGACCTGCGCTCGCCGTGCACCGAGGAGATAGCCGTGTTTCGCGCATTCGCGAGCACCGTCGACCAGGCGCGCGAGCGCATCGTCGTGCTCGACACCGCCCCGACCGGGCACACGCTGTTGCTGCTCGGCGCCGCTCAGGCCTACCAGCGCGAAGTCCAGCGCACGAACGCGAACGTGCCCGCCGAGGTCAGCGAGCTGCTCGCGCGTCTGCGCGACCCCGAGTTCGCACGGATGCTCGTGGTCACCCTCGCGGAGTCCACGCCCGTGCATGAAGCCGACCGCCTGCAGGCTGACCTTCGCCGCGCCGGCATCGACGTGTTCGGATGGGTTATCAACTCGTCGCTCGCGGCCAGCGGTACCAGACACCCGACGCTTCGTGCCCGCGCGACCGCCGAACTCGTCCACATTGAGCGCGTCGCCGAGCTGTCCGCGAACGCCACGTGGCTGGTTGGCTGGCAGCCAGAGGCTCCGGTGGGCGCTGCGGCGTTGCGCGCGCTTGCATCGGGCGCGGCTGTCGCCGGACGCTGATGCTCGGGAGCGCCGCTCGGGTCCGTGTTCATGTCTGCTTTCACACACCGATAACCGCTGTGCGTGGGCGCTTGATTACGCTCGACGTGATGCGGCCCTCATGGAGTGCGGCGCCTGCCGCGCTGCCCACCGAAGCCGGAACGGAGGCGCTGTCATGAAGTACGTCCTGTTCGTCTGCAACCACAACGCCGGTCGCTCTCAGATGGCGCAGGCGTTCTTCGAGCGACTCGCGCCCGAGGATATCCGCGCCGAGTCCGCGGGCTCGGACCCCGGCCCCCACGTATGGCCGGAGGTCGTCGAGGTGATGCGCGAGGTCGGCATCGAGCTCGCCGGCCGCAAGCCCAAGAGGCTCCTGCCCGAGATGCAACTGCATGCCGATTGGGCGGTCACGATGGGCTGCGATGACGCCTGCCCATACGTGCCGGGCACGGTCGAGGCGTGGAGCATCCCCGACCCCGCCGGGCGTCCACTCGAAGAGGTTCGAGTCATCCGCGACTCGATCGAGGCGCACGTCCGTGAGCTCGTCGAGACCAAGCTTGACGCCATACGCTCTGACCCGACCGCCCACCACCGACGCTTGCAGCAGCTGCTGCCCCAGCTCGCCGAGGAGTTCGAGGGCCGCCACAGCGCCGAGGACATCAGGGCCTGCACGGACGCCATCCTCGCTCGCTACGACGACGCGCCCGTGCGTTCACACGTCCTCACGCTCGCGAACCGGCTGACTCGCGAGTGCCTGAGCAAGGAGGCCTGCGACGTGCTGGCGGTGGTGTGATGAGCACCGACGCGGTCGCCGTCATCACCGACATCCATGGCAACCTGCCGGCGCTGCAGGCAGCGCTCGCGCGCATCGACGCGCTCGACGTCGCGCGCATCTACTGCGGCGGCGACCTCGTCGGCTACGGGCCACACCCCAACGAGGTCTGCGCGCTCATCGCCGAGCGCGACATCCCGACCATCTTCGGCAACTACGACTACGCCATCGCCCGCGACCTCGACGACTGCGGTTGCGCCTACGTCACCCCACACGACCGCGAACTCGGCCAACGCTCCGTGCAATGGACGCTCGCGCACACCGACCAAGCCTCCAAGGACTTCATGCGCCAGCTCCCGTTCGACCTCCAGTTCAAGGTCGGCGACATGCCCGTGCACCTGGTCCACGGCTCCCCACGCAAAGTCAACGAATACCTCTTCGAGGACAAACCTGCGCGGCTCTACGAGCGGCTCGCCAAGGACGAAGACGCCGACGTCCTCGTGTTCGGCCACACGCACAAGCCATGGGTGCACGAGTTCGGCGGCGTCCT
>DATLQS010000036.1:0-46038 GCA_035535075.1 Solirubrobacteraceae bacterium
TGCGGCCGCTGGCGGGCCAGCATTACAGCGGGCCGTTGCAGATCGCGGTCGCCGCGAGCAGCCCGACCAACGGCGTGCGCGAGATCACCATCCAGCTGACCCGCCACAGCCGCGTGCACTTCGTCAGCAAAGGCTTCCCCAGCACCTTCCGCGGCGCCATGGCCTGGCAGGCCGCCAAGACGCTCGCGCCCGGCCCGCACAAGATCAAGATCATCGTGACCGACAAGCTCGGCAACGTCGCCACGCGAACGATCAGCATCGTGCACACGCCGTCCGCAAGCCCCACTCGCTAGCCACCGCGGCGCCTCCTCGCAGCGGCGTCTCCGCGGTGCGTGTCACGCGCACGACGACTACCGTGCAGGCGTGCGTGCGGCGGTCCAACCGGCGAGCGGCCCCCGGCAACCACTGAGAGGTGGCGGTCCTGGCGGCGCTTGAGCTGCGCGCGCTGACGCGGAGCTACGGGGAGCGCCTGGCCCTTGCCGATCTGACCGTCACCCTCGAGGCCGGCCAGACGCTCGCCGTGCTCGGGCCCAACGGCGCCGGCAAGACCACGCTGCTGCGGCTGCTCGCCACGCTGCTGCGCCCGCACGCCGGTGAGCTCCGCGTGCTCGGCCACGCACTGCCGCAGGAGAGCTGGGCGGTGCGCGGACGGATCGGTCTGCTCGGGCACGAGCCGCTGCTCTACCGCGAGCTGACCGCCCGCGAGAACCTCGCCTTCCACGCCGCCCTGCACGGCGTCGCGAGCGACCGCGCCGAGCAGCTGCTCGCCGCGGTCGGCATGGAGCGCCGCGCCGATGAGCCGATGCGCACGCTTTCTCGCGGCATGGTCCAGCGCGTCGCGGTGTGCCGGGCGCTGCTCCACGATCCCGAGCTGCTGCTGCTCGATGAGCCGCGCGCGAACCTCGACCCCGCGGCGAGCGAGCTGGTCGAGCCGCTGATCGGGCGCTCGTCGGGCCGCACGCGGGTGATCGTCAGCCACGATCCCGCCGGCCTGCTGGCCGAGGCCGACCTGGTGCTCGGGCTGGTCCGCGGGCGCGTTCGCCTGCTCGCCCCGCCCGACGCGCTCGACCCCTCGGCGCTGAGCGAGCTCTACCGGTGAGCGCTCCGCCCACCCGCACCGTGCTCGCGGCCCTGCTGCGCAAGGACCTGCGCGTCGAGCTGCGCAGCTTCGAGTCGGTGCCGGCGATGGCGCTGTTCAGCGTGACGACGTTCGTGCTCTTCCACTTCGGGCTGCGCCAGGACTCGCTGAGCGGCGATCTCGCCAGCGGCGTGCTGTGGGTGACGCTGCTCTTCGCCTCGGTCCTGGGCATCAACCGCCTGTTCGTCGCCGACGCCGAGCAGGGCGGCTTCGACGGCTTCCTGCTCTCCCCGGCGGACCGCAGCGCGCTGCTGCTCGCCAAGGCGCTCGCGCTGCTCGCCTACCTCGTCGTGCTCGAGCTGGTCGCCGTGCCGGCGTTCGCGCTGCTGCTGCTCAAGCCCTCGATCGGCCCGGCGCTGCCCGGCCTGCTGGTCGTGCTCGCGCTCGCCGACATCGGCGTTGCGGTGATCGGCACGCTGGTCGGCGCGCTCGCCGTGCGAACGCGTGCGCGGGACCTGCTCGGCCCGCTGCTCTCGCTGCCGATGCTCGTCCCCGTCGTGCTTGGCGCGGCGCGCGCGACGGAGCCGCTGTTCGCGACGCATGCGGGCGCGCTGCCGCTGCGCTGGCTTGCGATCCTGGCGCTCTATGATCTCGTCTTCGCCTTGATCGCCTTCGCGCTCTTCGACTTCCTCCTGGAGGACTGAACCGATGTACGGCAAGCGCTTGCGGGGACTCGCGCTGAGCACCTTCGCGGCGCTCACGCTGACGCTCGCGCTGGTCCTGTTCTGGGCGCCCAACGACGCCTACCTGGGCTTCCTGCAGAAGATCTTCTACATCCACGTGCCGCTCGCCATCGTCACGCTCTGCGGGTTCATCGCCGGCGGGGTGATGGCGATCCAGCACCTGCGCACCCGCGACCCGCGCTGGGACATGCGCTCCTACGTGGCGATCCACATCTCGCTGGTGTTCGGCGTCGGCGTGCTGATCACGGGCTCGATCTGGGCCAAGGGAGCGTGGGGGCACTGGTGGGTGTGGGACGAGCCGACGCTCGTCTCGTTCCTGCTGATCATGCTGCTCTACGCGACCTACCAGCCGCTGCGCTTCGCGATCGAGGACCCCGAGCGCCAGGCGCGTTCGGCGTCGGTGTTCGCAATCGTCGCCGGAGTGTTCGTGCCGATCAACTTCGCGATCGTCCGCCTCTCGACCGCCTACGTGCACCCGCGGACGCTGTCGAACATCAGCGGCAACCTGCCGGGCCGCATGCAGGTCGTCTTCTATCTGGCCGTCGTCAGCGTCGCGCTGCTGTGGGTCACGCTGTGGCGCTACGAGATGACCTCCAAGCACGCCAGCGCGCAGCTGCGCGCCCTGAAGCGGCTGCTCGGCGGCGATGAGGACGAGGCCCCCGCGCGGCGCAGCGCGGCGCCGAGCGTCACCCACCTCGGCGGCGTGCGCTGATGGCCCAGCTCCCGCTGCACACCGCCGGGCCCTACGTCGCGGCGGCGTACATCGTGTTCGTGGCGCTGATCCTGTTGTACGTCGCGATCATGGCCGGCAAGCTGAGCCGGATCGAGCGCGAACTGGGCGAGCTGACCGAGCTGGCGCAGCGGACGCGCGGCCCGGGCGACGGGCAGGACGCGCTGTGACCGAGCTGCTGCTGCTCGGGATCTCCCACCGCGTCGCGCCGGTCGCGCTGCGCGAGCGGGTCGCGCTGACCGAGCGCCAGGCGGCGCGCCTGCAGACGGCGCTGTGCAGCGAGCGCACGATCAGCGAGGCGGTGGCGATCTCGACCTGCAACCGCACCGAGCTCTGCGTCGCGCACGACGAGCCCGAGACCACCGAGGCCGCGGTCCTCGCGCGGCTGGCGGCGCACGCCGAGATCGCGCCGGACCAGCTCGCCGAGGCGATCTACACGCTGCACAACTGCGACGCCGCGCGCCACCTGTTCCGCGTCACCGCCGGTCTCGAGTCGATGATCGTCGGCGAGCACGAGGTCCAGGGCCAGGTCAAGCGCGCCCACGAGAGCGCCCGCGAGACGGGCACGACCGGGCCGCTGACCAACCGCCTGTTCGCCGCGGCGCTGCACACCGGCCGGCGCGTGCGCGCCGAGACGGCGATCGCCCGCAGCCAGGTCAGCCTGTCCTCGGTGGCGGTCGAGCTCGCCGAGCGGCTGCTCGGTGACCTCGGCGGGCGCCCGGTCGTGGTGATCGGCGCCGGCGAAACCAGCGAGCTGACGGCCCAGGCGCTCGCCACGCGCGGCGTCAGCACGGTATTCATCGCCAACCGCCACGCCGACCGTGCGCGGTCGGTGGCCAAGCGCTTCGGCGGCAGCGTCGTCGGGCTCGAGGCGCTGCCGGAGACGCTCGAGGCGGCCGACATCGTGCTCGCCTCGACCTCCTCGCCGCACCCGATCGTCGGGCACGAGGAGCTCGAGCTGGTGATGCGCGCCCGCGGGAACCGGCCGCTGCTGCTGATCGACATCGCGGTGCCGCGCGACATCGACCCGTTGTGCGCCTCGATCGACGGCGTCACGCTGCGCGACATGGACGACCTGCAGTCGGCGGTGACGCACAACCTCTCGAGCCGCGCCGCCGACGTGCCGGCGGCCGAGGAGATCGTCGAGCAGGAGATCCGGCGCTTCGCCGAATGGCTCGGCCAGCTCGACGTCCGTCCGACGATCGCGGCGCTGCGCGAGCTCGGCGAGCGCATCGTCCAGCAGGTGCTCGAGGAGAACGCGGGACGCTGGGACTCGGCGTCGGCCCGCGACCTCGCGCGGGTCGAGGCGCTCGCGCGGGCGGTGATGGGTCGTTTGCTGCACGAGCCGACGATCCGCCTCAAGAGCCTGGACGCCGAGCGCAGCCACGGCAGCATCGAGCTGCTGCGCGACCTGTTCGCCCTGCGCGGCGACGACGCGGCCGCGAGCGGCGACGCGGCGGCGCAGGACAACGCGCACGACAACGTGCGGGAGCTGCGCCGCGGCAAGTCGTGACCGCGCCGGCGGCGCCGGCGGCGCTGCGGCTCGGGACCCGCGGGAGCCCGCTCGCGCTGCGCCAGGCGGCGCTGGTCGCCGCCGCGATCGACGGCGCGGTCGAGACGGTGGTGCTGCGCACCGGCGGCGATCTCGGCTCGGGCGGCGACAAGCGGCGCTGGGTCGACACGATCGAGGCGGCGCTCGGCGACGGGACGGTCGACCTCGCCGTGCACTCGGCGAAGGACCTGCCGGCGGAGCTCGCACCGGGTCTGGCGATCGTCGGCGCGCCGGAGCGCGAGGACGCTCGTGACGCGCTGTGCGGCGGCGACTCGATCGCCGCGCTGCCCGCCGGGGCGCGGGTCGGCACGAGCAGCCTGCGGCGACGCGCGCAGCTGCTCGCGCTGCGCGACGATCTGTTGGTGTCGGACCTGCACGGCAATCTCGACACCCGGCTGGGACGCCTGGCGGCCGGGGACTACGACGCGATCGTGCTTGCCGTCGCCGGGCTGCGACGGCTCGGCCGCGACGGCTGGAGCGCGATCGACGAGCTGATCCCGCCCGCCGGACAGGGCACCCTGGCGATCGAGGCCAGAAGCGACGACGAGCGGGTCGCGGCCGCGATCGCCGGGCTGCGCCACGCCGCGACGGAGCGCGCCCTGGCCGCCGAGCGGACGCTGGTGGCGCGCCTTGGCGCCGGCTGCGACACGCCGATCGGGGCGCATGCGCGCGAGCACGGCGACGGCCGGCTCGAGCTGCGCGCCTTCGTCGGCGCCGCCGACGGGTCGCACTGGATCCGCGACCGCGATCTCGGTGATGATCCGGCGGCGCTCGGTGAGGCGCTCGCGGAGCGCCTTTTGTCCTGCGGCGCCGGGGAGCTGTTGTAGTGCCCGGCCGCGTCGCCTTCGTCGGCGCCGGTCCCGGTGACGCGGGCCTGCTCACGGCGCGGGCGCTCGAGCTGATCGCCGGCGCCGACGTGATCCTCTACGACCGCCTGATCCCCGCCGAGGCGCTCGCCGGGGCGCGTGCCGACGCGGAGCTCCGCTACGTCGGCAAGCAGGGCGGCGGCCCGTTCGTCCCCCAGGAGGAGACCGAGGCGCTGATGCTCGAGCGCGCGCGCGGCGGCGCGCTGGTGGTGCGGTTGAAGGGCGGCGATCCGTTCGTCTTCGGTCGCGGCGGCGAGGAGGCGCTGGCGCTGGCCGCCGCCGGGATCGCCTTCGAGGTCGTGCCCGGAATCACCGCCGGCATCGCCGCCGCCGGCTACGCCGGGATCCCGGTGACCCATCGCGGGCTGGCCAGCGCGGTGGCGCTGATCACCGCGCACGAGGATCCGCGCAAACCGGAGCAGGCGGTCGACTGGCAGGCCCTCGCGGCGTTCCCTGGGACGCTCGTCTTCTACATGGGCGTGCGCACCCTGCCGGCGCTGACGGCGCGCCTGATCGAGGCCGGTCGCCCGCCGCAGCAGCCCGCGGCGGTCGTCGCCCGCGGCACGCTGCCCGACCAGCAGACGGTGCTCGGCACGCTGGCGACGATCGCCGGCGACGCGGCCGGCGCCGGCGTGGCCGCCCCGGCGATCACGGTGATCGGCGACGTCGCGGCGCTGCACGCCGAGCTCGCCTGGCGGACGCCGGGGCCGCTCGCCGGGCTCACCGTAGTGGTCACGCGGGCCCGCGCCCAGGCCTCCGAGCTGGCGGCGCGGCTGCGCACGCTCGGCGCCCGGGCGCTCGAGACGCCGGCGATCCGGATCGCCGCGACCAGCGACGCGCTCCCGTCGCTCGCCGGCTTCGACCTGATCTGCCTGACCAGCGCCAACGGCGTGCAGCAGCTGTTCGAGCGCCTGGCGGCGCGCGGCGAGGACGCCCGTGCGCTGGCCGGCGCGCGCATCGCGGCGATCGGCCCGGGCACCGCCCGCGCCCTGCGCGAGCATGGCGTGATCGCGGACGTCGTGCCGGAGCGCTTCGTCGCCGAGGGGCTGATCGAGGCGCTCGCCGAGATCCCGCTCTCGCGGGTGTTGATCGCCCGCGCCGGCGGCGCCCGCGACGTGCTCCCGGACGCCCTGGCCGCGCGCGGTGCGCAGGTCGAGGTGGTCAGCCTCTACGAGACGCTGGCCGAGCCGATCGACCCGGCGCTGGCGCCCGAGCTCGCGCGCGCCGACTACCTCACCTTCACCTCGTCCTCGACGGTCCGCTTCTTCCTGGCATCGGCCCGGGCGGGGCCGGACACGCGGATCGCCTCGATCGGCCCGGTGACCAGCGCCACGCTGCGCGAGCATGGCCTCACGCCGCACGTCGAGGCGGCGCGCCACGACATCGACGGGCTGCTTGACGCGATCGTCGCCGACCGCCGGTCGCAGAGCGCCGGCCGATGAGCGCTCCGCCCGCTGTCCCGGTGATCACCTTCCTGTCGGATTACGGTCAATGCGACGAGTTCGTCGGCGTCTGCCACGCGGTGATCGCCCGGCGCTGCCCGCGCGCGCGGATCATCGACCTGGTCCACGGCTTGCCGCGCCACGACGTCCGCGCGGGCGCCCGGGCGCTGCGCGCGGCCCTCCCCTACGCGCCGCCCGGCGTGCATCTCGCGGTCGTCGATCCCGGCGTTGGCGGGGAGCGACGCGCCGTGGCGTTGCGCGTCGCGCAGGACGATCGGGTCCTCGTCGGCCCCGACAACGGTCTGCTGACGGTCGCCGCGGAGGTCCTCGGCGGCGTGGTCGAGGCGGTTGACATCGGCGACTCCCCCGAGTGCCTGCGCCCGGTCAGCGCGACCTTCCACGGCCGCGACGTGTTCGCTCCGGTCGCAGCGGCTCTCGCCGACGGCGTCGCGCTCGCCGCGCTCGGCGAGCCGATCGCCCCTGACGGCCTCGTGCGGCTGGCGCTGCCGCGCGCGCGCCGCGACGGCGACACGCTGATCGCGCACGTCCTCACCACCGACGTCTACGGCAACGTGGCGCTGGACGCCACGGCGGACCAGGCGGCCGCGGCCGGCCTCGAGCCGGGCGGCGCGCTCGTCGTCGAGGTCGCGGGCCGCTCCACCCCGGGGCAGCTCGCACGGACCTTCGCCGACGTCGCGCCCGGCGCGCTGCTCGCCTACCGCGACTCGCGCGGCGCGCTCGCCCTCGCGGTCAACGGCGGATCGGCGGCCTCGCGGCTCGGCGTGCACGCCGACGACGAGCTGACCCTGCGCGGGCGATGACGAAGCTCGGCACGCCCCGCATCCATCGCCGGAGCACCGGCTCGACGAGCCTCGATGCCCGGGCCCTGGCGCTCGCCGGGGCGCCGCACGGCACGCTCGTCACCGCGCTGCAACAACGCGACGGGCGCGGTCGCCAGGGCCGCCGCTGGCACGCCCCGCCCGGCGGCGCGCTGCTCTGCTCGCTGGTGCTGCGCGACCCGCCGCCGCTGCTCGCGATCATCGCCGGCGTCGCCGTCGCCGAGCTCGTCGGCCCCGAGGCGATGCTCAAGTGGCCCAACGACGTGCTGGCCGGCGGACGCAAGGTCGCCGGGATCCTCATCGAGGGTCGCCCGCAGGAGGCCTGGGCGGTGCTCGGGATCGGCGTCAACGTCGCGCTGCGCCTCGACGAGCTCCCCGTCGAGTTGCGCGACAGCGCCGGCACGCTCGGCCTCGACACCGACGCGATCGAGCCGCTGCTCGCGCGCCTGCTCGAGCTGCTCGAGCACTCGCTGGCGCGGCCGCCCGCCGACGTGCTCGCCGCGTGGCGTGAGCGCGACGCGCTGCTCGGCCTCGAGCTGCGCTGGCGCGACGGAAGCGGCACCGGCGCCGGGATCGACGAGCAGGGCCGGCTGATCGTCGCGCTCGCCGACGGCAGCGATCGCGCGCTCGACGCCGGCGAGGTCCACCTCACGCGGACCGGTTAGCGGCGCCGTCCGGGTCAGCCCGGTGGCGGCGAGTGCCGCGACACGACGACGGTCAGTCGAGCGCCACGGCTTCGCCGGCGCCGTCGGCGACCGGCTGCTCCGCGTGGGGCACGGCGCCGTTGACCGACGGCCGCGTCAGCACCGCGTCGCGCGCGCCGTCGCCGTTGAACCCCTCGCCGCCGCCGCGGCGGCGTCGGCGCTTGCCGCGCGCGCGCCGCTTGGGGAAGTTCCGCAGCAGCTCGCGGGCCAGCGCCGGCGGCTTGCGCGCCATGCGCGTGCGCGCTCCGCGCAGCACCTCCTCGGCCTCCGGGGCGTGCGCCAGCGCGGCGGCGAGCAGCGCCGCGGCCAGCCGGCGGTCCTGCTTGCGGGCCGCGTGCACGAGGCGGCGCGCGTTGCGCGCGTGGGCGGCGCCCGAGGAGTTCACGAGCAGGCCGAGCAGCCGCTTGGTCTCGGGCCAGCGCTGCACCGCGTACTCCTCGTGGACCTCGCGGGTGTACTCGGCGATCCGCCAGATCCACGCGTTGGCCTGGTCGCGGCGGCCGATCCGCTTGTCGACCATCGCCTGCAACATGATCTTCGCGCCCTCGCGGCGCTCCTCGCGCGTCCAGGTCCCGATGATGTCGATCGCGGTGTCGAAGGCGTCGGGGTCGCGCGCCGCGGCGATCTCCGCCAGCGCCTTGAGCCGCAGCGCCGGGTTGGTGTTGCGCTGAACGGCGGTGACCAGGAAGCGCCGGCGCAGCTCGCCGTCGCGGTCGAAGTGCAGCATCGCCCGCGCGCGCCGCCAGCCGTTGGCCTGCACGCGGGCACCGGCGAGCGCCGCCCAGACGTGCTGCTCGCCGTAGTCGAGATGCTCGACGGCGATCCGCCACAGCTCGCGCTCGAAGACCTCGGCGCGGCGCTCGGGCTCCGGGCACACCGGCAGCACGCGGCGCTCGACCCGCACGCGCCGGCCGCGCCCGCGCCGCACCGGCCCGACGACGATCGCCCCGCCGCGGTACACGTCGCGGTCGAGCAGCGAGTGCAGCGTGACGACGGGGTCGTCGTGCTTGGTCGCCGGATGCACGAAATCGACGACCAGCCCGGCCTCCTTGCCGGGGTGACGTCGCGTGACGCGCCCGACGCGCTGCTGGTAGATCCGCTTGGACGCCGTCGGCGCGAGGTGCATGCAGACCGTGGCGCGCGGCGAGTTCCAGCCCTCGGCGAGCAGCTGGGCGTTGATCAACACGTCGATCTCGCCGCGCTCGTAGCGCGCCAGCACCGACGCCAGCTCCCGCTTGGGCGTCTCGCCGGACACCGCCTGCGCCTTCAGGCCCTCGTCGCGGAAGGCGACCGCGAGGTTGTAGGCGTGACGCACCCCGGCCGCGTAGACGACCCCCGGCACGCCGTTGAAGCGCACCTTGTAGAGGCTCGCGACGGCGAGGTTGAACGGCGCCTGGTCGAGCAGCTCGGCGAGCATCTCCTGGTCGAACTCGGTGTCGACCTCGCCGCGGCGCAGCGGCACCTTGGCGATCGTGCGAACCCCCGGACCCGGCGGGATCCGCACGCAGCGCAGCGGCGAGATCACGCCGCGCCGCGCCGCCTGGGCCAGGTCGAAGCGCGAGGTCTGCGTCGGGAACAGGTCGGTGACGTGGCGCGCGATCAGCGCGCCGGTCGCGGTCATGCCGATGAAGATCGGGGCGGTCCAGGCACGGATCGCGGCGCTCGTCTTCTCGCCCAGCGCGGTGTGTGCCTCGTCGCAGATGACGATCGTGTAGGCGTTCGAGATGCTGCCGGCGTTGCGCACGAACCACTGGTAGGTCTCGACGGTGACCGGCCCGTTGCGGCGATCCTCGTCACCGAGCAGCGCCGGTGCGATCCGCTTGCTGTAGCCGCGGTCGCGCAGCTCGCCGAGGAACTGGTCGACGAGGTTGCGCCGGTGCGTCAGGATCAGCACGCCGCCGGTGCGCGAGGCCTCGACGAAGCCGAGCGCGGCGACCGTCTTGCCGGCGCCGGTCGCATGCTCGAACCAGAAGCGCTTGGCGGCGTTGGGATCCTCGGGCTGCTCGGCGAGCTGCTGGTCGTCGTCGGGACCCTCGGCGTCCTCCTCCTCGTCCCAGTCGGCCAGCGGCGCCTCGGCCTCGGCGCGATCGAGCTCGGCCTCGAGCTCCGCGGTGACGTCCTCCTCCTCCTCGTCGTCCTCGTCCTCGGCGGGGGCGCGATCGAACTCCTCCTCGTCGTCGTCGTCCTCGTCGGGCGAGACCTCCTCCTCGTCGTCCTCGTCCTCGTCGAACTCGAGCTCCTCGACCAGCTCGACCTGGCCGTTCTCCGTCTCCTCCTCCTCGACCCCGAGGATCGCCGCGCCGGCGAGCACGTCGACCGCGCCGCCGTTGGCGCCCAGTCCGTTGCTCGCCTCCGCGAGCAGCGCGGTCAGCGTGCCCGACAGGGCATCGACCTGGTGAGCCGAGAGCGTCGTGCCGTCGGCGAGCTTCGGCTCCTCCTCCGAGAGCACGCGTTCGAGGCCGAGGAGCAGCGAGAACTCGCGGCGCCAGCCCGGGGAGGGAACCTTCAGGCCGGCGTCAAGCTCAGCCAGGGCCTGGTCGAGCGCGCGCCGTCGCGGCGTACCCGCAGCGAGGGCGCTCGCGGGCTCCTCGCCGGGGTGCACGAAGGGCTCCCGCGTGAAAGCCTCCGCGCGGGCAATGTCGGCATCGCCGGGAAGGGCCATAGCGGCCACTGTTGTGGGTTCGACCATCGAGGCTCGGTACGTCAAGGCGGCGAGTCGCTGGCTGCGTCTGGGCGACTCGGCGGTGATCTACTGGGCCGCAAACGACCGGCAGATCCACCCGCGCTCCATCAGGGAAGATACCAATGATGGCACACGGAACGGGATTGATCTGCCGCCTGGCCGGGATCGTCGCCGTCGTCACGCTCGCCGGCTGCGGCAGCGCGGTCCACGGCGCGGCGCCGAGCCGGGCCCAGCTGGCCGCCGATCTCCAGGGTTCGCCCTCGCCG
This sequence comes from Solirubrobacteraceae bacterium, assembly GCA_035535075.1. Lineage (GTDB taxonomy): Bacteria > Actinomycetota > Thermoleophilia > Solirubrobacterales > Solirubrobacteraceae > Palsa-513. Next base: position 10,904 of record DATLQS010000036.1, read on the forward strand.
CTGGCCGCGCTGCACCGCCAGGCCAACCAGCTGCTGGGCGGCGGCGCGAGCGCTCTGCGAGCCCGTCTGCGGGCGTTGCGGGGCTATCCGGTGGTCGTCACGCAGTGGGCCTCGTGGTGCGCGCCGTGCCGGGCCGAGTTCCCCTACTTCCAGCAGCTCTCGGCAAAGCTCGGCCGCCGCGTCGCGTTCATCGGCAACGACGCGAGCGACACGACCGCCGCCGCCCGGGACTGGCTGCGGCGCTTCCCGGTCAGCTTCCCGAGCTACCGCGACCCGGGCGGTCAGGTCGCGCTCGCGCTGAGCCCCTACTTCGCCCTCGATACGCCGGTCACCTACCTCTACACGCGCCGCGGCGTGCAGTACTCAAACGTCGGCCCCTACACCAGCGAGCAGGCCCTGCGCCGGCAGATCCGGGCCGACCTCGGTGTCTGAGATCCGCGTCGACCCGCTCTCCGGGCTGCGCACGATCGTCGCCCCCGCCCGCGCCGCCCGCAACGACGAGGCGGGCGACCCGTTCGCCGAGGGCAACGAGTCCCAGACCCCGCCCGAGCTCTACGCGATCCGCCCGCCGGGGAGCGCGCCGGACACCCCCGGGTGGCGGGTCCGCGTCTTCCCGAACCGCTTCCCGGCGCTCGAGATGGATGGCTCGGTGGCGGCGCGGGACGCCAACGCGCACATCTTCACCGCGCTGCCCGGCAGCGGAGCTCACGAGGTGATCGTGAACTCGCCGAAACCCGTCGACGCGCTGGCCAAGCTCGAGGTCGAGGAGCTGGCGCTCGCCGTCGAGGTCTGGCGCGAGCGGATGCGCGCCCACCCGCAGGCGGCGTGCCTGCACCTGTTCGTCAACGAGCGCCCCGGCGGCGGCGCCTCCCGCGCGCACACCCACGCGCAGCTGCTGGCGTTCGACTTCGTCCCGGCGCTGATCGCCCGCGAGCGCGAGCGCTTCGGCGCCTACGCGACGCGGACGATGGGTCAGCAGCTGCTCGACGACCTCGTCTCCGAGGAGGTCCGCCGCCGCGAGCGGCTCGTCGCCGTCGACGACGACGCGGTGCTGCTCGCACCGTATGCCGCGGCGCTGCCCTACCAGCTGATGCTCGTCCCGCGCCGTCCGCGCCTGAGGTTCGAGGATGACGGGCCGACCGGCGCGGCGCTGCTGCACGACGCGCTGACGCGCCTCGCGCGGCGCTTCGACGCCAGCCCGCCGCTGAACCTCTGGATCCGGACGGCCCCGCGCGGCGCCGAGCATTTCTGCTGGCGGATCGACATCGTCCCGCGCTGCGGCGAGATCGCCGGACTCGAGCTGGGCAGCGGGGTGCACCTGAACAGCGTCACGCCCGAGCGCGCCGCCGCGGAGCTGCGCGACGCATGAGGGCGCTCGTCCAGCGGGTCTCGCGGGCGGCGGTGCGGATCGAGGGCGAGCTCGTCGCCGCGATCGGCCCGGGCCTGCTCGTGCTGCTCGGCGTCGGCCACGACGACACGCCGGCCGCGGCGGACGCGCTCGCCGAGCGGGTCCGGGCGCTGCGGATCTTCGCCGACGCCGAGGGGAAGATGAACGAGGCGCTCGGCGAGCGCGAGGTGCTCTGCGTCAGCCAGTTCACGCTCTACGCCGACACCCGTCGCGGCAACCGGCCGAGCTTCGTCGCCGCCGCGCCGCCCGCGCTGGCGGCGGAGCTGTACACGCGATTCTGCGACCGGCTCGATGCCGCGCGCGGGCGCTTCGGCGAGCACATGGCGGTCGAGCTGACCAACGACGGGCCCGTCACGATCCTCCTGGAAGTAACCTGAAAGCGATGCCTGCGCCCGCGAACCCCGCTGCCAACGCCGTGGCCGTCGGCGGCATCGACCTCGGCGGCACGAAGATCGAGGCGATCGTCACCGACGCCAGCTACAAGGTGCTCGGCGGTGCGCGCCACCCGACACCGACCACCGGCGGCCCGGCGGACGTCGCGAACGCGATGGCGGCCGCGCTCACCGAGGCGGCGAAGGCGGCCTCGCTTGAGCCGTCGCAGCTGCGCGGCGTCGGCGTCGGCTCGCCGGGCACGGTCGACACGGCCGCCGGCACCGTCTCGCGCGCCGACAACCTGCCCGGGTGGTATGCGAGCTTCCCGCTCGCCGCGGCGCTGCAATCGGCGCTCGGCACGAAGATCATGCTGGGCAACGACGTCAGCGTGGCGACCAACGCCGAGTTCGTGCTCGGCGCCGGCCGTCCCTACCGCTCGCTGCTCGGCGTGTTCTGGGGCACCGGCGTCGGCGGCGGCCTGATCCTCGACGGCCAGCCATGGCACGGTCGCGGCGGCGCCGGCGAGATCGGCCATGCGGTGATCGTGCAGGACGGGCGCCACTGCCCGTGCGGGCGCCGTGGATGCGTCGAGGCCTACGCGGGCCGCGCGGCGATGGAGGCCCGCGCGCGCAAGCTCCACGCCGGGGGCACCAAGACCAACCTGTTCGAGCTCGCGGCCGAGCACCACCGCGACCGCCTGACCAGCGGGATCTGGGAGCGGGCGCTGGAGCACGGCGACAAGCTGGCGACGAAGCTCATCGACCGCGCCGTGTCGGCGCTCGGCGCCGGCATCGCCTCGGCGGTGAACCTGCTCGACGTCGAGGCGGTGATCATCGGCGGCGGGCTCGGGGTACGCTTCGGCGAGCCCTACCGGGTCCGCATCGCCACCGCCATGGCGCCGCACCTGTTCCTCGACAGCCGTCCGCCGGCCGTTCACGTCGCCGCTCTCGGCGACCTCGGCGGCGCGCTCGGCGCGGCGCTGCTCGTCGAGCGATGAGCGAGGTCTCGCCATCCCCGCCGGACGAGCACCCGCCGGACCATCTGACACACCTCCACAAGCGCAAGACCCAGCCGCCGATGCCGCGCGACAAGCGCGGCTGGCAGGTCGCGCCCGCCCCGGACGGCCGCGGCACGCCGCCGAGCACGCAGCCGCCGGCCCATCGCACCCGCGGCTTCATCTATTTCGTGCTGGCGCTGATCGCGTTCAACTGGCTCTTTGTGCTGCTCTTCCAGCCGTCCTCGCAGCCGCGCGTGACGATCCCGTTCAGCCCGTACTTCATCTCGCAGGTCAGGGCCGGCAAGGTCAAGCTGGTGACCACCAAGGGCGACGCGGTCCAGGGCACATTCACGGCCAAGGTCGTCTACCCGCCGGGTTCGAAGACGGCGACCGCGACGACGCTGTTCGCGACCCAGGTCCCGGCGTTCTGGAACGGCACCCAGCTCGAGAACCTGTTGACCTCCAAGAACGTCGAGATCAACGCCCAGTCGACGACCGCGACGACCTCGGTGCTCGCCGAGATCCTGCTCGGCTTCGGCCCGACGCTGCTCATCGTCGGCCTGTTCGTGCTGCTCGCCCGCCGCGCCGCCGCCGGTGGCGGGATGGGCGCGCTCGGCCAGTTCGGCCGTTCGCGCGCGCGCCGCGTCGACCCCGAGAAGATCCGCGTGACCTTCGCCGACGTCGCCGGGATCGACGAGGCCAAGTTCGAGCTGACCGAGATCGTCGACTTCCTCAAGAGCCCGGAACGCTACGGCCGCCTCGGCGGGCGGATGCCGCACGGGGTCCTGCTGTCCGGAGCGCCGGGCACCGGAAAGACGCTGCTCGCCCGCGCCGTTGCCGGCGAGGCGCACGCCGCGTTCTTCTCGATCTCGGCCTCCGAGTTCATCGAGGCGATCGTCGGCGTCGGCGCGTCCCGCGTGCGCGACCTGTTCGCGCAGGCGCGCGAAGCGGCTCCGGCGATCGTGTTCATCGACGAGCTCGACGCGATCGGTCGCTCGCGCCAGGGATCGGTGAACGTGACCGGCGCCAACGACGAACGCGAGCAGACCCTCGACCAGATCCTCACCGAGATGGACGGCTTCGAGCCGACCGAGGCCGTCGTCGTCCTCGCCGCGACCAACCGCCTCGACGTGCTCGACTCCGCGCTGCTGCGCCCCGGTCGCTTCGACCGCCGCGTCGTCGTGCAGCCACCCGACCGGGCGGGGCGCGCCGCGATCCTCGCGGTGCACACCCAGGGCATCCCGCTGGCGCCGGACGTCGACCTCGACTCGCTGGCCTCGAGCACCCCGGGGATGGTCGGCGCCGACCTCGCCAACCTGGCCAACGAGGCCGCGCTGCTCGCCGCCCGCCGCGAACACAAGCAGGTCGAGATGGCCGACTTCACCGACTCGCTCGAGAAGATCATGCTCGGCGCGCCGCGCGGCATCGTGCTGTCCGCCGCCGACCGCGAGCGGACCGCCTACCACGAGTCCGGCCACGCGCTGGTCGGCATGCTGACGCCCGGCGCCGACCCGGTGCGCAAGGTCTCGATCATCCCGCGCGGCATGGCACTCGGCGTCACGCTCTCGACGCCCGACACCGACCGCGTCTCTTACTCGCGCGAGGACCTGGAGGGAAAGATCCTGGTCGCCCTCGGCGGTCGCGTCGCCGAGGAGATCATCTACGGGACGATCACGACCGGCGCCGAATCCGACATCCAGCAGCTCACCGCGATCGCCCGTCAGATGGTCGGCCGCTGGGGCATGAGCGAGGCGATCGGTCCGATCGCGGTGCTCCCGACCGAGGCCATGGGGATGCTCCTCCCCGGGGTCAGCGAGACCTCCCCGGCGACCGCGCAGCTGATCGACGACGAGGTGCGGCGGATCGTCGATGACGGCCACCGCCACGTCACCGAGCTGTTGACCAACCACCGCGACCAGCTCGAGTCCCTGACCCGGGCGCTGCTCGAGGCCGAGACCCTCGACGCCGTCGACGCCTACGCCGCAGCGTCGCTGCCGGCGCACGTCGAGGAGCCGGCGGCGGCTCTTCCGCCGCGCGCCCAGGCGCCGGCGTAGCGGGCGCGAGCGCCGCGCCGGCCGAGCCGTCGCCGCCCCGCGGCCTGCGTCGAAGTATCCTCCCGCGCGCCATGCCTCCATCACATCCGCCGATCCCGAGCAACGTCGCCGAGCCCCCGCAGGAGACGACGCCCCAGGGCCGCTGGGCCGATCGCCTGCGGGCCGAGTTCCTCGCCGCGGCGCAGGATCTCGAGCAGATCGGCGAGCCCGGCGCGCTGGCCTTCTATCCGGATCGCACCTGGCACGGCTACACCTACATCCCGGTCAGCGCGCCGACGGCCAACGACTACGAGCTCTACGGCTACGTCCGCTTCGTGGCCGGGACCGACGGGCGCGACCAGAGCGACTTCACCGCCTACGCCGACTTCACCGAGGAGACCGCCGCGCGCAACCCCGACTGGCAGCTGGACCTGTGCGACGAGGTCATCGGCAGCTGGCGCGGCGCCGACGACCACGTCGCGTCGATGACGCTGGTCTGGGGGCACTCGCTGGTCGACGGCGGCGCGGTCGCCACCGCGGAGCTCGGCGAGGACACCGTCGATCAGTGCACGCTGGTCGACGACCGCTTCACGCTGCTCGCGCCCGATGACTTCGCGGACGCGCTGCTCGAGGTGCGGCTGTACTCCGAGGGCGGCGAGGAGCTCGCGCGTGAGTCACTCTACGACGACGACGAGCCCTCGTAGTCCAACGGATAAGACGGCCGCCTCCTAAGCGGCAGATCCAGGTTCGATTCCTGGCGGGGGCATCGGCGCCGCCGCCGCGGCGCGCCGTTCACGCCCCGGGGCGCTCGGGGTAGATGTCGTCGATCGTGCTGAGCGGCACATAGGGCGCCCCGGCCGCCGCCTCGATCGCCTCGCGTCCGCCGCTCAGGCGGTCGAGCACGCTGATCACGCCGCAGATCGTGTGCCCGGCCTCCTGCAGCGCCGCGATCGCGGTCAGCGTCGAGCCGCCGGTGCTGACGACGTCCTCGACGACGACGCAGCGATCGTCGGCATCGAGCAGCGGCCCCTCGATGCGCCGCGCCAGGCCGTGGGCCTTGACCTCCTTGCGGACGAAGAACGCCTTGCCGGCAAAGCCGCCGGCGAGCGCCGCGCAGGCCACCGGATCGGCGCCCATCGTCAGCCCGCCGACGGCGGTCGCGCCCCACTCGCGGGCCTGCGCGGCGACCAGCTCGCCAAGCGCGGCGAAGCCCTCCGGGAGCAGCGTCGCGCGCTTGGCGTCGACGTAGTAGGAGGCGCGGGCGCCGCTCGTCAGGACGATCTCACCGAGCACCAGCGCGTGCTCGCGCAGCAACGCGATCAGTCGCTCACGGGCGTCCATCGCGAGGATGCTAGTGGTTCCCGCCGGAACTCCGGTCGTGTCTCCGGCGAGCGAAAACCAAGAACGGCAAGGACGCAGGGAGCGGCAATGCAGCGCCATTGCCTCGACCGAGGACGCCGCCGGGCGCCGGCTCACAGCCGTCGGGGCGCGGCCGGACTTCCGGCGGGGGCCACCAGTTGCACGAGGATCAGCACGAGCGCCACCGAGGCCAGCGACGCCGCGGCCAGCTCGACGATCCGGACGCCCCAGTGCTCATCGGCCCCGAAGGCGATCGCGTTGTTGAGCACGTGCAGCGCGATGCACGGGTACAGCGAGCCGGAGCGCTCGTAGACGATGCACAGCACGAAGCCGAGGAAGGCGAGCGGCAACAGGTCGACGGCCGGGGCCGACAGGCCGTGCACGGCGCCGAACAGCACGCCGGTGATCGCCGCCGCCGGCCAGACGCCGCGCCAGTTGCGCAGCGCGCGAAAGACGAAGCCGCGAAACAGCAGCTCCTCGCAGATCGGGGCGACGACGCAGGTCACCGCGCAGGCGGCGAGGATCTCGATCGTGTTGCCGTTGCCGCCCAGGTCCCTGACCAGGTTCTTCTCCGCGCCGGTCGAGTGCAGCACGGCGAACCAGGCATAGGAGACCAGGTAGAAGACGCCGAGCGCGGCCACCACCAGCGCGATCGCCCGCCACCACGGCCGCGTCATCCGCAGTCCGAACTGGCGCGGGCTCACCGATCCGATCCGCGCGGCGAGATAGACCGCCGCGATGACGAAGCCGAGGTCCTGGGCCACCGTCTGGGCGTCGATGACGCCCGGCGAGGGGTGATTCAGGTTGGCGCCGCCGGCGTTCGCGATCAGGTCGACGACGATGCCGCCGCAGAGGCCGAGAAAGAGCCCCGCGACCAGCGCAAGCGGGCCGAAGAGGGGCGGCCAGCGCTGCTCGCTCGCGTCATCCACGCGTCGCAGCCTAGTGGGCCACTACAGCGCGTCGAGTGTCGCGATCACGCGCACCCCGGCTGGAGTCTCGCCGTCAGCCGGGCCCTGCTGGCCGTCTCGGCGCAGCCAGACCGCGCCGATCCCCGCCGCCCGCGCGCCCTCGACGTCCTCGCTGAAGCTGTCGCCGACGTGGATCGCCTCGCGGGCACCGACTCCGGCGAGCGCGAGCGCCGCGGCGAACAGCTCGCCGGCGGGCTTCGACGCGCCGACCTCGGCGGAGGTCGCGACGCCGTCGAGCAGCTCGGACAGGCCGGTCTCGCGCAACACGCCATGCAGCGAGATGTCCCAGTTGCTCGCGACGACGAGGCGCGCGCCGGCGGCGCGCCAGCGCTCGAGCGCCGCCGGCACCTCGGGGAACGGCGCGAAATGCAGGCTGTCGAGCAGCGTCGGCACGAGGTCCGCGGCGGGAAGCTCCGCGACCGCACCCCCAAATTCGCGGCCGAGAATCGCGGCGCACTCGAGTCTGAGCGCGGCGAGCGAGCCGGCATCGACCGCCCGCGAACACTGCCGGCGGTAGTGGCTCATCTCGATGCGCAGCGCGCGCTCGGCCTCGCCGGCGCCGACGTCGATCCCGTGACGTTCGCGCAGCAGCGTCACGAGCCTCGGCGCCGGCGGCTCGATCGCGAGCAGCGTCCCGAGCGCATCGAGCAGGATCGCGCGCGGCGCCATGGCCGGCGATCATCGCAGGGGCGTTGCAAGAGTGCCTGCACACCGCGGTGTGGCCGGAACGGAGGTGACCCTATGCGAGAATCACTCTGCGCCTGACGCCCGTGCTCGGCGCCGGCGCAGGCTGACCAATGACCGCCAGCGAACGACAGCGCCGACGCAAGACGCGCCGCAAAGACCCGGCGCGGCTGGTGCTGATCCTCGGCGGCGCGCTGTTCGGCGCGCTCGCGTTGACCCTCGTCGCCGGCGTCGTCGTCGTCGCCGCGATCGCCCAGAAGGTGCCGCCGATCGACAAGCTGGTCCCGAACACCAACGGCCAGGCGTCGCTCATCTACGCCGCCGACGGCTCCCAGATCGGGCTGATCAAGTCGACGATCCTGCGCACGCCGATCGCCTCCTCGCAGATGCCGCTCGCCCTGCGCGAGGCGACGGTCGCGATCGAGGACCAGCGCTTCTACCAGCACGGCGCGATCGACTACCTCTCGCTGGCCCGCGCCGCGATCACCGACCTCACCTCGGGCAAGACGCTCCAGGGCGGCTCGACGATCACCATGCAGCTGGTCAAGAACCTCTACCTCGGCGACGCGAGGACGTTCTCGATCAAGGTCAAGGAGGCGGTGATCGCGGAGCGGCTGGAGAAGTCGCACAGCAAGCTGTGGATCCTCAAGACCTACCTCAACACGGTTTCCTACGGCACGGTCAACGGCCAGACCGCCGAGGGCGTCGACGCCGCCTCGTGGGTCTTCTTCGACCACCCGGCGGCCGCCGACAGCCTCGCCCAGTCGGCGCTGCTCGCCGGGCTCCCGCAGGCGCCATCGGACTACAACCCGTTCATCCACCCCGCCGCCGCGCGGGCCCGCCGCAACACGGTGCTCGAGAAGATGGCCAACCAGGGCTACATCAGCGGGTCCGAGGCGGCGGCGGCCGAGCGGGCGCCGCTGGGCCTGCGGGCCAACAGCCACTACGACAACTTCCACGACAACTACTTCCTCGACTTCGTCAAGCAGGAGCTGATCGACCATTACGGTGCCGCGCGCATCGCCTCGGGCGACCTGCGCGTCTACACCACGATCAACCCGCGCCTGCAGACGCTCGCCAAGTCCGCGATCGACGGCGTGCTGAACCTGCCCGGCGACCCCTCGGCGGCGCTTGTCAGCGAGAACCCGGCCAACGGCTATGTCGACGCGATGGCGCAGTCCGGGACCTACCCGCAGTCGCAGTTCAACCTCGCGACGCAGGCCCACCGTCAGCCGGGCTCGACGTTCAAGGCGATCGTGCTCGCCGACGCGCTGGCCCACGGCATCGATCCGTTCACCACCGAGTACCTGTCGCACACGCTGCCGGCCGGTTGGCTGCCCGGCTATCCGACCTACACCGTCTCGATCGACGGCGGCGGCAACCTCGATGCCCCGCTGAACCTCGACCAGGCGCTGGTCGCCTCCGACAACACCGTCTTCGCGCAGCTCGCCGCCGACCTGACCGAGTCGAGCATCACCGCGATGGCGTACAAGCTCGGCGTCACGAGCCACCTCAACAGCCTCGCTGCCGAGGCCCTCGGCGGGCTGACCTATGGCGTGACGCCGCTCGAGATGGCCAACGTGTACGCGACGATCGACGACGGCGGCTGGCACAACAAGCAGATCACGATCACCAAGGTCGTGTTCCCCGACGGCCACGTCGACTCGAGCTGGGGAACCCCGCGCCGCGACAAGGTGCTCTCGACGGCCGCCGCCGCGGTCGAGACGGAGATCCTCCAGCACAACGTCGAGGGCGGGACCGCGACGCGCTCGGCGATCGCCTGCCCGAGCGCGGCGAAGACCGGCACGACGAGCGGGCTCGTCGACGCCTGGCTCGACGGCTTCACGCCGACGCGGACCACGGTCGTCTGGATGGGCTACGAGGCCCAGAACGTGTCGATGACCGACGTCCACGGGGAGGCGCAGTTCGGCGGCCAGCTCCCGGCCCAGATCTGGCATGACTTCATGGCGCCGATCGTGACGCCGCCGTGCGCGGCGTTCACCTCGCCGACCGCGGTCCCGATGACCTATCTGCCGTTCAGCGGCCACTACCAGCAGGTCGGGCTGGCGAGCTACGTGCCGCAGAGCACCGGACCGTCCGGCGCGACCGGCGCGACCGGCGCGACCGCCGGCACCGGCGGCGCGACCGCGCCCGGCTCGCACACCGCGCCGGCGACGCAGACGACGCAGACGCAGACGCCGTCGAACCCCGCCATCACGGGAGGAGCCGTGACACCGCCGCCCGCGACGGGCGCGACGCAGTGACGAGCCCCGCCCGGGCCGCGCCCGCCACGACACCGACGCCGTGAGCGCTGCTACGGTGACTGCAACAGCGGCCCCACAGCGCAGAGGCGAGGATCAAACAGTGGCTAAGGAAGACAAGGTCGAGTTCGAGGGCGAGGTGATCGAGGCGCTGCCGAACGCGATGTTCCGCGTCAAGCTCGACAACGACCACGTCGTCCTGGGGCACGTCGCGGGCAAGATGCGGCGCTTTCGCATCCGGATCCTCCCGGGCGATCGCGTGCGCTGCGAGCTCTCGCCGTACGACCTCGATCGCGCGCGGATCGTCTACCGCCACCGCTAGCGGGCCTTGAACGAGCGCGCCCTGATCGCGGCGATCAGCGCGGGACTGACGGCGCGAGGCGGCCGCCTCGCGCGGTCGGTGGGTGACGACGCGGCCGTCGTGCGGGCCGGCGGCGGGGTCGCCGTCGTCTCGACCGACACGGCGGTCGAAGGCGTGCACTTTCACCTGGACTGGATCAGCGCCGCCGACGCCGGGCACCGCGCGCTGGCGGGGGCGCTCTCGGATCTGGCGGCGATGGGCGTCGCCGGCGGCGAGGCCTATCTGGCGCTCGGCGTCGGCGGCTCGCTCGACGCGGCGGGCGCGCTCGAGCTGATGCGCGGAGCGGAGGCTCTCGCGGCCGACTGCGACGTGACGATCGCCGGTGGCGACGTCGTGCGATCGCCGGCCGCGTTCGTCACCGTGACCGTGGTCGGCTGGGCGAGCGACGAGCACGCCGTCGTCGGCCGCGACGGCGCGCTGGTCGGCGACATCGTGGGCGTGACCGGCCGCCTCGGCGGTGCCGCCGCGGGCGTCGAGCTGCTCGCCGGCCGTGCGCCCCACGGCGGCCATGACGCGGAGCTGATCGCCCGTCATGCGCGTCCGCGCCCGCGCCTCGCGGAGGGGCTGGCGTTCGCCGCCGTCGGGGTTCACGCGATGATCGACCTCTCCGACGGCCTCGCGAGCGACGCCGCGATCATCGGTCAGCGCAGCGGCGTGCTGCTCGAGATCGACCTCGACGCGCTGCCGGTGCAGGCCGGTGTCGGTGACCGCCGGCTCGCCCTCACCGGTGGTGAGGATTACGAGCTGTGCGTGTGCGTGGCGGCCGACCAGCGCGATCGCGTCCAGGCCGCGGTCGCCGGCGTGACCTGGATCGGTCGGGTCCTCGAGGGTCGCGGCGCGCGGTTCGTCGACGCCGGCGGCGAGCGCGCGCTCGCCGGTTACGAGCATCTCCTGGGGTGAGCGCGGGCGAGCGACCACCGGCCCGCGCCTGAAGACCCGCTACCGGCGCAGCGCCGACTCGGTGCCGCCGAGCGATCCCGGGCCGGCGTAGCTCAGCGGCCCGCGGACGGTGACCTCGACCTGCTCGCCCGGGCCGAGCGCGCCGGGCCGCAGCAGGATCGCCGCGGCGGCGACGAAACACCCGGCGGTCAGGCTGGCGAGCAGCAGGCCAGAGACCGACAACGCGCCGCCGGCGACCATCAGGACCAGCGTCCAGACCAGCGCAAACGGCTCGACGCGCAGCCCGACGCAGAGCAGCGCGACGGCGGCGATCAGCGGCGCCATGGACAACAGCAGGTAGCCGGCGCCGAGCAGCGACGGCCGGCCGTGCTGGCGCGTCGTCACGACCAGCCACAGGTGCAGCGGGACGATCAGCAGCGCCGCGGTGTAGGGGTTGGCGAACCACAGCAGCGTCGCCGTGACGCAGCCGACGACCAGCAGCGCGGCACCGGCGCCAACCGATTCCGGCGGTCCCGTGTGGCGACTGTGCGCGCGCACCGAGGCGCGCAGCACCCAGGCGAGGATGAACAGCAGCCCGATGCTGACCAGCACCGCCGCTCCGGCGCCGGAGACCGGCAGCTCGGCGGTCGTCACCGGCGCGGACGGAGTCGCCGGGAGCAGCCCGCCGGCGCCGAGGAACGCCGCGAACAGGCCGGCCAGGGCGAAGGGCGCCGCGAACGACAGGACCCAGCCGACCCAGCGGCCGACCGGGGCCCGCCGGCGGCGCGCCCGGGCGAGCACGTCGAGTGTGCAGCCGACGAGTGACAGCAGCAGCAGCCCGACGACGGCCCGCACGGCCCAGCCGCTGAGCACCTGCGTGCCGATCGCGAGGTCGCGCGTCGGCGCGGCCGCCAGCGCGGGCGCGCCGCCGAGGGCCAGCGTCGCGCTGAGCAGCGCCTGACCGAAGGCGCTGATGCGTCCGGCGCCCGCGACCGGCGCGCCCGGCGCCGGCTCCGATTCGGCGTCCGCCGCGACGAACACCGCCGGGGTGCCGGCCGCCTCGAGCGGCCCCTGCAGCCCGGTGGTCAGCGGCAGCGCCAGACGGGCCAGCTGGTCGACGAGCGGCACGTCGCCGCTCGAGCTCCCGAGCGCGGCGGCGAGCGCGCTCGCCACGGTGCGGCGCAGCCCGATCGGCGCGAGGCCGCCGGAGCCCGACCACGGGACGACGTACGGGCCGCGGCCGCTGGCGTCCGCGACGTCGCCGATCACGATCGCCGCCTCGGTGCCCGCCGGCAGCGCGGCCGCCACCGCGCCCATCGCGCTGGCCCCCCCGGCGGTCGAGACCAGCGTCAGCGGGCGCTGGAAGCCGGCGGGCGAGAGGTTCTTGTAGATCGCCGCCAGCTCGAGCAGCGTGGCGGTGCCCGACAGCGCGCCGGCGGATCCCTGCAGGGAGCCGCCGCGGTCGGCGATCAGCGCGATCCCCGTCCCGGTTCCGGCGCGCGTTGCGAGCACCGTCTTCACCGTGCGCGCGCCGACGGTGGTCTCGACGTCCGAGCTGACGACGCTGACATGGAACCCGCCGCCGGCGAGCCCGGCGGGCGACGGCTCGTGCGCCAGCACCGAGGCGAGCGCGTCGTCGCCCGCGGACCCGGGGCTCAGGTCGGGGTAGGAATCGGCGAGCGTGCGCATCTTGTCGGCGGCCACGACGCCGTCGAACGTCTGCTGGGGCACCGTGCTCGACAGCGCCGCCGGTCGCGGGTGCAGCGAGAAGGCGGCGATGATCAGGACGACGGCGAACGGCAGCAGCGTCACCCGGTACAGGCGCAGATCGAGCACGGCTCCAGCGTAGTGGGGCGCACCGGTCGGTGTCTGGCGAGCACCGCGGTGAGAATTTGACAACCTGTTCACGACGACAATGGCCGAGCGACCCACACGCATCCTGCTCGCCGACGATGAGCAGTCGATCCTGACGCTGTTGTCGTATCCGCTGCATCAGGACGGCTACGAGGTGGTGCGGGCGTCAAACGGGGTCGAGGCCCTGGCGCGCTTCGACGAAACCGACTTCGACCTCGTCGTGCTGGACGTGACCATGCCGCACATCGACGGGCTCGAGGTCTGTCGCCGGCTGCGCGCCTCGAGCTCGGTGCCGATCATCATGCTGACGGCCAAGACGGAGGAGATCGACAAGGTCCTCGGGCTCGAGCTGGGCGCCGACGACTACATCACCAAGCCGTTCTCGATCCGCGAGTTCCGCAGCCGCGTCAAGGCGGCGCTGCGGCGCTCCTCGATGGGTGCGCCGTCGGGCGGCGGCGAGCGCGACGAGGTCGAGGAGCCGGTCGACGCCGGCGAGTTGCGGATCGACTTCGACAAGCGCACCGTGCGCGTGCGCGACGAGCTCGTGCGGACGACCTTCGTCGAGTTCGAGATCCTCGGCCTGCTGGCACGCAGCCCGGGCCGGGTGTTCACCCGCGAGGCACTGCTCGAGCGGATCTGGGGCGACTCGGCCTACCGCGATCCGCGCACGATCGACGTGCACATCCGCCACCTGCGTGAGAAGCTCGAACACGACGCGAAGGAGCCGGAGTACATCTTCACGGTCCGCGGCGTCGGCTACCGCTTCCGCGATCGCGACGCCGGGCGGTGAGGCTCGTGAGACGTCGGCGCCGCGCGCTCGGCGACCGGCCGGCCCGGCGCCAGCCGATCATGCGCTCGATCCGCACCCGGCTCGCGGTGATCTTCTTCCTGGTCACCGCGCTGAGCGTCGCCGTGATCTACGTCGTGGTGGCGCCGCCGCTGACCGCGGGCCTGCAGCATCAGCGGGTCAACGACCTCCAGGCGTTGATCGGCAACAAGCGGCTCAAGCACACCATCGACGCCGCGTACGCCCGGCTCCGCGACGTCCCGCATTCCGCTACGAAGAAGCAGACCGCGGCGGCGCAGAACGCTGCCAGGACGCTTGCGAACGTGACCTTCAGCAGCCAGGTCACCGTCGTCGACGTGTTCGCGAGCCAGACCGGCACGCAGGCGACCGTATCGGTGACGCTCGCCGCGTATCCGGACCCCGCGGAGAACAACCCACTCGAGACCTTCGCCGCCTCGGTACCGCCGGGCGACACGGAGGGGGCCACCGTCGGCGACCTCGCTGCCGTCGGTGTCGGGATCTCGGCGAAGGCGAGCAGGATCAATCGCGTCGTCGTCTACAGCGTGCAGCTCAACGACGTGGCCGGCGCGGTGGCCCTCGTCCGCTCGCGGATCCTGCTCGCCGCGGCGCTCGGGCTGCTCGTCGCGCTGCTCACCGGCGTGCTCGTCGCGCGTGCCCTGACGCGTCGCGTGCTGCGCCTCGAAAGCACCGCGCAGCGCGTCGCGCAGGGCGATTTCGAAACGCACTTCAGCGACTCCTCGGGCGATGAGCTCGGCCAGCTCGCCCGCGCGCTGGCCCACATGCAGGGCCAGCTCGAGGGGTTGGAGAGCGCGCGCCGGCGCTTCATCGCGACCGCCTCGCACGAGCTGCGCACGCCGATCTTCTCCCTCGGCGGTTTCCTCGAGCTGATCCAGGACGAGGCGCTCGACGAGGACACGCGGCGGCAGTTCGTCGGCCAGGTGCGCGAGCAGGTGGAGCGGCTCGGCAAGCTCGCGACACAGCTGCTCGACCTCTCGCGGCTCGAGTCGGGATCGGTCGAGCTGGCGGCGACGACAACCGACCTCGGCGTGCTCGCCCAGGCGGTCGGCGCGGAGTTCGTGCCGGCGCTCGCCCAGCACGACTCGCGGCTCGACCTGCGGATTCCCGACGAGGCGATCCGCGTGGTCTGCGACCCCGAGCGCGTCGCGCAGCTGCTGCGCATCCTGATCGACAACGCGCTCGCCCACACGCCGAACGGAACCGACGTGGTCGTCACCGCGACGCCCGCCGAGAACGGCACGGGCGCCAGCCTGTCGGTGAACGACCGCGGCCCGGGGATCCCCGACGAGGCGATCGGCCGCGTCTTCGAACCGTTCTACAGCGCCGACGGGGCACGCGGCGCCGGGCTCGGGCTGGCCATCGCCCGCGAGCTCGCGGCGCACATGAATGCGCGGCTCGAGATCGCCTCCGAGCCCGGCGACACCACCTTCACGCTGATCCTGGCGGCGAGCGAGCCCTGAGCACGGGCGGCTGCGGCACCCCGCGCGCCGAGGGCCCGGTTGACCGGCTCTCGGGCACCTGCGAGCATCACGCCCGGATGCCGATGCCGACTGCCTGCCCCCCGTCGCGGGGGGTCACGCCGCGAAACGCCGCATCGATACGCGCGCCGCGGGGCGGCGGGCCTGCCGTGGCCGGCGGCGCGCGGGCATGAGCACCCAGCGCCGCCGCCTGGTGCTGGTCTCGAACCGCGGGCCGGTGACCTTCGAGGCCGACGGTTCGGTGCAGCGCGGCAGCGGGGGCCTCGTGACGGCGCTGAGCGGCCTGGCGTCCCACCGCGAGGTGATCTGGATCGCCTCGGCGATGAGCGAGTACGACGCGGCCCACTCGCGCCGCCATGGCGGCCGCGCCTTCGAGGTGCGCTCACCGGCCGGCAACGAGTACCTGGTGCGCCTGGTCGAGTCGGCCCCGGACGCCTACGACCGCTTCTACAACATCTTCGCCAACCCGATGCTGTGGTTCATCCAGCACTACCTCTGGGACCTCTCCAACGCGCCGGACATCCGCCGCAACGAGATCGAGGCCTTCGAGTTCGGCTACAACGTCGTCAACGAGGATCTCGCGCGCGCCGTCGTCGAGGAGATCGCCGAGGTCGAGGACCCGGTCGTGATGGTCCACGACTACCACTTCTACACGCTGCCCGAGCTGGTGCGCCGGGCACGCCCCGACGTCTTCCTGCACCACTTCGTCCACATCCCCTGGACCCAGCCCGACGCCTGGCGCGTGCTGCCGACGCGCATCCGCCACGAGCTCTACACCGGCCTGCTGGCCAACGACATCGTCGGCTTCCACACGCAGTCCTACCGGCGCAACTTCCTCCACTGCTGCCGCGAGCTGCTCGGCGCCGAGATCGACTACGAGCGCAGCGTCGTGTACTGGCAGGACCGTGAGGTGTGGGTCCGCGCCTACCCGCTGCCGATCGATCATGCCGCCACCCTCGCCGCCGCCGGGCTGCCGCGCGTCGCGCATTTCGAAGCCGAGCTCGCGCGGCGCCGGCGCGACTTCATGATCCTGCGCGTCGATCGAGCCGACCTCTCGAAGAACGTGCTGCGCGGCTTCTCCGCCTTCGACGTCTTTCTCGAGCAGCACCCGGAATACAGCGAGCGGGTGACGTTCATCGCCCAGCTGATGCCCTCACGCAGCGACGTCCCGCAGTACCAGGAGTACCTCGAGCGGATCGAGGCGCTCGTCGCCGTGGTCAACCACCGCCACGGCACCCCCGACTGGATGCCGATCCAGCTGAAGCTGCGCGACGATCTCGAGGAGGCCTTCGCCTCCTACAAGGCCTACGACGTGCTGCTCGTCAACGCGATGTTCGACGGCATGAACCTGGTGGCCAAGGAGGGGCCGCTGCTGAACGAGAACGCCGGCGTCTCGATCCTCTCCGAGAACACCGGCGCGCACGACGAGCTCGGGGAGTTCGCGCTGTCGGTCAACCCGTTCGACATCCAGGAGCTCGCGGACTCGATCCATGCGGCACTCGAGATGGACCCGGCGGAGCGCGCGCGCCGGCTCGCCGGGCTGCAGGCCATCGTCACGGCCCGCGATCCGGGCGACTGGATCGACGAGCAGCTCGACGACATCGCCAAGAAAGCGGCGAGCGCCGGGGTGCGCTGAGGACGGCGCTCCGCCGGTCGTGGATCGGCGCGCTGGTATCATCCCCGCCCCTGATGGCCGCTGACAAGCCGATCTACGATCTGATCCTGCTGCTCGACCTCGGCGCGGAGGACTCGGTGCGCGCGAAGATCGTCGCCGACGCCCGCGCCGCGATCTCGGCGGACGGCGAGCTGGTCGGCGATCAGGACTGGGGCACGCGGACGCTCGCCTACGAGATCGACCACCGCGACCAGGCCGAGTACCACCTGCTGCAGTTCCACGGTCCGGCGAGCCTGATCGACGGGCTCGAGCACACGCTGCGGATCACCGACGGCGTCGTCCGCCACCGCGTGATCAAGCTGCCCCCGGGATCGACGGCCGTCGCGGCGACTCCGGCGCCGCCCGCGCCGACCGCCGAGGCGCCCGCACCGACCGCCGAGGCGCCCCCGAGCGAGCCCGTGGAGGCCGACCCGGCACTCGCCGGCGCCTGATTTCCTGCAAACAGCGCGCCCACCCACCGGCGGGGACCGATCGCCTCTCTACAGTGGGACGCATACGCTGAGCGCAATCGAAGGAGCCTCCTCATGGCCGCATCCAACCTCAATGTCGTCGTCCTCACCGGCAACCTGACCCGGGATCCGGAGCTCCGTTCGCTGCCGAGCGGCACGTCGGTCTGTGACATGCGCGTCGCCGTCAACACGCGGCGCAAGAACAGCTCGACCGGAGAGTGGGAGGACAAGCCGAACTATTTCGACGTCAAGGTCTGGGGCGCGCAGGGCGAGAACTGCGCCCGCTTCCTGTCCAAGGGACGCCCGGTCGCCGTTCAGGGCCGCCTCGAGTGGCGCGAGTGGGAGACCCAGGACGGGCAGAAGCGCCAGGCAGTCGATATCATCGCGGACTCGGTTCAGTTCCTCGGCAGCCGTGACGACGGCGCCGCGGGCGGCTTCACCGCCTCGGTAGGTGGCGGATCGCGGAGCGACGTGCCGGTCGACGAGCAGGACTTCCAGCCTGCCGCGAGCGGCGCCGGCATCGGTGACGACGACATTCCGTTCTAAACAGCTAAGGATCAGATGGCAAAGCAGCGAGCTGGCCGGGAGAAGCCCGGCCGTCGGCGCGAGAAGCGCGGAGGACCCAGCAGCGGGCGGCGCAAGCCGTGCCTGCACTGCAAGGACAAGATCGACCAGGTCGATTACAAGGATGTCGCGGTCCTGCGCAAGTTCATCTCCGAGAAGGGCAAGATCCGCTCGCGTCGGATCAGCGGTGCCTGCCGCCGTCACCAGAGCCAGATTGCGCGCGCCGTCAAGCGCGCCCGCGAGCTCGCGCTGCTCCCGTACGTGAACGAGGGCGCCGTCGAGAGCACCGGCGGGCGTCGCGACCGCGATCGCGACCGCGACCGCTGATGCCCCAGGCGATCCTGCTCGACGACGTCGAGTCGCTCGGCGAACGCGGCGCGGTCGTCGACGTCTCGAAGGGCTATCTGCGCAACTACCTGATCCCGCGCAAGCTCGCGCAGCCCGCGACCGCCGGTGCGCTGGCCGCGGCGCGCCAGCGCGTCGAGGCGGCCGAACGGGCCGCGCGCGAGGCGATCGAGAAGGCCGCCGAGAACGCGGCGGTGCTGTCACGAACGGTGCTCACGATCTCGCAGCAGGCCGGTGACGACGGCCGCCTGTTCGGCTCGGTGACCAGCCAGGACATCGTCGACGCGGTGCGTGAGGCGCGCGGGCTGAAGCTCGACAAGCGCCGCGTGCACCTCGAGGACCCGATCAAGAACGTCGGCACCTACATGGTCGTCGTCGAGCTCTCGGACGGCGTCACCGCGACGATCAAGACGATCGTCAGCGCCGCGAAGTAGCGCGGCGCTGACCACGGCCGGGCCGCCGGCCGGGGGTCGGCACTCACGGGTCCTGAAGCAGCCCGAGGACGTTGCCATCGGGGTCGGTCACGGTGGCCACCAGGCGGCCACCACCGACATCGTGGGCGGGATCCTTCACGGTGGCCCCCGCGGCGGTCACCTCCGCCAGCTTCGCCTCGATGTCCGCCACGTGCCAGTAGGCCACGGGCGAGGTCATGCCCTGCGCTCCACCGCCCGGCACCAGCCCGATGTGCTGGCCCTCGGCCTCGAAGCCGACGTAGTGGGACGCCTCGTGCTGCGGCGGCATGCCGAGCAGGGCGGTGTACACCGCCGTGGCCCTCGCCAGGTCGGAAACGGGGTGCAGCATGGTCTTGATTCCCTGGGTGGAAGAGCCGGTCATCGTCACTCCTGAACTCGTCGGCGTGGCCGGGATCGTCCTGCTTGCAGGCGAACGGGACGTCCGGAGGTCGACAGCCCCCTCGCCCCGGATGTCCATGGCGCTCAGTCTAGGCGCGGCTGGTGACCGCCGCGTCTCGATTCCCGATCGGTCTGGCCACCGGTTTCGCCGGGCCCGCGCACCGCGCGCGGAAGGTGCGGGATTGATCGCGCGTAGTGGCCGTGGCGCGATCTAGACTCGGGAGCCCGATGAGCACGCCGGCCAAGATCCCCCAGCAGCGACCGCAGCTGACGGTCGCCCAGTCGCTCGCCCCGCCCCACAACATCGACGCCGAGGAGTCGGTGCTCGGGGCGATCCTGCTCTCCGAGCGCGCGATGTACTCGCTCGTGATCGAGGAGGGCCTGCGCGCCGAGGACTTCTACCGCGAGCGCCACCGCCTGATCTTCGCGGCGATGCTCGGCCTCTACGAACGCAGCGAGGCGATCGACACCGTGACCGTCACCGACGCGCTGCGCGCCGGCGGCACGCTCGAGCCGGCCGGGGGCCCGGAGGGCGTCGATCTGCTCTCCGGCGCGGTGCCCAACGTCGCCAACGTGCGTCAGTACGCCCAGATCGTGCGCGACACGGCGCTGCTGCGGCGGCTGCTCAACACCACCT
Organism: Solirubrobacteraceae bacterium; assembly: GCA_035535075.1. Lineage (GTDB taxonomy): Bacteria > Actinomycetota > Thermoleophilia > Solirubrobacterales > Solirubrobacteraceae > Palsa-513. The sequence goes on from DATLQS010000036.1 coordinate 30,905, forward strand.
ACGAGATCCAGTCGAGCGTGCTCGACCAGCACGAGCCGGCGCGCGACCTCGTCGACCGGGCCGAGCAGGCGATGCTCGAGGTCGCCCACGACGAGCGTACCCAGGACTTCCGCTCGATCTCCGCGCTGCTGAACAGCGAGCTCGACGTCCTGCACGAGCTGTCGGTCGCCGGCGAGTCGCTGACCGGCACGCCGACCGGCTTCAACGACCTCGACGCCATGACCGGCGGCCTGCAGCCGGGAAACCTGATCGTCATCGCCGCCCGCCCGTCGATGGGCAAGAGCTGCCTGGTCACCAACATCGCCGAGAACGCCGCGATCAGCCACCGCAAGCCGGTTGCCCTGTTCAGCCTCGAGATGTCCGAAACCGAGCTCGCGCGCCGCTTCATCGCCTCGCAGGCGAGCATCAAGGGCGACGACCTCAGCAAGGGCCGCGTGCCGGAGGCCACCTGGCCGAAGATCATCAGGGCCACCAACCGGCTCGCCGCGGCGCCGCTGTGGATCGACGACTCCGGCGATATCGGCATGCTCGAGATCCGCGCCAAGGCGCGGCGGCTGTACTCGCAGCACCCCGAGGGGCTCGGTCTGGTGATCGTCGACTACCTCCAGCTGCTGCGCGCCGACTCCCGCAGCGAGAACCGCGCCGAGGTCATCGGGCACATGTCGCGCGGACTGAAGATGCTCGCCCGCGAGCTCAACGTGCCGGTGGTCGCCCTCTCGCAGCTCAACCGCGGCGTCGAGTCGCGGACATCGAAGATCCCGATGCTCTCCGACCTGCGCGAGTCCGGCGCCGTCGAGCAGGACGCCGACGTCGTGATCTTCATCTACCGCGACGACTACTACAACCCGCCGGACTCCGATCATCCCTCCGCCCATCCCGGCGAGGCCGAGCTGCACATCGCCAAGAACCGAAACGGCCCGGTCGGCAAGGTCACGTTGACCTTCCGGCCGGAGTATCCGCGGTTCATGAGCTACACCAAGGACGACCGTTTCGCCTGAGCTGCCGCGGATCTCGCCGCAAGCTCGCGAGCGTCGGGTATCGCGATCGCCGGGGCGTCGTAAGCCGCGCCGACCGTTTGCGTTCGACCGCGATAGGCGGCGAGCTTAACACGGCAAAGTTGCCGCTCCGTCCGCGCACCTCCGCCGTCGGGACCGCACCCCGCTCTATCCTGGGAACGCGATGGCCAGCCACCCCTCCGCCAGCACCGCGCCGTGCGAGTTCGGCCTCTGCGACGGCAGCGGCTTCATCGACGACGAGCTGACCAAGACCTCGCACGACTGCCGCTGCCGCCCGCGGCAGATCGCCGCGATCCGCGCTCGCGCCCTCGAGGCCCGGATCCCCAAGCGCTACCGGGCGATCTCCTTCGAGCACAGCGACGTGATCGACATCGAGCGCCGCTGCCCGACCCAGGTTCGCGAGATCCGCGCCTTCGTCGCCGGCCTCGGCGCCAATCTCGACGCCGGACACGGCCTGTGGCTGACCGGCAGCTTCGGCACCGGCAAGACCGCGCTGGCGATGATCGTCTCGAAGGCGGCGATCGACGCCGGACGCACCGTCGCGATCTACTCCTGCCCGCGGCTGCTCAGCGTGATCCGCGAATCGATCGACGGCAGCGGCGTCGTCGACTTCCAGGACCGGCTGGCCTCCGCCGACCTGCTCCACATCGACGACCTGGGAGCCGAGCATCGCACCGACTGGGTGCTCGAGCAGCTGTACACGATCATCAACGCCCGCTACGAGGACGAGCGTTCGACCCTCGTCACCTCGAATCTCGGTCGCGACGAGCTCGCGGCGCAGCTCGGCGAGCGGATCGTCTCCCGCCTGGAGGGCATGTGCGAGCTGCTGCCGTTCTTCGGCAGCGACGCGCGACGCGTCGCGTACCCGCTTGCCGACGAGGGCGGCGCAGCGCTCCAGGCAGCCCAGACCGGCCACTAGACTCCTCAGCGTGCCGGGAATCGTGATCGTCGGCGCCCAATGGGGCGACGAGGGCAAGGGGAAGGTCACCGACCTGCTCGCCGAGCGGGCCGACGCCGTGGTGCGCTTCCAGGGCGGCAACAACGCCGGCCACACGATCGTGCGCGGCAGCCGCGAGTGGAAGTTCCACCTCGTGCCGTCGGGGATCCTCTACCCCGGCAAGCGCTGCATCATCGGCAACGGCGTGGTCGTCGACCCGAAGGTCCTGATCGACGAGCTCGCCTCGCTGCGCAGCCAGGGCGTCGACACCAGCGGACTGCGGGTGTCGGCGAACTGCCACCTGATCATGCCCTACCACCTGCTGCTCGACCAGGCCGGCGAGATGCGCCTCGGCACGCAGCAGATCGGCACCACGCGGCGCGGGATCGGCCCGTGCTACGCCGACAAGGCGGCGCGCCTGGGGATCCGCGTGCAGGACATGCTCGACGAGAAGATCCTGCGCAAGAAGATCGCTGCGGCACTCGAGCCCAAGCGGCTCGCGCTGCGCCCGTTCGCCCGCGACCCCTCGCTCGACCTGCACGCGATGACCGAGCAGTACGTGACCTACGGGCATCAGCTCGAACCCCAGATCGCCGACTGCGCGCGGCTGGTCTGGGACGCGCTCGAGGCCGACCGGATCGTGCTCTTCGAGGGCGCCCAGGGCGCGATGCTCGACATCGATCACGGGACCTATCCGTTCGTCACCTCCTCGAACCCGATCGCCGGCGCGGCGTGTGTCGGCGCCGGCGTCGGCCCGCGCGACATCGACGAGATCTGGGGCGTCTGCAAGGCCTACACGACACGCGTCGGGGCCGGGCCGTTCCCGACCGAGCTCGACGACGATCTGGGCGAGGAGATCCGCCGCGTCGGCGGCGAGTTCGGCACGACCACCGGCCGCGCGCGCCGGACCGGCTGGCTGGACCTCGTCGCGCTGCGCTACGCCGCCCGCCTGAACACGCTCTCCGCGCTCGCGATCACCAAGCTCGACGTGCTCTCCGGGTTTGAGCGGATCCTCGTCGCGACCCGCTACCGCGGCGAGGAGGGGGCGACCTTCGATCACTTCCCCTACCACCAGACGGTGCTGCACCACGCCGTCGGCGACTACACCGAGCTCGAGGGCTGGGGCGAGGACATCGGCGAGTGCCGCGAGGAGTCCGAGCTGCCCCAGGCGGCGCGCGACTATCTCGCGTTCATCGCCGACTTCATCGGCGTCCCGATCACCCTGATCGGCGTGGGGCCGGGCCGCGAGCAGACGATCTGGACCGCCGCCGGCGCCCAGACGCTGGTCGCTCAGGCCGCCGCGTAGTCCTCGAGCGCCGCGACGATCCGCGACCCGGCGTCGCCGTCGCCGTAGAGCGGCGGGCGCGTCGCCGGCGGCGTTCGCGCGAGCGCGGCGACCGCCGCGTCGGCGTCGAGCGACACCAGCGTGTTCCACCCCGCCGCGACGGTCTCGTTCCATTCCGTGCGCTCGCGCAGCGTGACGCACGGTACCCCGGCGAGGTAGGCCTCCTTCTGCACTCCGCCGGAGTCGGTCAGCACCGCCCTGGCGTGATGGAGCAGCGCGGCGAAGTCCAGGTAGCCGAGCGGCGGGGTCAATGTGGCGGCTTCCGCCGCCCGGGCATCGAGGTGGTGGGCGGCGAGCCGCGCGAGGGTGCGGGGGTGGACCGGCATCACGATCTTTCCGCCGACCCCTTCCAGCAGCGCAACGAGGCGCTCGAGCGACGCGCCGTCGTCGACGTTGGCGGCGCGGTGGGCGGTCGCGAGCACGTAGCCGCCGGAGCTCAGGCCGAAGCGCTCGAGGGTCTCGGTCCGCGCGAGCGCCCGCTCGCGCGTCGCGAACGCGACGTCGACCATCACGTCCCCGACGACGACCGCTCGCCCCGGCACGGCCTCGCGGGCCAGCTGCTCGGCCGCCGCCTGCGTCGAGCACAGCAGCAGCGCCGAGAGCTGGTCGGTGAGGATCCGGTTGCGCTCCTCGGGCTGGCTGCGATCGAACGAGCGCATCCCGGCTTCGACATGGACCACCGGCGCCGCGCCGTCGACCGCCGCGAGCGCACCGGCGAGTGTCGAGTTGGTGTCGCCGTAGAGCAGAACGAGGTCGGGCGCGATGCTCGCCAGCAGCGGTTGGAGCGCGGCGATCATGCGTCCGAGCTGCGAGCTGTTGGAACCGCCGGCGATGTCGAGCCGATGGTCGGGCGCCGGGATCCCCAGCTCGTCGAAGAACACCGCCGAGAGCTCCTCGTCGTGGTGCTGTCCGGTGTGGATCAGGACCTCTTCGTGGCGTTCGCGCAGCGGCCCGGAGACGGCGGCCGCCTTGACGAACTGCGGCCGGTTGCCGAGCACCGTGGCGACGCGCATCAGCGCAGCTCGGACGCGATCCTCTCGCGCACGAGCGCCGCGATCTCGCTCGTCCGCGTCCCCGGCGCGTCGTAGCGGTGGCTGCCGACGCGGTGCACGCCGGAGACCTCGTGGGGAGTGGAGGCGATGAACGCCTCCTGCGCATCGGCGAGCGCCGCGAGCTCGATCGGCTCCTCGCGCACCGCCGCGACGGCCAGCACGACCCGGCGCGTGATCGAGTCGAGCACGTGGTCGGAGAGCGGCGCCGTCCAGACCTCGCCCTCGCGCACGATGAAGAACGACGACGTCGGACATTCGAGCACCCGCCCGTGCGGGGTCACCAGCAGCGCGTCATCGGCGCCGGCCTCGCGGGCGAGCCGCGAGGCGAGCATGTTCGCGCCGTAGGACAGCGACTTGATGCCGTCGAGCAGGCGCACCGGCGCGTAGGTGACCGGCTCGAGCGCGAGCGAAGCGGGGATCGCCGGCATCGGCTCGATCAGGACGATGCGGTGCCCGCCGCGCGTGAGGAGCATCCGCACGAGCACGTCCTCCCGCGCCCGCGCGGCCAGCAGCGCGGCGATGTCGGAGCGGATCGCGCCGGAGTCGAGCGGCAGCCGCAGCCCCGCGGCGGAGCGCTCGAGGCGCTCGAGATGGGCGTCGAGCGCATAGGGACGGCCGCCGTAGAGCCGGATCACCTCGAAGACCCCGTCGCCGCGCAGCAGCCCCTGATCGGTGACCGGGATCACGGCCTGCGCCTGCGGGATGAGTTGCCCGTCGATGCAGGCGAGCTCGGACTCCATCGCGGGAGACGCTACCCGATCAGACGGGCGAGCCGCGGTCCTGCGCGACGGCCAGGCGCACCAGGGTCGCCGCGGACGCGGTCCGCGAAGCGATCACGCAGGTGTGGCCATCCTGGACCCAGGTGACGATCTGCGCACCGCCGCTGGTCATCACCCGGTAGTCCCCGCCGTGGCGCCACACGACGCGCCCGGCGGCACCCCATTTGACCGGGGACCCGGAGACGATCGCGTAGCCGAGCGTGCCGACGTCGTACGAACGGTAGAACTCGGTGGTCACCGTGCGCCCGTCGAGCGTGTCACGGCGCGTTCCGGTCGACGGCCAGCCGCGGTCCGCCCAGTTCGGGAATCGGATCGTCGTGCCCGCGGCGACCAGGGCGGCGGGGGCCGCGCCGGTGGGCCGCGCGAGCGCGAGCCGCGAAGCGCTGAGCGCCGACGGCGCGGCGCCGCCGGTGCTCGTTACGAGCACGATGGCCAGTGCTGCCGCCGCCGCCGCGAACGCCCCGGCGAATCCGAGCGCGGGCGCGCGCGGCAGGCGCCGCCGCGCCCGGCTGCCGGCGTTGAGCGCCGCGATCCGCTGGTGCAGGAGCGCCGGCGCGGGCGCTTCCACGGCACGCAGCAGCGCCGCAATCCGCTGCTCGTCGGCGGCCACGCGCTCGCGATCGGGGTCTTCAGACATTGAACCCATCTAATCAAGACTCCGCCGCGGCGCGGATCCTTCCCGTGGTGGGCGCTCGTCCATGCTCGCGACGACCTTACGCCGCGCCCTGTGCAGCCGCGTCGTGATCGTCGCCTCGCGAGCGCCGAGCGCGCGGCCCGCCTCGCCGTAGGAGAGCCCGAGGATGTCGACGGCGACCAGCGCCAGGCGGAAGTCGTCAGGCAGCTCGGCGATCGCCCCGTACAGCGCCTGCGCCTCGAGCGCGTGCTCCGGCCGGTCGGCGACGCGGGGGTCGGCCAGCTCGAGTTCGTCGAGCGTCGCCGTGACGTGCGGACGCCGCGAGGCGGTCCGCCGCGAGCTGAGAAAGGTGTTGCGCAGCACCCGCATCAGGTACGCCAGCTCGTCGTCGTTGCGCAGCAGACGCGGCCGCGAGAGGACCCGCACGAAGGTCTCCTGCACGAGGTCTTCGGCATCGTGCGGCGAACCGCACAACGCCCATGCCGCCCGGTACAGGCGGTCGACGTGAACCGGCAGTGACTCGGGGTCAAGCCGCGGCACCGATGATCCACCCGGACATCCCTGCGACTCTAGTGGGATGCTGGCATCCTGGGCCGGGTGAGTGCGCCCGACGGTCGCTATGCGCCAAGCCCGACCGGGCCGCTGCACCTCGGCAACCTGCGCACCGCGCTGCTCGCATGGTGCTTTGCCCGCTCGCGCTCCGCGCGTTTCGTGCTGCGCATCGAGGATCTCGACGCCCAGCGCTCGCGGCGCGAGCACGAGGCGGCGATGCTCGCCGATCTGGCGCGGCTCGGGATCGACTGGGACGGCGCGCCGGCGCGCCAGAGCGAGCACCTCGAGGAGCACCGCGCCGCGTTCGAGGCGCTGCGCGCGAGCGGGCGCGCCTACCGCTGCTGGTGCACCCGCGCCGAGATCCGCGAGGCGGCACAGGCCCCGCACCCGGGGCCCAGCGCCGCCGAGGGCTTCTACCCGGGAACCTGCCGGGAACTCTCGGCGCGCGGGCGGGCGGCACGCGAGCGCGCCGGCCGGCCCGCCGCCTGGCGCCTCGACGCCCAGGCCGAGCTGGTCGCCTTCGAGGATCGCCTCAGCGGAACCGCCGCGGCGGCGGTCGACGACTTCGTCCTCTGGCGCGGTGACCCGCAGGGCACCGGCGGCGGGCCGGCGTACAACCTCGCGGTCGTCGTCGACGACGCCGCGGCTGCCATCGGCGAGGTCGTCCGCGGTGACGATCTGCTCGAGACGACGCCGCGTCAGGTCCTGCTCGCCCGGCTGCTCGGCCTGCCGGTGCCGCGCTACGCGCATGTGCCACTCGTGCTCGGCCCCGACGGCCGGCGCCTGGCCAAGCGCGACGGCGCCGTCACGCTCGATGACCGGCTCGCGCTCGGTGAGAGCATCGCGACGGTCGTCGGCTGGATGGCCTCGAGCGTCGGGCTGGCGGGCCCCGGAGACAGACTGAGCGCCCGGGAGCTGCTGGCAGCGTTCGCCCCGGCGCGGCTGCGGCGCGAGCCGACCGTGTGGACCGGTCAGGGCCTGGGTCAGCCGCCGCCGGCTCGGTCCTCACGGCGTTGATCGCTCACCTGCGGTTGGTCAGCGGCGTTCGAGCGCGAGGCGCACGCCGAGCCCGACGAGCACGACGCCGGTGACGCGGTCCAGCGCGGCCCGGACCCGCGGGCGCCCGAGCAGCGCCGACGCCCTCACGGCGACCAGCGCATAGCCGGACAGCCACACCACGGTCATCAGCACGAACACCCCACCGAGCAGCAGGAACGGCTCGAGGACCGGCTGTCGGGAAGACACGAACTGCGGCAGCAGGCCGGTGAAGAACACCGCGATCTTGGGATTGGCGAGATTGCTGAGAAGGCCCTGCCGGAAGCCGAGCAGCGCGCCGACGCGCGGGCTCCGCCGCGTCGCGTGCGCCGGGTCGGCTTCCGCGGCATGGCGCCGCGCCGCGCGCAGCGCCTGGACGCCGAGCCAGACCAGGTACACCGCGCCGACGAGCTTGAGCACGGTGAAGGCGACCGCCGATTCCCGCACGACCGCGGCGACGCCGAGCGCCGCCGCGACGGTCCAGATCAGCAGACCGGTGTTGACGCCCAACGAGGTGCCGAGCGCGGCACGGCGCCCGTGCATCAGCGCGTTCTTGGTCACGAGGACCGTATCCGGGCCCGGCGCGACGATCACGAGCGCGGCTATGCCGACAAAGGCCCACAGATGCACGCCCACGGCGGCAATCGTCCCACACCGCGCCCGGCGCCGGCTATCCGGAGATCGACCTGCCCGCGCCGCGGCGGCGTCCCGGCGAGATCACAGCCGCGGCAGCAGCTTGAGCACCTGGGAGGGCAGCCGCCGCATGCCCCGCTCGCGGACGCCGAGGACCCCCAGCAACACCCGGCGCTCAGCCGACGGATTCGTGAGACGGCACTGCGCGCAGCTCCCGGGAGCGTGGCCGAGCAGCGATCCGACGGCCTCCGCGAAGCCCTGCTGATAGCCGCCCCGCGTCACGGTGGAGTGCTCCCCGAGCGCCTGCCTGCCGTGCGCCGGCGCAAACGGCCGCTGTGCGAGCGCGAGCAGCGGGATGTCGGTGACCGTGTCACCGACGGCGAACGCCAGCGGAGCGTCGTCCTCGACCGGGGCGCCGGCACTCAGGGCGGCGGCCAGCGAGCGCACTCCCCGGCCCTTGTCGATGGACTGCGGGACGAAGTCGGTCTGGTCGTCGCCCACGACGAGCGACACCTGCTCGGCTGCGGCGACGCGCTGCGCCTCGGCGATCATCTCGACTGGGAGCGGGCCCCTGGCGCCGCGCGTGTCGCGGACGAAGGCACGGATCGCGTGGGTGTAGTCCTCGTCGAGGAACACGCCCTCGAGCCCGCGGAATTGCGCGCGCAGCCGCGCCATCGCGGCCTGCTCCTCGCCGCTGCTCAACACGGTGACGAGCTCGTCCCGTGCCGTGTAGATGGCCGAGCCATATTCGGCGACGGCGCCGGCGAGCCGGTAGGCCCCACAGCGCTCGATCACGTCGCCGAGGCTGCGCCCGGTGACGATAAGCGGCCGGTAGCCGTGCGCGATGAGCGCGCGCAAACCACCGGCCGAGGCGGGGGACAGGGCCGGGAAACCGAGGTACTCGGTCTCGAGGACCCCGTCGATGTCGATTCCGCACAGTGGTCCGTCAGCGGCGAGCGTCAGGTCGTCGAAGTAGACGCGCCCGAAGTAGTTCTGCATCGCCCTCGAACAGGCCCGCCGCAGCGCGTGGCGCCCCTCGGGGCGGGACTCCGGGGCGACCGTGAGGTGTGCGAGCTGGTAGAGCAGCCAGCGTTCCTGTTCGACCGGTTGACCGCTGAGCGCCGCATAGGCACGCTGCAGTTCACGCGCCAGCGCCGGATCCTGCGACGCGGCCGTGACGCCGGCGAGATCGAACACCGGATCGCAGCATCCGAGCCCGAGGTTCCACGACGAGCCCTGGTCCCAGTCGATCTTGACCATGCTGCCCGGGCCCGCGTCGGCGAACCACCGCTTCAGCTCGAGGCGCCCGTCGACATCCGACGGACTCTGCACGTGCAGCAGGCGCTTGGCGACGCGATCGGTGACCAGCTTCCGGCCGGCCGGCCAGGCCCGGCCGAACGAGCGGCTGAGCACGGTGCTCGCCGCCTCCCACGCCGGGTACTGCCCGCTCTGGCGGAGCGTGACGTCCTCGTCGACGCCGAGCACGCGGTGGCGTTCGAAGACGTATTCCGCGACGCGCGAGGCGATCGCCGCACGATCGCTCGACGGCAGCAGGTCGGCCCGCGCCGCGTCGGGCATCCAGGCGCGGTACAGCAGACCGTCGTGCACGCCGAGGATGCTCGGCAGGAACTCGCGCAGCGGGTCCGCGACGGCGATCGCGTGATTGCCGAAGTAGCCAATTCCCACGCCCTCGACGGACAGCTGCTGCTCCTCGCGGCCCCCGCCGCGCGCGTCGGCGACGGTCAGCGTGAACACCGCCCCAAGATGCCCGCGGACCGAGCGCGGGGAGCGCACGCTCGCGCGCTCGGCCGCCACCAGCTCACGATCGGGACCGAGCAGGCGCTCGACGGTGTCGCGCACGGCGTCGGGTCCAAGGCGGGCGTGGATCGACCAGTCCTCGAAGGGCAGGAGAACGGAGCCATAGGTCGCGAGGGCGGGCGGCAGCTCGGTGTCGGGGAACAGCGCGAGCAGCAGGATGATGCTGCGCGCCGGGACGCCGAGGCGCTCGAGAGCCTCGGCCACCCGGGCGATCGAGCCGCCGGTGCCGGGCGGGTCGTCGCAGACCAGCGCGAGGCCTCGGTGGGACCCGAGCGCGCGCATGAGCGCCCGCTCGCGCGGGCGCGGCCGCCGTCCGGGACGCATCGTGACCGTGTTGACCTCGCGGTAGCCGTCGGCCCGCAGGTACGCCGCGTAGAGCGGAGCCAGGTAGCTGCCGGAGGTGCGAATGCCGACGACCAGCAGCGGCTGGAGCCGGTCGGGGTGCGCGACGGCGAAGTCACGGACCAGCCGGCGAAGGTCGTCGGGATGCTGATCGAAGCTGCGAAAGCACGCCGGCAGCCGGGCGATGTCCCGGCGTAGCGCCCGTGGCAGGCGCAGGGCCGGCAACTGCGTAGCGCAGCGCTGGAGCTCGTCGAGCGGCGACGCCTCGCCGAGCGCCGCACGATCGTCGACGACCAGATCCGCGAGCTGCTGCACCGCGGCCTGAACGACGGCCTGCAGGCGCCGCACGCGGCCGGCCCCGGGCCGGATGCCAGCCAGCCGGTCGAGACCGTTGGCGCTGCGCGCCGCGATCCGCGCGGCGAGCGCCCCGGCTGAGCCGCCCTCCTTGGCGAGGAACGAGCCGATCCGGCGCAGCGACAGCGGGTCGGGCGCGAGATAGTCGTCGATCAGCTGGCTCATCCCGACGGCGAGCAGGTAGGCGTCGAGCCACGACTCGCGTTCGAGCGCCGAGACGACCAGGCGCGCGAGACCGGGCAGCGCGTTGTGCAGGTTGGTGACGCTCAGCGGCTCTGCGGGCGCGAGATCCGGCGCGCCCTTCACAGCTAGTGCCGGCCGCACGTGATCCCGGGCACGAGCGGCGCTGTGGATCGCTCAGGACCCCCTCGTCGGTGGCGCCCGGTGCCGTGAACGGCGGCTCCGGGTGGGTCGAGCGAGCGACGCTGTGCATTCGCAGCACCACCGCAGGGGCGCGTCAGACCAAATTGGCGAAGGCGCGAAACTCGCATGGATGACCGGCGTGACCCGACAGACGACACGCTGATCGTACCAGCGCGATCGGGGGGCAAAAACCGGGACATCGGTCCACTTCCGGGGCAGGATGTGGCATCTGAGACGGTGTCGTTGTGTCCGTGGCGGGGCGAAACTGCGATGATCGGCCCCCGATGGGTATCGACGCCGCACGGCATCGTGCCGCCATGCCGAGCGGCAGCGAACGCTTTCTTGACGCCCGCTCGCTGGCCACCGACCACCGGCGCCTCACCAGCCTGCTGAGCCCGGGGATGAGGGTGCTCGACGTCGGCTGTGGCTCGGGAGCGATCACGCGCGGCATCGCCGAGGCCGTCGGCCCGAGCGGGGCGGTGGTGGGAATCGACATCAACAGTGGGCTGCTCGCGCAGGCCGTCGCGAACCACTCCGGCCTACCGAATCTCTCGTTCCGGGTCGCCGACGTGGCCCGCCTTGACCAGCGCGACGAATTCGACGTCGTGACGACGGCCCGCGTCCTGCAGTGGCTCGCCGACCCACTCGCGGCGCTGAGGAAGATGGTCGCGGCGCTCAGACCCGGCGGCCAGATCGTCGTCCTCGACTACAGCCACACCAAGGCTCGCTGGGAGCCGGAGCCGCCGCGGGAGTTCAGGCTGTTCTACGACGCCTTCCTCGGCTGGCGCGAAAACGTGGGCATGGACAACGACATCGCCGACCATCTCGCGGGGATGCTGACGAGCCTCGGCCTGCTCGACGTGCGCACCACCGAGGAGCTCGAGCTGACCACACGCGGCGACGCGGACTTCGAGACCCGCATGGCGCTGTGGCCAACGGTCATCGCAACCCGTGGCCACCAGCTCGTCGCCGACGGGATGATCGAGGAGAGGGATCGCGCGGCGGCCGAGGCGGCGTTCACCGATTGGCTTCGCGACGCCGCGAGGTCTCAGTGCCTGTATCTCATGGCGGTCAGCGCGACGAACGGTGCGCCGTCGTAGCAGCTCGGGGCGGACCGGCGAGCGCCGGTCACGGCTCCATCGCGGCCCCCGTCACGTCGAGAAGTCGGGGATCGACGGCTCGCCGGCCCTGGCGCCTTGACTTTGTGCTGCGACGTCGTTGCGAATGGCCGCACACCGCCCGGCGCGACTGGCGGTTCAGTCGTAGTGCGTGAGGTGCGGCCAGAGCGTCACCCATCGTGCGGTGGGTCGGCAGAGCATGACCGGGAGGCTCTGCTCGTTGTTGTTCAGGCCGACACCGTTGTTGACGGTGGCGAGTGTTCGACATTGCTCGAAGTAGGGCGCGGCGTCGAACGCACCGTTGAAGCCGACGAGCAGGGCATGGGTGTCCGCGGCCGGAGGCTTCCCCCATTCGCTGAATCCGTTGTGGCCACTGTAGGCGCGTGGCAGCTGGAGTGACTGTCCGAGGAGGTCGATCGCCCCGGCCTCGCCGTAGTTGGCAGTGAAGATTGCGGTGAGCCGGCGGTCGGCTTCAGGGATCTGCCGCCATGCCGTCGATACGGTGTGGACAAAGGCGGGCCAGCCGACCGTCTCGCCCTGGGCAGGGTTGAGCGCCATGACGGCGCTTCCCTGGAGGTCGCGTTCCGGGAGCAGCGGCAGGGCGATGATGGCGCTGAGCGCCCCGCTGAGAGCGACCGCCGTGGCGAAGACCCGTGTGCGTCTCGGAGCGCGCCGCGTCATCCACTCGGCCGTGGGCGACGCGCCGAGGCCGAGCAGGACTGGGTAGAGGCTCGCCAGGTAGTACGCGTGGCCGTTGCCCGCGAAATACAGGAGGGCCATCGCCACGAAGGTGATCGGCACGAAGCGCAGCCGCTGCCATCCGGCACGGCGGAACGGCGCGCGCAGCCCGGCGACCCAGACGGGCACAAGCAGCGGGCTGACCATTACCAGCTGGAACGGGAAGAACCCGGCGCGCCCGCCCTCCTGGCTGCCGGCGATGTTGCCGGCGACGGTCAGCTGTGGCCAGCCGTGCTGTTGCTGCCAGATGACGTATGGGGCAGCAAGCACCGCGGCGGCGATCACACCGCCGGCGGCCCACCAGGACCGCAGCGGCCATCGGGGACCCACGACGATCAGCGTGGCGGCCATCACGACAGCCACCAGCCCGACCTGCGGCTTGGCCTCGACGCCAATGCCGACGACCGCGCCGGCGGCCAGGATGGACCCACCGCTGCCACGCACAACCGCCCTGATCGCCAGCCACCCCAGGATCGTCGTGGTCAACATGTCGGGGGTCGTGGTGCTCACCAGATGGGCGACGGCAAGCGCGAAGCCGGACACGGCCGTGCACGCCGCTGCAACGATCTGGGCGCGCGCACCCCCGCCGACCTCGCGCGCGATGAGTGCGGCGATGACCGTCGTCGCGGCGGCGGCCAGCGCCGAGGGCGTTCGCAGCAGCAGAAGTGATCCCGGGGCGAGCGCGTTCATCGCCCAGGACAGCAGCGGCACGAGCGGAGGCTGGTCGGGATAGCCGAATGCCGGATGTGATCCGGCGACGATGAAGTACATCTCGTCGCGGTGATATCCGTACCGCGTGCTCGTCGCGAGCAGCACCGCCAGCTCCGCCGCGGCGATCACCCACACCCAGCCGCTCAAGCGCACGTTCATCGACCGCGAAGGCGCGCCGCCTCGCTGCTCGCCGGAGGCTACGGACGAGTGGGGCTTCATGGCCGCGCGTACGCTATGCCTTCCCGCGCGGTCACGTTGGCGCTGGTTGCGCCTGAGCGAGTGTCCGCGGCCTCGCGGACAGCAGCCCAAGCCTGTCGCGTGGGCGGCAGCGATGCGCCAGAGCTCGGGCTAGCTTGTGGCCTCTGTGGACCCGAGCGACCCATCGGCGGTGACGGCTGCCAGTTGGTCGAGGTTGAGAATCTTGAGTAGCGGCGTCGATGCGGCGCGAAGCTGGTCGACCGCCTCGTCGAGCCCGGCTCTCGAAATCGCCGATCCCACTGCCCCACTTGCGGTCGTCGCATGCGACGTGTCGGTCAACCGCCAGCCCAACGGTTGCCAGCGTCACCGCCAGCGCCGGAACCAGCCCTGCCACCGCCTCAGCATCGGCCGATCGTAGAGGCTCGTCGGCGGGACCAGCAGGCCTTTCAGGACAACGCGACAGCGAGCATGGGCTCTAGGCGTCGAGTGACGCGAGTGCCTGCTCGAGGTCGCGCCAGAGGTCGTCAACGTGTTCGATCCCGACGCTGAGGCGGATGAGTGTCGGCGGCGTGCCGGCGTCGGCATCGCCGCGATAGCGCGCGCGGCGCTCGAGCAGCGTCTCGACACCGCCGAGGCTCGTCGCGGACGTGATCAGTTCGACGCGCTCGCAGACGCGGTCCGCGGCGTTGGCGTCACCGACCGTCTCGAATGCGAGCATCGAGCCGAAGCCGCTCATCTGCCTGCGCGCCAACTCATGCCAGGGATCATCCGGCAGCCCTGGATAGCGCACGCGCGTCACCGCCGGGTGCGCCGCCAGACGCCGCGCGAGTTCGCCGGCCGTCTGCTCGGCGCGGTCCAGACGCACGGCCAGCGTTCGCAGTCCGCGAAGGGCAAGGAACGCCTCGAGCGCCCCCGGTGTCGCGCCATCGATCGCGCGGCGGTGGACGAGCTCGTCGCGGCGGCGCTCATCGCGCGTCACCACGACGCCAAGCAACAGGTCGGCGTGCCCGCCGATGAACTTCGTCGCACTGTGCAGGACGAGGTCCGCGCCGTGCTCGAGCGGGCGCTGGCGCAGCGGCGTCGCGAACGTGCTGTCCACGAGCACCGCGGCGCCGTTCGCGTGCGCGACCGCGCTCAGCGCCGCCACGTCGACCAGCTCGATCAGGGGGTTCATCGGCGTCTCAAGCCAAAGCAGCGCCGCCCCGTCACACGCGACCGCAACCGCATCAGCATCCGTGGCGTCGACGAACAGCACACGCAGGCGCCCACCCCGCTCGCGCTCACCCATGAGCACCCGCACACCGTGATACGCGACGCGCGAGCAGGCCACGAGCGCGCCTGCCGGTAACGTCTCAAGCACCGCCGCGACCGCGGCCATCCCCGACGCGAAGGCCACAGCGTCACCGCCCTCGAGCGCCCCGAGCGCGCCCTCGAGCGCAGCCCAGCCGGGATTGCCGTCGCGACCGTACCCCAACTCCCCGCCGAACCGGTAGGTGGAGCTCGGCGTCA
>DATLQS010000037.1:0-18961 GCA_035535075.1 Solirubrobacteraceae bacterium
TCCCACTCGATCGTGCCCGGCGGCTTGCTCGTGATGTCAAGCACGACGCGGTTGACCTCCGGCAGCTCCCCCATCATCCGCGAGGCGATCTGCTCGAGCAGGTCGTAGGGCAGGCGCGCCCAGTCGGCGGTCATGGCATCGTCGGAGGTCACAGCACGAATCACGATCACGCTGCCGTAGGTCCGCTCGTCACCCTGGACCCCGACCGTACGGATGTCGGGCAGCACGCAGAAGGACTGCCACAGCTCGCGGTAGAGGCCGGCACGGCGGATCTCCTCCTGCAGGATGTGGTCCGCGTCACGCAGCAGATCGAGCCGCGCCTTGGTCGCCTCGCCGCCGACGATACGGATCGCCAGCCCCGGCCCCGGGAAGGGCTGGCGCCAGACCAGTCGCTCCGGGAGCCCGAGCTCGGCACCGACCGCCCGCACCTCGTCCTTGAACAGCATCCGCAGCGGCTCCACGAGCTCGAAGCTGAGATCGTCCGGCAGGCCGCCGACGTTGTGGTGCGACTTGATCGTGGCCGAACCGCGCCGGCCGCCGGACTCGATCACGTCCGAGTACAGCGTCCCCTGGACCAGGAAGTGCGCGCCGGCGAGCCGGGCCGCCTCCTCCTCGAAGACGCGGATGAACTCGGCGCCGATCAGCTTGCGCTTGGCCTCCGGGTCGGTCACGCCGGCGAGCCGCTGCAGGAATCGCTCCTCGGCGTCGACCGCGACCAGCGGCACCTTGAAGGTGTCGCGAAAGGCCGCGATCACCTGCTCGCCCTCGTCCTTGCGCATCAGGCCGTGGTCGACGAACACGCACGTCAGCTGATCACCGATCGCGCGGTGCACGAGCAGCGCCGCAACGGAGGAGTCGACGCCGCCTGACAGCCCGCAGATCGCCCGGCCGTCACCCACCTGGGCGCGGATCCGCGCGATCTGCTCGTCGACGATCGAGGCCGGGCTCCAGCTGCGATCGGCACCGCAGATGTCTTCGAGGAAGGTCGTCAGGATCTGCTGGCCAAACGGGGTGTGCACGACCTCGGGATGGAACTGGATCGCGTAGATGCCGCGTGCCGGGTCCTCGAAGGCCGCGACCGGCGAGGCGGTCGAGGAGGCCAGCTCGGTGAACCCGGCCGGGGCACGCCGGACGCTGTCGCGGTGCGACATCCAGCAGGCCTGCTCGCGCGGCAGCCCGCGCAGCAGCCGGCCCGGCTCGTGCACGGTCAGCTCCGAGCGACCGAACTCGCCGACCTCGGCGCGCTCGACCAGCCCGCCGAGCGCCTGCGCGAGCAGTTGCATCCCGTAACAGATGCCGAGCACCGGAACGCCGAGCTCGAGCAGCGCATGGTCGAGCCCCGGCGCCCCCTCGGCGTACACCGACGCCGGCCCGCCGGACAGGATCAGCCCCTTCGGCGCTCGCCGCGCGACCTCCTCGGCGCTGACATCCGCCGAGAGCAGCTCCGAGAACACGCCGCACTCGCGGACCCGCCGCGCGATCAGCTGCGAGTACTGGCCACCGAAGTCGATGACCAGCACCTCGTCCCCCGCCGCCCGCCCGCCGCCATCGGCCGCGCCCGCGCCGTGCTCGCCGGCCGAAACGGCGGTGGCGAGCGCGTCGGTCACGCCTTAGGCATTGACGAGTGAGGCCTTGCCGGCGGAGCCCATGCCGACGCCCTGGTCGCGTTGGAGCTGCTTGCCCTCCGTCTGCAGCGCCGGGGCGACGATCAGCTCGGCGCGGTTGAACTCGGCGATGTCCTTGTAGCCGCAGGTCGCCATCGAAGTCCGCAGGCCGCCGAACAGGTTGAGCGTCCCGTCGTTCTCGTGGGCCGGGCCGATCAGGATCTCCTCGAGCGTCGCGTTCTGATGGGTCTGGACACGGGCCCCGCGCGGCAGCGTCGGATGGAACGTCGCCATCCCCCAGTGATAGCCGCGACCGGGCGCCTCGATGGCGCGCGCCAGCGGCGAGCCGATCATCACCGCGTCGGCTCCGCAGGCGATCGCCTTCGACAGATCGCCGCCGGTGCGCATCCCGCCGTCGGCGATCACCTGGACGTAGTCGCCGGTCTCGAGCATGTGCGTGCCACGCGCCGCCGCGACGTCGACGATCGCCGTCGCCTGCGGCACACCGACGCCGAGCACGCCGCGGGTGGTGCACGCCGCACCCGGTCCCACGCCGACCAGCACCCCGGCCGCGCCGGTGCGCATCAGATGCAGCCCGGTGTGGTAGGACGCGCAGCCGCCGACGATCACCGGGACGTCGAGTTGCGGAATGAACTCCTTGAGGTTCAGCGGCTCGCTCGTCGACGAGACGTGCTCGCCCGAGACCACGGTGCCCTGGATCACGAGGATGTCGAGCCCGGCCTCGAGCGCGATCTCGTAGTAGCGGCTGACCCGCTGCGGCGTCAACGCCGCGGCGCAGACCACACCCTCGGCCTTGATCTCGCGAATCCGCTGGGCGATCAGCTCCTCCTTGACCGGCTCGAGGTAGATCTCCTGCATCTCACGCGTCGCGAGCTCCTTGTCGAGCAACGCGATCCGCTCGAGCTGCTCGTCGGCGTCCTCATAGCGGGTGAAGACACCTTCGAGATTGAGCACCGCGAGTCCGCCGAGACGGCCGATGGCGCCGGCCGTCGCCGGCGAAACGACGCCGTCCATGGCGCTCGCGAGCAGCGGCAGCTCGAACCGGTAGTCGCCGATCTTCCACGTGATGTCGATGTCATCGGGGTCGCGCGTGCGCCGCGAGGGCACGATCGCGATGTCATCGAAGCCGTATGCGCGCCGCGCCTTCTTGCCGCGGCCGATCTCTACTTCCATTGCACGATCCTAGGTCTCGAGGCGGACGGACGGCGGCTACCGAAACCGGTGCGCAGCGGCGGCAACCACCTCCACCGAGCATACAACTCAGCCAACGCCGGCGGGCAGCTCCACCTCGCTCGCTGCGACATCCGCGAGCAGACGGTCGACCTCGCGCACGTCGATCAGTCCCGCGCCGAGGCGTCCCGTCGACTCGGCGCCGCAGGCGACACCGAAGCACAGGCACTCCGCCGGCGGCGAGCCGCGGTAGCGAGCGGCGATGTAACCGGCGAGGAACGCGTCGCCGGACCCGACCGTGGCAACCGAATCCTGTGGCGGGACGGTCACGCGATAGGCGCGCGGCGAGCCGTCGGTGAGCATCTGCGCCCAGCAGCCGTCGGGCATCGTCATGATCGCCGAACGCGCGCCGAGCGAGACGATCTCGCGCACCGCGCCGGCGTGGTCGGCGTCGTCGTTGAACTCGTGCCCGACCAGCTCCTCGGACTCGACGACGTTCGGCGAGACCACGTCAGGCTCGGCCCGCACGGCGAGCCGCAGCGGCTCGCCGTCGGTGTCGACGATGGTCGTCACGTCGAGCTTGTGCATCGCGCGCACCAGCTGCGCGTAGAAGCCCGGCTCGACGCCGCGCGGCAGCGACCCGGCGAAGACGACGATCGCCGCCCCGCGCGCCAGGTACAGGAGCTTTTCGCGGAACTGCTCGAGCTCGTCGGGGTCGACCGTCGGTCCCTGCTCGTTGATCTCGGTCTGCTCACCCGTCGTCGGGTCGAGCACCGCCGTGTTCGTCCGCGACTCCTCGTGAATCCGGACGAAGTCGTGGAGGATCGACTCCTCGCCGAGCTGCGCGACGATCTGGGTGCCCGTCGGTCCGCCCTGGAAGCCGGTCGCGATCACGGGCTGGCCGAGGGTCTTGAGCATCCGCGCGATGTTGACGCCCTTGCCGCCGGCGAGCGCGCGGCGCTCGACCGTCCGATGTCGCCGTCCGAGCTGGAAGCTCGGCACCGACAGCGACTTGTCGATCGCGGCGTTGAGTGTGACGGTGATGATCATCACAGCGCCCCCGGGGCGCTCCGCATCGCGCGTCTGCGCATGAGCGGCAGGCTACACCCCAGGACCAAGACGGTCAGCCCGCCGCCACCGGCGGCGATCCAGCCCACCGCACCCTGCTGCACGACCGGTCGCGGAGCCTGGACCGCCGCCGCGGTCACCAGCGCGACCGTCTTCACGACGCGGCCGTTCTCGTGGACCCGGATCACGCCCTCGACCGTGCCGGCCCGCAGTGGCCCGACGAGGCGTGCCGGGACGCCGTCACGCGACACGTGCAGCCGCACGCTGCGCGCGAGCACGACCCTCAGGGAGCGTCGCGCGACCAGTCGGGCGGGGCGCGAGCGCCCCGTCACCGGGACCGACGCGTAGACCCGTCCGGCGACCGCTACCGGCACGCTGCGGAACAGGCTCAGGCCGTAGCGCAGCAGTGCCAGCGTGTCGGCGTCGCGCGCGACCTCGCTCGGAGCGCCGAGCACCACGCTGATCAGACGCACGCCGTTCAGGCTCGCCGCGGCGACGAGGCACTGGCCGGCATCCTGCGTGCTCCCGGGCTTGACGCCGACGACCCAGCGGTAGGCCCCGACGAGGTCGTTGAGGTTGCGAACGACGACGCCGTCGGCGAGCCGCGCGCTGGGCTCATCGACGATCTTCGCGACCAGCGGGTCGCGCAGCACGACGCGGGCCAGCTGCGCAAGGTCGGTGGCAGTCGAGTAGTTGCCGCCCGGCGTGTCGAGGCCGATCGGCGTCGTGAAATGGGTCCGCCCGAGGTTCAGCAGGACGGCCAAATGGTTCATCATCGAGACGAACCTGGCGACGGACCCGCCGACATCGACGGCCAGCGAGTAGGCGACGTTGTTGCCGCTCGGCAGCAGCATCGCCCGCAGCATGTCGGCCAGCGGCAGCCGCCCGCCGGCCGGCACGCCTGCCAGCGATTCGCCGACGCCCGCGACGTAGGGCTGCTCGACGAGGGTCTGGCCGAGCTGCTCGCGCTCGACGGTCACGAGCGCCGTCATCAGCTTGGTCGTGCTGGCGATCGGCAGCTCGTGGTTGGCGTGCTTGGCAAACAGGATCTTGCCCGAGCCACGGGCGATCAGCACCAGCGCTCGCGCGGGTAGTCCGGCCAGCCCGGGGGGCGGCGGCGGCGGCGCTGCCGCCGCGGACGCGCCGATCCCGATCCACAACGCCGCGGCCGCGGGCACGACCCGGCGCATCGCTCGTCGCGCAAGAATCAACTCGGCAAGGCTACTGGTGATGCGAGCGGCAAAAAAGGGTCACCCGGCCAGTGACCAGGCAATTGCACGCAGCCGCTGCGCCTCGCGGAGCGCGGCCTCTGCCGGGTCCCCGCCGCTTGTCTCGTATGCGTAGGCAATCGCGCGCGACGCGGTGACCAGCCCGCCGGCGCGTCCCGGCGCGAAGGCCGGCGCCAGGTCCTCGACGCGACCGCCCTGCGCACCGATCCCCGGCAGCAGGAAGATCGCGTGCGCCATCAGCTCGCGTGCCCGCACGAGGTGCTCCGGCACCGTGGCGCCGATCACCGCGCCGACGTCGCTGAGGCCACACGACCGCACCTCCCCCAGCTCGTCGACGAGCCGTGCGAGACGTTCCCACACCCGCTCGCCGCTGGCGAGCTCGCGGTCCTGTACGTCGGCCGCCCCCGGGTTCGACGTGCGCACGAGCACGAATACGCCCGCTCCGCTCGCCACGAGCGGCTCGAGCGCGTCGACGCCGAGCAGCGGGTTCGCGGTGAACGCGTCGACGTCCAGGCCGGGGACCTCGCCGGCGAGTGTCGGGGTCGAGCCGGCCAGCGCCTGGGCGTAGGCGGCGGCGCTGACCGGCACATCGCCGCGCTTGCCGTCGGCGATCACCAGCAGTCCCTCCGCGCGAGCGAGCGCCACGACCTCGGCGAGCGCCGTCCAGCCAGGAGCCCCGAGCCGCTCGAAGCAGGCCAGCTGGGCCTTGACCGCCACGCACGCCGGTCCCGCCGCCTCGATCAGCAGCCGGCAGTGCTCGACGACCGCGCGCGCCGCACGCGCCGCGGGCTCGCCCGGCGGATCGGCCGCAGCGCCGGCCGCCGGCCACAGACGCGCCGGGTCGGGATCGAGCCCGAGGACGATCTGGGATTCGCGCCCCGCCACCGCGTCGGTGAGCCGTTGCGCGAACGACGTGCTCACCGCACCGCCTGCTTCAACCGCACCCCGGCGGTGAAGCGCGGCACGGCCGTGGTCGCCACCTCGATCCGTTCCCCGGTTCGCGGGTTGACCCCGGGGCGCCCGGTGTAGTGCGCGACGTGGAACTTGCCGAACCCGGTCAGCCTGACCGGCTCGCCGGCGCGCAGCGACGCCTCGATCGCGGCAAGCGCGGCATCGACCGCACGTGCCGCCGCCGGGCGCGGCAACTCCGCCGCCGACGCGACGCGATCGATCAGCTCCTGGCGGTTCATGGTTGCGAGGCTCGGCGTGCGCCCTGGCAAGCGCGCCGCCTCCCCACCCGCCAAGATACACCCGTGTCGCTTTCCCGCATCGCCTGGCTGATCACCGTGATCGCATGCCTGATCACCGGCGTCGTGATGCTGCTCGAGCATTACCGCGGCTATCCCGCCGTGGCCCTGGCCGTCGGGATCGCCGCGGCGATCAACCTGCGCTGAGGCGGCGGCGCGGTTGACCGGACACTCACAGCGCACAGGGGAACCGGGGGTGCAAGTCGTCCGCGATGAGTGACGCGCGCGTGACCCACTACCGCTGGGAGGAGATCCCGCAGGAGGTGCTCAGCCCGCTGCTGGCCCGTCGCGTGATCAGCGGCGAGCGGGTGATGCTGGCGCACGTCTACCTCGAGCGCGGGGCGATCGTCCCGACGCACGCGCATGAGAACGAGCAGCTGAGCTACCTGCTCGAGGGCTCGATGCGCTTCTGGTTCGGCGAGGACGGCGCCGAGGTCGTCGATCTGCGCGCCGGAGAGGTCCTGCACATCCCGTCGAACGTGGCGCACCGGGCCGAGGCGCTCGAGAAGTCGCTCGACGTCGACATCTTCTGCCCGCCCCGCCAGGACTGGCTCGACGGCAGCGACGCCTACCTGCGCAGCCCGCCCCCTGAGGTTTAGGCCGGCTCGATCTCGGTGCCGGGCTCGACACGGTCGCGCGGCTCGACGTGCACGAGGATGTCGGCTCCGGTGAGTTGATCGCGGATCGCGTTGGTCAGCTCGTGGGCGGTCTTGTGCGCCGCTTCGAGCGACGTGCCGGCGTCGAACTGGACGTGCACGTCGACGTAGCGCTGCGCCCCGGCGCGCCGCGCGCGAAGCTTGTGAAAACCGACGACGCCACGCTCCGCGCCGAGCTCGCGGATCGTCGAGCGGATCTCCTCGAGCTCCGACTCCGGCAACGCCTCGTCGAGCAGTGAGCGCGACGAGCGCAGCAGGATGCGCGTGCCCGCGATGGCGATGGCCACGGCAACCACCAGGGCGACCGCCGGATCGATCCACTGGGCGTGCGTGAACGCGACGAGCACCAGCCCGAGCAGCACGGCCGCCGACGACGCAACGTCGGCGCTCAGGTGCAGCGCGTCGGCCTCCAGCGCGACCGACCCGGTTTCACGCGCCCGCCGGCCGATGATCCGCGAAACGACGATGTTGACGACCATCGACACGACGATCACGGCGATGCCGACGCCGATCGTGTGGACGCGCCCGCCGCGCACCAGCCGCAGCAACGCCTCGTAGGTGATGATCGCGGCGCCGAAGAGGATCAGCGTGCCCTCGATGGCACCCGCCATGTTCTCCATCTTCTCGTGCCCGTAGGGGTGGCCGGCGTCGGCCGGCTCATCGGCCTTGCGCACCGACACGAGCGCGACGATCGACGCGATCAGGTCCATTCCCGAGTGCGCCGCCTCGGTCAGGACCGCGACCGATCCGGTGGCGATTCCGGCGATGACCTTGAGGATGATCAGGGTCGTGTTGGAGGCGACCGACAGCGCCGCCGCACGGCGCTTGGGCTCGCTGCCGTGCTCGCGGCTCATCGCCCCTCGCTCGCCAGCCACGCGGCGAGCGCACGGGCGGCGGCTCCGCGATGGCTCAGCGCATCCTTGTGCGCGCCGTCGAGCTGCGCCATCGTGAGCCCGTCCTCCCCGGCCGCCTCGAACACCGGGTCGTAGCCGAAGCCGCCCGTTCCGCGCGGGGCGGCGGCCATGCGTCCCTCGCATCGCCCTTCGAAGACCCGCTCCAGGCCGGAGCGCGGGTCGACGTAGGCGATCGCGCAGAGGTAGCTGAGCGGACTGCCGGCCGGCACCAGGCGGATCAGCAGCGCCAGATTCTCCTCGTCGTTCGCGCGCTCGCCGGCAAAGCGCGCCGAGCGCACTCCGGGGGCCCCGTCGAGCACCGCAGCGGCGATGCCCGAGTCATCGGCGATCGCCTCGCGCCCGGTCGCCGCGGCCGCCACGCGCGCCTTGGCGAGGGCGTTCTCGGCGAACGACTCGCCGGTCTCCGGACCGAGATCCACCGCGTCAGGCAGCGGCTCGAGCCGCTGGGACCCGAGCAACCGCCGGAACTCCGCCAGCTTGTGGGGGTTGCGGGTCGCGAGGATCATTGCGAATCTAGCCGTCGATCGCCGTCGCCTGCACCGTATGCAGCTCGGCGATCCCGCGCGCCGCCAGCGCCAGCAGATCGTCGAGGTGCGCGCGCGACAGCGGCGTGCGCTCGGCGGTGGCCTGGACCTCGACCAGCCCGCCGTCGGCGGTCATCACGACGTTGGCGTCGACCTCGGCCATCGAGTCCTCGCCGTAGTCGAGGTCGAGCAGCGGCACGCCGTCGACGATCCCGCAGGAGATCGCGGCGACGACGCCCGCCACCGGCGAGCGTTCGATCAGCTCATCGGCGAGCAGCCGCCGCATCGCCCGCGCGAACGCGACATAGGCGCCGGTGATCGCGGCGCAGCGCGTCCCGCCGTCGGCCACGAGCACGTCGCAGTCCAGGTACACGGTTCGCTCCCCCAGCGCCTCGAAGTCGACGACGGCGCGCAGCGCGCGGCCGATCAGCCGCTGGATCTCGACGGTGCGCCCGTCGGGATGCAGGCGCGTCGTGTCACGCGGCTTGCGCTGGCCCGTCGACGCGGGCAGCATGCCGTACTCGGCGGTGAGCCACCCGCGGCCCTTTCCCTGCATCCAGCGCGGCACGCCCGCCTCGACGCTGGCGGTGCAGATGACCTGGGTTCGGCCGACGGCGATCAGCGCCGAACCCGACGCCGGCGGCACGAAGTCGGCGAGGCAACTCAGCGGCCTTGCCTGATCGGCCGCGCGACCGTATGAGCGGGTCATGCGGCCTTGGCGAGCGGAAACGCGACGTGCTCGACGGCTTCGATCGGCATCTGGAGAAAGCGCGAACCGAGCTCGCGGAACGCATCGACGTCGCCGGTGCACAGGAAGCGGTATTCGCCCTCGCCGGTGCGCGTCGCCCGCAGCTGGGAGTCATCGAGCGAGCGCGCCACCGAGACGGCGAGCGAGCGGCCGGAGGTGATCAGCTGGACGCCCGGTCCGAGCATCCGCTGAAGCATCGGCGCGATCAGCGGGTAATGGGTGCAGCCGAGGATCACCGTGTCGACGCCGGCATCGCGCAGCGGCGCGCAGTAGCCGCGCACCGTCTCGACGACGCGGCGGTCCAGCGGGAAGCCCTGTTGGATGATCGGCGCGAGATCGGGGCATGCGACGCTGATCAGCTCGGCGTCCGGCGCGTGCGCGGCGAGCGCTCGGGCGTAGGCGCCGCTGCGCACGGTCGCGCTCGTCGCCAGGAGCCCGACGCGGCGGTTCGAGCTCGCGCCCGCCGCGAGGCGGGACTCGGGATCGATCACGCCGGCGACGTGCACGCCGAGTGTCGTCGAGAGCATCCGTTCGCGCAGCGCCCCGAGCGCCGCGGCGCTCGCCGCGTTGCAGGCGACGACGAGCAGCTTCGCGCGCCGGGCCAGCAGCAACTCGCCGATCTCGAGGGCGAACTGCGCGAGCTCGTCGGCGCTGCGCTCACCGTAGGGAAACCGCGCCGAGTCACCGAGGTAGAGGAAATCCTCGTGCGGCATCTCGACGAGCAGCTCCTGCAGTACGGTCAAGCCGCCGACGCCCGAGTCGAACACGGCGATCGGACGCTCGCTGGGCGCAGGCGCGGGTGTGGACACCAGCGCCATGATCCCAGATGGACTCCCGCTATCGTGCGTCCGTGCGTGCGCTGGTGGTGTCGAACATGGCGGCTTCACGCGAACGTCCGGCGCGCGGTGTCTTCGTCCGCGATCAGGTCGCCGCGCTGCGGCGGATCAGCGACGTCGAGGTCGAGCTGTTCGAGTTTTCACCGGCGGCGCTCGCCTACCCGCTCGCCGCGCGCGCGCTGCGCCGTCGCTTCGGAGGCGCACGGCTCGACATCGTCCACGCGCATTTCGGGCTGACCGCCTGGCCGGCGCTCGCACTGCACGGGCCGCGCCATGCGGTGACCCTGCACGGCACCGACGTGCGCCACCCGCGCTCGCGGCGGCTGACCCGCGCGGCACTCGGGCACATGGATCTCGTTGCGGTGGTCTCGCAGTCGCTGGCCGACGAGCTCGGCCCGATCACACCGCCGCCGCGTGTGCTGCCCTGCGGGGTCGCGCTGGAACGCTTTCGCCCGATCCCCCGCGAGGCCGCTCGGCTCGCGCTCGGGCTCGCCCACGACGAGCCGTGCCTGCTCTTCCCGGCCGACCCGGAGCGCGCGGGAAAGCGCTTCGACCGCGCCTACGAGCTCGCCGGCGGGGTGCGCCTGATGACGCTCGGATCGACCGCGCCCGACCATGTGACGCTGGCCATCAACGCCGCGAACGCGGTGCTTGTCCCGTCCGATGCCGAGGGATTCGGCCTGGCCGTGCTCGAGGCGCTCGCCTGCGACGTACCGGTGCTCGCCACACCGGTCGGTGTGCATGCGCAGGCGCTGGCAGGCATCGCGGGCACGCTCTGCGCGCCCTACGACCGGGCTCGCTGGGCGGCCGCACTCGCGCCCGCGCTCGCAGACCCGGACCCGCGCGTCGCCGGGCGCGCCCGCGCCGCCGAGTTCTCCTCCGAGCTGATGGCCGAGCGCGTGGCGGACGCCTGGCGTGCGCTGCTCGCGACCGACCCCAAGACCTACTAGCATCGCCTCGATGGCGGAGATCGGATCGGCGCCGCCCGAGGCTGTCGATGAGCCGGGGACGGTCGCCCAGAGCCCACGCGCAACGGGTTTCATGCAGCGCGCAGTGCTTCGCCGACGGGCGCGCTTCCTGCGTCGCCGGCGCGAGCTGGCGCTGCACGATCTCGGTGGCTTCCTGTTCGAGGCCCACCGGCTCGGCGAGACCCGCGACGTGCTGCTCGCCGAGAAGCTCGCCGCGCTGACCGCGCTCGACGACGAGCTCGCGAAGCTCCAGAACGCGCTCGAGCTGCACGAGGAGCTGGCGGTGCTGCACGAGCCGGGCATCGCCGCGTGCCCGCAATGCGCGACGATTCACGACAGCAGCGCCAACTACTGTCCCGCGTGCGGTCGCCCGACCGCGGGGCCGGAGCCGTGAGCGCGGCGGCGGGCGGACGCTGTGGCGCGTGCGGCGCCTCGCTCGCCGAGCGCCAGCGTTGGTGCCTGGCCTGCGGCGCCGGAACGCTGACCCGGCTCGCGACGACGCGCCACTGGCTGACGACGGCCGCCGCGGCCGCGCTGATCGCAGCGCTCGCACTGGTCGGAATCGGCTACGCGGCGGCGACGCTGCTCTCGTCGTGAGCGGTCGTTACGCGGTGGCGACGCTGAGCGCTTCGAGCGTCGCGCCGACCGACCGCGCCAGCGCTCCGAGCGCGTAACCGCCTTCGAGCACAACGCCGAGCGGCGCCTCGAGCTCCTCGGCGAGCCGGCGCATCGCCGTCGTCATCTCCCCATAGCCGGCCTCGGTCACCACACAGTTCGCGAGCGGATCCTCGGCGTGCGCGTCATAGCCGGCCGAGATCAGCATCAGCTGCGGTTGATACTCGCGGGCGAGCGGGATCACGCGCGAATGGACGAGCTCGCAGAAGACCTCGTCGCCCGAGCCCGCCGGCACCGGCATGTTCAGCGTGAACCCCTCGCCGGCACCGGTGCCGCGGTCGCTCGCCGGACCGCTGCCCGGATACAGCGGCGACTCGTGGATCGATGCGTAAAGGACCTGCGGACTGTTGTGGAAGAGGTCGTTGGTGCCATTGCCGTGGTGCACGTCCCAGTCGAGGATCAGCACGCGCTCGAGGACGTGCGCGGCGAGCGCATGGATCGCGGCGAGGGCGACGTTGTTGAACAGGCAGAAGCCCATCGCGCGCCCCCGCAGCGCGTGATGGCCGGGAGGGCGCCCGGCGGAGAACGCTGCGACGGCCTCGCCCGAGAGCAGCGCGTCGACGACCGCGACCGCCCCGCCCGCGGCACGCATCGCCGCCTCCCACGATCCTTCGCTGACCAGTGTGTCATCGTCGATCTGGCCGCCGCCGGCAGCGCACAGGCGCTCGAGCGCTCCGACATAGCCGGGGTCGTGACAGAACTCCAGCAGCGCACGCTTCACCCGCGGCGCTTCGCGGCGCTCGAAACCGAACCACCCCGTCTCGTCGAGGTGGCGTTCGATCGCCACGATCCGCTCGGCGCGCTCGGGGTGTACGCCGGTGTCGTGGTCGGCCGAGGCCGGGTGGCTGAAGAAGACGCTGGTCGCCATCGCTGTACGGTACCCGCGATGTCAGCCGCGTCCCCGATCGAGGCCGAGCTCGCGGTGGTCGGCGCCGGCGCCGCGGGTCTCTACGCCGCGCTGTGCGCCGCGGCGGACGGCGCGAGGGTCGCGCTGATCTCGGCGACCACGCTCGCGCAGACCGCGAGTTACTGGGCCCAGGGCGGGCTGGCCGCCGCCCTGGCCGGCGACGACAGCCCGCAGCGCCACCGCGCCGACACCGAGCGCGCCGGCCGTGGCCTCGTTCGCGGCTCCGCCGCCGAGGTGCTCTGCGCCGAGGCTCCGGCGCGCGTCCGCGACCTCGAGCGCCTCGGGGTGAACTTCGACGTGGACCGCGGCGGCGCCCTGTCGCTCGGGCTCGAGGGCGGCCACTCGCTGCGCCGGGTCGTGCACTCCGGCGGCAGCGCCACCGGCCGGCGCGTCGTGCGTCAGCTCTCGGCCCTGGCGGCACAGGAGCCGCTGATCGAGGTCCTCGAGCAGGCGCGGGCTGACACGCTGCTGGTCGCGGACGGCCGCTGCGTCGGCCTGGCGTGCGAGGACGGCCGCGCGGTTCGCGCGCGGGCGGTGGTCATCTGCGCCGGCGGCGCGGCCGCGCTCTGGGCGCGCACCACCAACCCGCCGGGATCGCTGGGCAGCGGGATGCTGCTGGCCCACCACGCCGGCGCACAGCTCGCCGACCTGGAGTTCCTCCAGTTCCATCCAACGGCGGTCATCGGAGTTCCCGGCCGCGAGGGGTTCCTGGTGACCGAGGCGATCCGGGGTGAGGGCGCCGTGCTGCTCGACGCGAACGGCGAGCGCTTCGTCGAGGAGCTCGCACCGCGCGACGAGGTCTCCCGGGCCATCGACGAGCTGCTGGACCGGACCGGCGCGCGCTCGGTCTCGCTCGACATGCGCAGCGTCGACCCGGCGCTGTTCCCGAACGTCGTCGGCGCGCTCGCCGAGGCCGGGATCGACGTCACGCGCGAGCTGATCCCGGTCGCGCCGGCAGCCCATTTCATGATGGGCGGAATCACGACCGACCTGCACGCGCGCTCGACCGTGCCGGGGCTGTACGCGGTCGGGGAGTCGGCCTGTACCGGCCTGCACGGGGCAAACCGGCTGGCCTCCAACTCGCTGAGCGAATGCTTCGTCTTCGGGGCGCGCGCGGCACGCGCCGCGGTCGCCGAGCCCGTCGGCCCGTCCGGCGCACCGGCGACCGAGGTCAAGCTGGCGGTCGATGTCAGCGCGGCGACCCGCACCGCGCTCTGGCAGCACGCCGGACTGCGCCGCACGCGGACCGGGCTCGAAGCGCTGCTCGACGATCCCTACCCGCTTGCCCGGCTGATCGCCGCGTGCGCCCTCGCGCGCGGCGAAAGCCGGGGCGCCCACGTCCGCGAGGACCACCCGCAGACCGACGCGCGGCTGGACGCCATGCATACGATCGTCGACCCGGACGGCGGCGTTGGCTTCGAGCGGTGGGACTAGCGGCCGCCGGGCCTCGGGGCTCACCCGGCACCCATTGCCGGCGCGGGTCCGGGCTCGACACGGCCGCGCCCGCTTAAGACGCACATAACATCTTCCGCCGCTTGGGCTTCACATGCCCGGTCCATACTGGCGCCCCTAGAGGACAGTCAGACGAGGTCTGAAGAAGACGGGGTCTGTGTCTGGTGCTCTTGCAACTCGAGAGAAACGGACGGGCGATGTACCAGTTCAGTCGCGGCATCTACAGAGAGCTCTCGCCACTGGTGGACCGGCAGCACGGCGGTCGCAGCGCCTTCGAGGTGCGGCTCGCCCTGCTGCGAGCCTGCGAGGCGTCGGTCGAGCGGCTCGCCACCGATCGCCACTACTTCGCCCGCCCGGCCCGGACGCTGTTCGGCGACATCCGCTGCTACTTCCCGGTCTGCCGGCAGGAGCAGGTCTACCAGGTGGTGGAACGCTACATGGCGCTCGCCGACGAGTTCGTCGCCCAACTCCCACGCAACGGCGTCGACCCGCAGGGCAATCCGCTGCAGTGCCGCGCGGTGACGCGCAAGGGAACCGCCTGCCAGCGCGCGCCGCTCCCGGTCAACGGCTACTGCCCGTCGCATCAGCATCTCGCCGAGACCGAGGACCGCGAAGTGCCTGCGCTCGCCGCGTGAGGCGATAACCTGCGCGCGTGCAAGCCACGCGCATCGGCTTCATCGGCCTCGGGATCATGGGTTCGCGGATGGCGGCGAACCTCCAGCGCGCCGGCTTCGAGGTCTCCGTCTGGAACCGCACCACGCAGACGGCGGAGGACTGGGCCGCCGAGCACGGCGGCAGCGTGGCGCCGTCGCCGGCGGCGCTCGCCGCCGGCGTCGACATCGTGTTCACGATGGTCGTCGACGGTCCGCAGGTGCGCGAGCTGCTGCTCGGCCCGGACGGCGTCGCCGACGGCGCGAGCGCCGGCCTGCTCTGTGTCGACTGCACGACGATCGGCCAGGCGGCGGCGCTCGAGATCGGCGCCGGACTCGCCGCGCGCGGCCTGCGCATGCTCGACGCCCCGGTCACCGGCTCGCTGCCGGGAGCGCGCGACGGCACGCTGCTGATCATGGTCGGCGGCGAGGCCGCCGACCTGGCACAGGCGCGCCCCGCGATGGAGGCGATGGGCAAGACGATCCTCCACGTCGGCCCGCTCGGAGCGGGCCAGGCGATCAAGGTCATCAGCAACTCGGTGGCCGTGAGCAACGCGGTGACGGTTGCCGAGGCACTGATCGCCGGCACGGCGGCCGGCGTCGACCTCGACTCGCTGGTGGCGGTCATGGACGGCGGAGCGGCCGGCTCGCGAATGCTGGCACTCAAACAGCAGCCGATGCGCGACCACGACTTCACGCCGCTGTTCCGCCTCGCCCACATGATCAAGGACGTCGAGCTGTGTCTCGGCGCCGCGACGGTGCCCTTCGAGAGCGCAGAGCGCGCGCTCGCCGACATGCGCGAGGCGGAGCGACTCGGACATGCCGACGACGACTTCGCGGCCCTCGTCGAGTCCGTCGAGCAGCGCACCGGAACGCACCTCGGGTAGGCTGTTCACACCAGCCGGGTCCCTGAAGAGTGCCGCGTTTGCAGGGATATTTGGAGATTTCGCGACTCTTGCGTATCCTGTATACGTCGCTGTATTCGCTCTCTGACGCGACCGAGCGGAAACTTGTTGTTGTTTGACCGAAGGTATTCGCATGCCGATTGCATTCAAAGAATGGGCGGTCACCGTCCGAGCGCTCGCCGAAGGTGAGCAACTGGTCACCCTGCGCAAGGGCGGCATCCGCGAACCCAACAAGCACTTCGAGGTGGAGCACGACCGCTTCTTCCTCTACCCCACCTTCGACCATCAGCGCACCGACCTGGTGCGCGAATCACACCGCCCCGAGCTGCGTCGCGCGCTCGAAGAGGGCGTCTGGGCCGACGGTGAGCCGGTGCTCGCGCATGCGCGCAACGGTCTCGCGCTGCTCCCGCCCGATCGCGTGCGGATCCGCGCCTGGGCCGAGGTGGCCGCGCAGTACACCGTGACCGACCCGCGCATCGTCGACGCGCTCTCGCCGTTCTACGTCTGGACCTCCGACTACGCCGAGAAGCGCCTGGAATGGAAGCGCCGCCACCCGCTGCACGTGCTGCTGCTGCGCACCTACCGCATTCCGCGCCCGGTCACCGTGAAGGTCAAGGACGAGTACGCCGGCTGCCGCTCGTGGCTCGAGCTGTCCCGCGACCTTCCCTTCGAGGGCACTCCGGTCCTCGCCGACGAGGAGTTCGAGCGCGCGGCCGAAGAGATCGAGTCGATCGCGCTCGGCTCGCGCCAGCCGGTCTTCGCCTAGCCCGCTCCGCGCCACGGCGCGTGCCCTGGACCGAATCGAGCTCGCCGCACTTCGAGGCTCGCCACGAGGACTCCGACGAGCGCGGAACGGCTGCCGTGCTCGAACTGCTCGAGACGACCCGCGAAGCACTGGCACGCGTCTTCCCGCAGGTCCCGGAGGAGGTCACGGTCGTGATGCACGCCACGCCCTTCGCCCTCTCGCTCGCCGCCCCGGCACTGTCGTTGGCTTGGCTGGCGAGCCGGGCGCCGTCGCGCCGCTACCTGGCCGGCTGGTGCGCGACCCGCACGCTGCACCTGCTCGCGCCGCGCGCGCTCGAGCGGCGCGCCTCCGCCGTCCCCGACTCGCGCGACATGCTGATGATGACCCCGGCCGCGCTGTACGCACAGCTGGTGATCGCCGCCAACAACCGCAGCCTGCCGCCGCCGCTGCGCCCGCGCCACGCCCGCTGGGCCTGGCTGATCTGGGGGGCGGCGGCGCATTTCTCCGGGCAGAACGTCTTCGCCCGGCCCGCCATCGCGCGGCGCCTGCGCGACCAGCCGGCCCCACGCTTCCCGCCGGTCCTGCGCGACGCTGCGCTGCTCGGCGGCACCGTGTTTGACCTGCTCGAGCGCGAGCGCGGTCCGAGCGCCGCGATCAGCCTGGCCTTCACCCGCCCCGACGGCTCGCCGGCCCGGGTGCTCGAGCGCGCCTTCGCCGGCCGCGACCTGCAGGACAGCCAGGGTGTCTGGCGAGCACACCTGTCACGGCTCGCCGCGCCCTGAGCCGGGCAGCTGCGGCACCCGACGACTCAATCCCAGACGTGTGTGCCGAGGAACAGCACCACGGCGAGGATCGCGACCGCCAGCAGCAGCGCCGCCAGTACACGCGTCGCGCGCGGCGTGCCGGCGCGCGGCTCGGCGCCGGGCACGGCGTCGGTCTGCAGCAGCACCTCGCGCGCCGCCTCCAGCCCCGACTGCGGTACGAGCACGTCGCGCGGGCCGGCCGCCATGAAATCCGGCACGTCGAACCCGGCGGGGCGGCGCAGCAGACTCGGGATGCCCTCCTCGAGCAGCATTCCCTCGATCAGCTCAGCCTCGGCCTGATTGCGTGCCCAGGCGACGCGCGCGAGCGCGCCCTGCGCGTACTGCGGCTTGATCTTGCGCGCCCGCTCCTGGCGCTCGCTGACGCGCGCCTCGCCGGGGCCGGGATGGACGAGCGGCATCCCGCACTGCCGGCAGAATCGCTCGCCGTCGCGCTGCCGCGATGCGCAACTCGGGCAGACCAGCGAGGCGGCCATCACTCGACGCTCAGCGCAACCTCTTCGGGCGTGTGCGATTCGATTCGAAACGCCCGGACCTCGGGCTCGGGACCGGCGACCCCGATGATGATGTAGATCGAGCCCGGCCACACCGGCCCGACCTTGGGATGGAAGGCCATGTTGATGTCGGTCTGCGACGGATAGGGAGCGCTGCGCGTGTGCGAGTGGTAGATCGCGCCGTAATCCCACTTCTGCGCGTCGATCTCGTTCTGGATGCGGATCTGATCGTCGCCGTCCATCAGGTAGCGCAGTGGGCTGGCCTCCGCATTCGTCGCCCGAAACACCCGCACCGCCTCGTCGTCGACGGAGGCAACGATCCCGCAGCACTCGTTCGGCACCTCCGCCAGCGCATGCGACAGCATGTCCTCGTACAACGCGCGGCTGATCTTCACACCACACCTCGGTCACCCACACGGGGTGACAGCAGACGATTCGGCGAAGGCCGAATCGTCTGCCCCCCGTCATGGGGGGTCACCACCAGAGCGTGCTCTCGAGGTTCTCGATCTCCTCGAGCGGTCGCGTGTAGAGACCGCTCGAGAGGTATTTCCAACCGTCGTCGGCGACGATGAACACGACGTTGCCCTCGTCGAGCTCGCCGGCGATCCGCACGGCGACGCGGGCAATCGCGCCCGAGGAGACCCCGGCGAAGATTCCCTCCTCGTCGAGCAGCTTGCGCGTCCAGACCATCGCGTCACGGTTGGTCACGAGGATCTTGCGATCGAGCAGTGCGAGGTCGATGATCGGCGGAATGAAGCCATCGTCGAGCGAGCGCAGCCCCTGCACCGGCTCGCCCTGCATCGGCTCGGCCGCGACGATCTTCACGGAATCCCCCAGCGCCTCCTTCAGCCGGCGCCCGTTGCCCATCAGCGTGCCACCGGTACCAAGGCCGGCGACGAACGCCGCGACGTCGTCGAGCTCGTCGAGGATCTCGAGCGCCGTGCCGTTGTAGTGGGCCAGCGGGTTGGCCTGGTTGCCGTACTGGTAGGGCATGTAGTAGCGCGCGTCGGAGGCCGCGAGCTCGAGCGCCATCTCGACCGCGCCGTTGGAGCCCTTGGTCCCGTCCGAGTAGACGATCTCCGCGCCGTACATCTGCAGCAGCTGGGTCCTCTCGGGCGTGACGTTGTCCGGCATCACGACCTTCAGCGGGTAGCCCTTGTGGGAGCAGATCATCGCCAGCGAGATGCCGGTGTTGCCCGAGGTCGGCTCGAGGATCGTCTGGCCGGGCGAGATCGCGCCCTTCTCCTCGGCGTCCTCGATCATCGAGCGCGCCACGCGGTCCTTGACCGACCCGGTCGGGTTGCGCGACTCGAGCTTGGCCCACAGC
>DATLQS010000038.1:0-18228 GCA_035535075.1 Solirubrobacteraceae bacterium
CTTGGCGACACACCGGTCCGGCGTGTCGTCTACCCTCGAGAGACAGCGGCTGTTTGCCTCGCCGCTCCGATCGCACCCGTCGTGGGTTACGGGTGTAGCGACGCGGGAGTAGTCACCATGGGCAGAACGAGGATTCGACGGCACGCGCGATGCGCGCTCGCGGCTTTGACCGCTGCGGTGTGCGCCGCGGGGATCGGCGCGAGCGCAGCCCAGGCAGCGGCGCCATTGTCCTGGGCGGCCCCGGTCCTTTCGGATTCCTCACCCGGGACGGCTGGCGTGACGGCACTGAGCTGCCAGTCGACCACGCTGTGCGTGGCGGTCGACGACAACGGCAACTTCCTCTCGAGCAGCGCTCCGGCGGGCGGAGCGTGGAGCCTTCCCGCCTCGATCGACAGCCCCGCCACCCACCCCCACCTGACGGCGATCTCCTGCCCGTCGGCCGCGCAGTGCTTCGCTGTCGACACGACCGGTAACGCCTACTCGAGCGCGACCCCCGCGAGCCCGGCCGCGTGGACGGCCGGGAACATCGAGGGCACCACCCAGCTGAACGGCATCTCGTGCCCGACGACCACGCTGTGCGTCGCGGCCGACAACACCGGCCATGTGCTGGTGTCGACGACTCCCGGGACCCTGAGCGCTGTCTCGTGGCCTGCGCTCGACATCGACGGCAGCACCCACATCACCGCGGTCTCCTGCCCGAGCGCGACGCTGTGCGCCGCTGTCGACTCCGCCGGCAAGGTCTGGCTGTCCGCGACGCCGGCGGTGCTCGCGTCGTGGCAGGCCACGACGTTGACCACGACGAGCGCCCTGAACGCCGTGTCGTGCAACGCCTCCGGCCTCTGTGTCGCCGTGGCGGCTGACGGCAGCGTGCACGCCACGGGCGACGCCGCCTCCGCGACACCCACCTGGTCGGCCACGCCGATCGACGCGGCGGGCTCGCCGCTTTCAGCCGTGTCCTGCACCGATGTCGGCCTGTGCGTGATGGTCGACCACGCCGGCAACGCGCTGGAGAGCGACAACCCCGCGGCCGGTCCCCCGGCCTGGACCTCGACGCCGATCGACCCCGGCCCGCACCCGCTGACCGGCGTGTCGTGCCTCTCGGCCGGCTTCTGCGTCGCGACCGACAACGTCGGTCACACGGTCACCGCGACACTCCCGGCGCCCGTGGTGGCGACCGGCACCGGCACGGCCTCGACGCAAACGACGGCGACGCTCGGCGCCAGCGTCAACCCCAACGACGCGGCGCTCTCGGACTGCCACTTCGACTACGGCCCGACGACCGCCTATGGCTCGACCGCAGCGTGCAGCATCGTGCCGAGCGCCACCGGCGGGAGCCAGAGCGTCGTCGCGTCGCTCGCCGGGCTGAACGCGGCGACGACCTACCACTTCCGGATCGCGGCCTCGAGCGGCGTCGCGACCGCCGACGGCGCCGACGCGAGCTTCACGACGCCCGCCCCGCTCAAGGCCAGCCCGTCGCTCAGCGGGACGCCCGCGGTGGGCAACACGCTCACGTGCAAGCCGAACGTGACGACCACCGCGAGCGAGACGGTCGCCTACGCGTGGCTGCGCGACACGGTGCCGATCGCGGGTGCCGTCGCCGCGACCTACGTGATTGCCGCCGCCGACGAGACGCATCACCTGAGCTGCCAGGTGACGATTGCCGGCGACGGCGCGAGTGTCGCCGCGACGAGCGGTTTCGACGCCGTTCCCTCCCAGACGAAGGGCAAGATCACCGAGACGTTCGTCGGCACCGACAAGCACAGAGCGACCTCGGCCAGCGCACCGGTGACCTGCTCGCCGCAGGCCACCGGCAACTGCACGATCACGCTGCTGCTGACGAGCACCCAGACCGTGCGCCACAAGATCCGGAAGATCACGGTCGGATCCTCGACGACGAAGCTCAAGCCGGGCACGAGCCGCACGCTGTCCGTCTCGCTGAACGCCACCGGCCGCAGCCTGCTGAAGACCAAGCACACGCTGGCCGCGACGCTCACCGTGAGCGGCACGGTGATCGGCACGCTCAAGGCCATCCTGCAGACCGACAAGCTGACGTTCGGGACCAAGGCCAAGACCAAGACCAAGTCGAAGCGGTCAAGCGCGAAGCATGCGACGCGTCGTTCTCGTTAGCGCGCTCGCGCTCGCGGCCTGCGGAACGCTGCTCGCCACCGCCGCCGCGCGCGCCCAGCCCAAGCCGGCGGTGCTCGCCGCGACCCCCTACATGGGCTGGGACACGTACTTCGCGCTCCCCGGCGGCTTCCCCGAGGCCAAGATCCTGCAGGAGGCCGACCGGCTCAAGACGAGCGGTCTCGAGGCCAAGGGCTACCGGCTGATCTGGCTCGACGCCGGCTGGTGGCAGGGTCAGCGCGACGCCGCCGGGAACATGGTCGTCAGCCCAACGCAATGGCCGCACGGGATCGCCTGGCTCGCCAGCACGCTGCACGCGAATGGCTTCAAGCTCGGCGTGTACACCGACGCCGGCTCGGTGGGCTGCGGCGTCAAGGGCGGCGCCTACGGGCACTACCAGCAGGACGTCAACACGCTCGCCGCGTGGGGCGTCGACGCACTCAAGGTCGACTGGTGTGGGGGCATCACCGCGTCCCTGGACCCCGCCACCCAGTACGCGCAGATCCACCAGGCGATCCTCCACAACGCGAGTCACCGGCCGATGCTGCTGGACATCTGCAACTTCCTGCAGCCGGGGCAGAAGGCGCTCAACGTGCCGGCGTTCAGCCAGTCGGCCTTCATCTCCTACTCCTTCGGCCCTTCCGACGGCAACAGCTGGCGCACCAACACCGATGTCGGGGTACCGGGCAACGTGCCGTTCAGCGCCGTGCTGCGCAACATGGACGCCGACGCGACGCAGCCCACGGCGGCCGGTCCCGGCCACTGGAACGACCCGGACTACCTCGGCCCGGACCAGGGCATGGGAGCGAACCAGTTTCGAACGCAGTTCAGCATGTGGGCGATGCTCGCCGCCCCGCTGATGGTCAGCGACGACATGCTGACGATGAGCAAGGCGAGCCTCGCGACGGTCTCCAACAGCCAGGTGATCGCGATCGACCAGGATCCAGCCGGCGTCCAGGGAACGCTCGTGCCGAACTCGTCGGTCGGCAACGGCCAGGTCTGGATCAAGCCGCTGTCCGACGGCAGCTACGCCGTCGCGCTGCTGAACCGCGGTCAGCCGACGCTGCAGATATCGACCACCGCGAGTGCGCTGCAGATCCCTGTCGCGCACAGCTACAAGGTGACGAACCTGTGGACCAATCAGCGGTCGACGTCAACCGGGGCGTTCACCGCGCTGGTCCAGGGATACGCGACGGTGCTGCTGCGCGTCTCGCCCAGCTGAGCGCTCAGCCCAACCGGACCCTGACGATCCGCGTGCGCGCCGGATCGAGCGGGGACTCGCTGACGTAGGCCACCGATTCCCCCAGCGCCGTCGCGCCGAGGGTGGTCGTCGAGCCGGCGCCGGACATGCGGTTCGGGCAGACGCTCGCTCCGTTGTAGGCGTGCGTGTAACCGTTCTGGTAGCCCGAGTCGCGAAAGACGGTCGATGGCAGGCGGAGCAGGACGCGGTCGACACCGAGCCGCGTCGGCGATCCGAGCAGCAGCTGCTGGGCGCAGCGATCCGAGCGTTCGTAGAGCAGGCGACCGTTGCGGAGCGTCGGGTTCGCGTAGAGCACGTCGGCGGTGGCGCCACGCAGCACGCTGCGCGCTCCGCTGCCGAGGTCGACCTCGTAAATCGCGCTCCCGGCGCTGCTCGAGTAGGCGTACACGACCGTCGAGCGCTCGAGGCTCGGGCGGCCAATCGCTCCCGGGATCCCCGCACCGGCGAGGTAGCGGCGCCGCGCGGGATCGCGCAGCGACACCGCGAACAGGTTGGCGATCCCGCTGGCGGACTGGTCACGCACGACCAGCCAGTCGGCGGAGACCGCCAGCGCATCGACCGTTGCGTGCGGCGGGCCGGGGATCGTCCGCGGCGAGGGCGACGGAAAGCCATGCGAGATCACGATCTGGTGGCCTGAGAGCCACGCGACGTTCGCGCCGCCGACCGCCGGGAGGCGCCCGGGGAGCGACAGCGTCGCGGTGGCGGTCTGCAGCATGCCGGGCCCGCCAACCTGCTGCCAGGCGTAGTCTGCGCTGTCGGCCGAGGGGTCGGTTGCGAAGACCGTGCCCGCGGCGAGCGCGCTCGAGCTGCCGAGCACGGCGGCGCAGGCGGCCAACCCGATCGCGTCGAGTCGGCGCATGCCAAGCCACAGTCGCGGCTCGAGCGCCAGGCGGTCGAGGCATCGATCGCCGCGCTCCGTGCCGAGGCGCGGAGCGATCCACAGCACCGGCAGCGCGCGGCCGAGTCCGAACGCGACGCCGACGACGACGCCGAGGACCGCGCTGTCGGCGGCAAAGCTGATCCCGGCGAGCGCCCAGACGGCGAAGCTGAGCACGAACGTGGTGAAGCCGAGGCCGAGCAGCAGGCCGTACAGCACGCACGCGAGCGGCAGCGGCATGATCCAGCGCCAGCGCTCCGGAACCTGGCGGCGGATCTGCGGCGCGATCTTCCAGCCGCGCCAGTCCGCGAACGCGGCCGCCAGCGCCAACGCGCCGGCGACTGCATCGCGAAGTTCCGTGGCGCCGTGCCCGAGCAGCCGACCCAGCAGCGACAGCCCGCCGAACGTCACCGCACCGCCCGCGAGCGCCCCGATCGTGAAGCTCGCGGCGGCGACGATCATCACCGTCCGCCGGACGTCCCCAAGCGCCGTGCCGATCGTGTCGACCATCGAAAAACCGCACGGCGACCAGGCGCCGGCGATGCCGGCGATCAGGGCGGTGACGGCAGCGGCGGCGAGCAGCAGGCTCAGCACGGGATCGCCGTCTCGAAGTAGGTCACGCAGAAGACGTGATGGCCCGGATAGCAGTAGCCGACCAGCGCGGCGTCGCCGTTGACGCGCAGGTTGGTCGCGCCGCAGCAGTCGCGGATGCGCCGCACCGTGCCGCCACAGCAGCGGTACCAGGATCCTTCGAGGGTCAGCGTGATGCCGTAGTCCTCGCCCGTCGTCTCGCAGGTCTTGGTGCGTGGCGCCGGCGCGAGCGGCACACCGTCGGCGTCCTTGAGCACCTGACCGTGGGCGTCGATCGGCTGGCCCTGACCGTTGATCGGCCGCCCGAGGTCGTCGACCGGCACGCCGTCGTGGGCACGCAGCGGATAGCCCTGGCGGTCGATCCGCGGCAGGCCGGTCGGCGCCGGGCAGTTGCCGGTCGTGTAGGTGTGGCCGCAGAAGTTCGTGTACGCGTCGGCCTCATCGGGCAGCACGGCCGACGCGACGGCAGTCGCGCCGGCCAGACCGATCACGGCGCCGCCGAGGCGCTCGAGGAAGCCCCGACGACTGCTGTGGCGAACGACCGCGTCGCTGAGCGGACGCTCAGGCGACAACTGCGAGCCCCGCTTCCCGCGCACGGGCGGTGGCGATGATGCTCTCCAGTTGCACCAGGCTGTTGAACGTCCCCTTGGCCAGGGCGACACCTGCGGCGTCCAGCGCCACCGCATAGGGGCTGCCCGGGATCGCGGCCGACGCCCATGCCGGCGCATCGGCGACCTCGTCGAAGACCCGCACGGCGAGCAGCGGATCGGCTGCGACGTAGTTCACGGCCGGCTCGAGCCGCCGGCACATCGGGCATCCCTCGGAACTGAAGATCGCCAGCCCGAGCAGCGCGCCGGGACGAGTCGGCAGCGCGGCGGCCCACGCCTGGCGCTCACCGACACGCGGGCCTTCGTCGAGGATCTCCAGCGCGCCCTGGCTCGCGAGCGAGAGCCGCAGCACCCCGACCTCGCGGGCGAGCGCGAGCACGACCGCGGCCAGGGCGAGCACCGCCGCGAGGCTGAACGTGAGACCGACGCCGAGCCAGCGCTCATAGGTCGACGGCGGATTCCCCAGCCAGTGACGGGCGAGCGCGAAGGCCAGCGCTCCCGCGAGCAGCCCCTGGAGGGGCGAGAGGCGACCCAACCGCGAGCCGGCACCAAAGCAGGCGCACGGTCGCCCGCCACGACCGGCGAGCAGCGCCCCGGCAGAGGCGAGCGCGAAGCCCGCGAACAGCACGCACGCCGCCACGGCCGCCCACTGCGCGCCGGCGATCAGTCCGGCGGCGATCACCAGCTCGGCCGCCGCGATCAGCGCGAGCGCGCCGACCCGCACCGGCGCAGGCCCGAGCCCGTAGGTCGCCAGCGCATCCGCGCTGCGAGCACGATCGCGGAGCTTGAACGCCACCGCTGCGAGCAAGACGATCGCCAGGAGGGTCTGCGCAACCGTGCTCAT
The DNA here is from genome assembly GCA_035535075.1 of Solirubrobacteraceae bacterium. GTDB lineage: Bacteria > Actinomycetota > Thermoleophilia > Solirubrobacterales > Solirubrobacteraceae > Palsa-513. The sequence goes on from DATLQS010000038.1 coordinate 6,306, forward strand.
CGCGGCCGAAAGCTAGCACTCGCGTCCCGCCCGGGAGCAGCCTGGCCTTTGGCGGACGCTGCGAACCGAACTCGCAGCGAGCGCCGCCGAGCCGCGGCGTCGCGTGCCAGCCGGCGGCCCAGCGCTGCTCAGCCGGTCGGCGTCTGACCGACCTTGCTGCAGGATTGCTCCGCCGCGCTCAGCGCGCTGCCCGAGAGGCCGGGCGCGGAGTCCTTGATCACCGTGAGGCAGATCTGCTTCTCGGCGGCCTTGATCTGCGCGGCGTTACCCGAGCCGGCGACCTCGCAGAGATGGTTGAGCTGGGCCTTCTCGTCGGACGTCAGGGCCGCGGTGGCCAGTCGCTGGATCTCGGCCTTGCAAACCGCCACCACCGCGGCGCCGCCCGGGATCGCCGAGCTCGGCGTGGTGCTGGTGGTTGTGGAGCTGGCGGTCGTCGAGCTGCTCGGCGTCGAGCTCGTGCTGGTCGTGGCCGTGGTGGTCGCGGCGCTCGAGGAGCTGCTGCTGGAGGTTGTCGCGGCGGCGCTCGTGGTGCTCGCGGTGCTCGCGCTGCTCGTCGTCGTCGTTGTCGGGCTGCTCCCACCGCAGCCAACGACGAGCGCTCCGCTGACGATCGCCCCGGCGAATAGCAGGTACAGCTTGCGAGTCATCGTGCACCCCCTGATCGTCCGCCTGAGAAATCTGGCCCGGTCGTCGCATGGCGTTCCACGCGGTTCGTGAGCGACCTCCTGTGGCCGACTGAATCTGTAGCACAGATCGTGGCGCGTGCCATTGTCGTTGGACACTCAGGCAAGCGGAGCGGACGCGGAAACCCGACCGGAATGCGGCCGGGCGAGCACAAGGCTCGCCCGGTTTCCGCCCGGTCATAGATCGCCGCTGAACTACTACGTCCCAGGACTTTGTGTCTTGCCTGGGTTGGCGTGACACTCCCGACCACCGGGACGGGCCACCGGCCGAGGCCGGTGCGGTGCCCGGCTGAGCGCTCGAGGCGCCCTGGTCGAGTAGGCGATCCGCCGGACGCTCAGACTAGCAGCCATATCCGTCGGCGCCGACACGGGCGGACCGGATCTAGGCTTGCGTGCGCCTGAGTTCGCGCTCGCGCAGCTCGATGCGGCGGATCTTGCCGGTCAGCGTCTTGGGCAAGCCGTCGACGAACTCGACCAACCGCGGATAGGCATACGCCGAGAGCCGCTCACGGACGAACAGCTTGATCTCTTCGGCGAGCTCGTCGGCGGGCTCGTGGCCGGCGGCGAGCACGAGGAACGCCTTGACGACGTGGCCGCGCCGCTCATCGGGCGAGGCGACAACCGCCGCCTCGGCGACCGCCGGATGCTCGAGGCACGCCGACTCGACCTCGAACGGGCCGATCCTGTAGCCGGCGGCGATGATCACGTCGTCCGAGCGGCCCTCGTACCAGATGTAGCCGGCGTCATCCATCCGTGCCGCGTCCTTGGTGTGAAACCACTCCCCGCCGAAGGTCTCCTCGCTCTCCTTCGGCAGCCGCCAGTAGCCGAGCGGATAGTGCGGGTTCGAACGCGCACGCAGGCATATCTCGCCGCGTTCGCCGGGCGCGACCTCGCGCTCGTCCTGATCGAGGATCGCCACGTCGTAGCCGGGCATCGGGCGGCCCATCGAACCCTCCCGAACCTCCATGAACGGGAAGTTCCCGCACAGCGGGTAGGACTCGGTCAGCCCGTAGTAGTCGAGCACGGTGACGTCGTAGTGCTCGCGAAACCAGCGGATCGCCTCAGGGTTGAGCGGCTCCCCAGCCGAGCACACGATGCGGAAGCGCTGCGGGTAGCGCGTCCGCGCGTCGCCGATTGACATCATCGAGCGAATCGCCGTCGGCGTGCCGAAGACGTTCGTCACGCCGTGGCGCGAGAGGAACGCCAGCTGCCGGTGGGGGTCGAAACCCCCCTCACGCTGATAGACGCACTGCACCGCGCCGAGGCGCCACGGGCCGAGCAGCGGGCAGATGCCGGCAGCCCAGGCCCACTCCCCCATGCCATGGAAGCGCTCGCCGGGCTGCAGGTCGTGGCAGTAGGCGAACTCCTGATGGCCGAGCAGATAGCGGTGCGCGTGGACGATCCCTTTCGCGAGACCGGTCGTCCCGGAGGTGTAGTAGAGCTGGGCCGGGTCGTCGGCCGCCGTGTCGAGCGTCTCGAACTGCGTCGGGACCCCGTCGAAGGTCCGCTCGCCGAGCACCAGCAGCCGCGGGACGAGGCCCGCCGGGAAGCGGCCCGCGTTCGCCGCGTCGGTGACCAGCACCCTCGGTTCGGAGTCCCGTATCCGATGGCGGATCCCGTCATCGCCATAGAGCACGGACATCGACAGCAGCAGTGCGCCGAGCTTCCAGGTCGCGAAGAACAGCGCGGCGGTCTCCGGCGTCGGCGGGAGGACGACGGCGACGCGATCTCCGCGCTCGACGCCAAGCGATGCGAGCACGTGCGCGGCCTGGTTGGCGAGATCCTGGAGCTCGCCCCAGCAGACCTCCCGGACTCTGCCGGCGTGGTGCTCGTGGATCATCGCGAGCGCTTCGCGCGGATGGCGGTCGCAGACGTCCGCCGCGATGTTGTAGCGCTCGGGCACCTCCCAGCGATGGCTCGCGCACGCCTCCTCATAGCTGCGTTCGGTCATGGCATCGAGCGTCCCGCCTGCCAGCGCGGAGCGCTCAGCGGTAGTAGACGTCGACCGGGGTGCCGAGCAGCGCCCAGTCGTAGATCGCCGGGGCGTCGGGGATCCACACGCGCAGGCAGCCGTGGCTCGCCGCGTAGGGGGGCACCTCGTGGTAGCCGTGAATCGCGTCGCCGCCGTTGAAGTAGCTCGAGTCCACCATGCCAAGGTTGTTGATCCCGGGCGTCTTGTTGTAGACGGCGAAGTTCCCGAGCGCGGTCGGGGTCGACGGCTTGCCCGAGCTGAGCTGGTACAGCGCGTGGATGCTGCCGTCGGCGTTGATCAGCGCCAGCACCTGGTGGGTGAGATCGGCCTCGACGTGGCGTCCCTGCGACGGATAGCGGATCGCGAACCCTCCGCCACCGGCGGCCAGCGCGTCAAACACGTTCGCGTCGGCGACGAAGGTGCGGTCGAGACTCGCCATCTTGCGGAACGCCATCACCGCCTGCTGCGTCTGATCGTCGTACACGCCGGGCGCACCGACCACGTAGTGCAGCGCGCTGAGCTCGTGCTGCAGGATGCGCACCGAGTAGCTGTGCTCCCCCGGCTGCGCCCGCGGAGCGACCAGCCACAACGAGAACGTCCGCGACACCAGGCGGCGCTGCGCTGCGGTCGCCGCATGGATCGCGCGGACCGTCAGCCGTCCGACGCCACCGATGCGCAGCGATGCGCTGAACACCCCGTGGTGGCCCAGACGGCGGATTCGCAGCGCCCTCGTGACGACCCGCACGCCGTTCCTGAACACGTGGATCACAACACGCTGGTTCGGCACGTAGTGCCCGACGACCCCGTTCACCTGCCAGGCGGCATCGCTGATGATCGCGTCAACCTTGCCATTGACACCCGTCGGCGTCAGCCTGAGCGCCCCTCGGGCAGCCGCCGTCCCGGCGGGCGCCACGGCAGCGCCTGCGCGATCAGCGATAGCCGCCGACGGAACGACCAACGCCATCGTGGCGAGCAGGACGACCGACCATCGCATGCCGCGCGACGCTAGCACACCGTCACGCGGTCGCCGCATCCGGCGGCGGTCGATTCGTGGTCGCCGCTGCCCGTGCAGGTGCGGGCCGGCCAGGCGAATCTCAGTCTCTGTGTATCAAGTGTCGCCGGGCTGTCGATTTCCGGCGGTGGCGAGCGTCGTCAAGACACAGGCCGGCGATCGGCGCCGGCACGAACAGAGGGACGGTCTGATGAGATACCTATTCCTGCTGTACGCCGACGAGAGCTCGTTCCCCGCCCCGGGCTCGCCCGATGCCCAGGCCCAGCTCGCCGCCTACGGCGCCTTCTATGAGCTGGTCAGCGGCAGCGGAGCGTTCCAGGCCGGAGACCCGGTCCAGCGATCGTCGAGCGCGACGACCGTGAGTGTCCGCGACGGGCAGCGCGCCACGAACGAAGGTCCGGCGAAACCCGGCGGCGAGCAGATCATCGGGTTCTATGTGCTCGAGGTTGGGAGCGACGCCGAGGCCGTCGAGCTCGCGGCCAAGATCCCCGCGGCCGCCCACGGCCGAGTCGAGGCGCGCCCGATCCTCGTGATGTGACGGCCGGGCGAGCGAGCCCGGCGCGCGAGGATCGGGAGAAGCGCCAGGGCGCACAACCTCGCGGCGGCGAGCACGGCGAGCCGCAAACGGCCGTCGCCGCGGGGACGTCGGGGGCAACCGGCCGCGCGAACGGCGACCCGGCGCCCGACCGTGCCGACGCGCCCATTGCGTTCTCACCTTCAAAACGCTATATCTGAGTGATGAATGGGGATGCCAAGGCCGCGACGGTCGGCGGCGTGGCTATGCTGCGCGATGGCCCGAACGCCGTGGCCGGGGACGCTCTGCGCGCGCTCGAGCGCAGCCGCGAGCATCTGCTGGGGCTCCAGGACCCCGGCGGCTGGTGGAAGGGCGAGCTGCAGACCAATGTGACGATGGACGCGGAGGACATGCTCCTGCGAGAGTTCCTCGGCGTTCGCGAGGCGACCGCGACCGAGCGGTCAGCGGCATGGATCCGGTCCGAGCAACGCGACGACGGCTCGTGGGCCAATTTCTACGGCGGCCCGGGGGACCTGTCGACGACGATCGAGGCCTATGTGGCGCTGCGCCTGGCGGGCGACGATCCCGGCGCGGCGCACATGCGCGCGGCGGCAGCGTTCGCCCGCAGCGCCGGCGGGCTGCAACGCGCCCGCGTGTTCACGCACATCTGGCTGGCCCTGTTCGGCGCGTGGCCCTGGAACCAGGTGCCGGAGCTGCCGCCCGAGTTGATGCTGCTGCCATCGCGCGCGCCGCTGAGCATCTACGACTTCGCGTGCTGGGCACGGCAGACGGTGGTGGCGCTGTCGATCGTGCTCTCGGTGCGCCCGACCCGGGCCCTGCCGTTCACGCTGGAGGAGCTGCACGGGCCGAGCGTGTGGGCACGGACGCGCGGCCACTCGGCCTCGACGCGCGCCCTCGCGCTCGCCGACCGGGTGCTCGCTCTCTACGGCCGGCGGGCGGTGCGCCCGCTGCGTGAGGCCGCCCTCGCGCGCGCCGAACGCTGGATCGTGCGCCGGCAGGAGGCCGACGGGTCGTGGGGCGGCATCCAGCCACCCTGGGTGTACTCGCTGATCGCCCTGCACCTGCGCGGCTATCCAACCGAGCACCCGGTGATGAAGGCCGGGCTGGACGGCCTCGAGCGCTTCACCGTCGAGGAAGAGCCCAGCCGGCGCCTGGAGGCATGCCAGTCGCCGGTGTGGGACACGGCGCTGGCGATCGTGGCGCTGGCGGACGCGGGCGCGCCGCCTGACGATCCCGCTCTCGTTCGCGCTGCCGACTGGTTGCTGGACGAGCAGGTCCTGGTCGCCGGCGACTGGTCGGTACGGCGTCCCTCGCTCCAGCCCGGCGGCTGGTCGTTCGAATTCGACAACGACTACTACCCTGACATCGATGACACGGCCGAGGTCGTGCTGGCGCTGTTGCGGGTCGCCCATCCCGACGCCGATCGCGTCGCGCAAACGATCGCGCGCGCGGTCGACTGGGTCGAGGGGATGCAGGACGCGGGCGGCGGCTGGGGGGCCTTCGACGCGGCGAACACCAAGCGGATGCTCCGCGATCTGCCGTTCTGCGACTTCGGCGAGGTCATCGACCCACCGAGTGCCGATGTCAGCGCCCACGCCCTGGAGATGCTCGCGGCACTCGGGCGCGCCGACACCGACGCGGCGCGTCGCGGCCTTGCGTGGCTCAGCGCCGAGCAGGAGCCGCAGGGCTCATGGTTCGGGCGTTGGGGTGTCAACCACGTCTACGGCACCGGCGCCGCGGTGCCGGCGCTCGTCGCCGCCGGCGTGGGGACCGACGACGAGCGGATCCGGCGCGCCGTGCGCTGGCTCGAGGATCACCAGAACCCCGACGGCGGCTGGGGCGAGGATCCACGCTCCTACGTCGATCCCGACGCGATTGGACGCGGAACGAGCACGGCATCGCAGACGGCGTGGGCGTTGCTCGCCCTGCACGCCGCCGGCGAGCGCTCGCTCGCCATGCGCCGCGGCGTGCGCTTCCTCGTGGCAACCCAGCGCGACGATGGCAGCTGGGACGAGCCGGAGTACACCGGCACCGGTTTTCCCGGCGACTTCTACATCAACTATCACCTCTACCGGCTCGTGTTCCCGATAATGGCCTTGGCACGTTGCGCACGGTGAGGCGCACCGACGCCCGGAACTGCGGCGCCGCCGATCGCCAGGGCGCCGAGCTGCTGGTACTCGCGCCGATGGCGCTCGAGGCCCGTGCGATTCGCGCAGGCGCACCGTGGAGCCGCGTCGAAAAGATCGGCATGGGCCCCCGCCGCGCTCGCGCCGCCGCACGGCTCACGCACCACCCGAGCGAGCGCTCAGCGCTGATCGCCGGCGTCTGCGGCGCCCTCGACGCCGAGCTCGAACCCGGCGACGTCGTGCTCGCCAGCGAACTGCGCACCGACACCAAGACGCTGTCCTGCCCGGACCCGACGATCCTCGCGGGCGTCCTGCGCCGCGGCGGGTTGCGCGTGCATGTTGGCCCCATCGCCTCGAGCAGCGGACTGGTGTTCGGCGAGCGCCGGCGCGAGCTGGCGCTCGCCGGAGCGCTGGCCGTCGACATGGAGTCGGCATGGCTGGCCGGCGATGCCCGCGCGCATTCGCTGACGACGCTGCGGGTCGTGCTCGATACCCCCCACTACGAGTTCCATCATCCGGCGCGCGCGGCGATCGCGGCCCGCCGCGCGTTTCGCGCGCTGCGCCAGGCGAGCTCGCTGCTCGAGGCGTGGGCCCAGGCGCTGGGTCATCGCGAGGTCGTGCTCGCGGCTCCACGCGCGTCGTGCGCCGGGGTTACGCGCGCCGTCGAGATCGTCGAGCGCGCCCTGGAGCAGCGCGGATCGCCGGTGTACGTACGCAAGCAGATCGTCCACAACGCGCACGTCGTCAGCGAGCTCGAGCGCCGCGGAGCGGTGTTCGTCGACGACGTGGACGAGGTTCCAGCCGGCGCAACGGTGATCTTCTCGGCCCACGGCGTCTCGCCGGCCGTGCGCGAGCACGCGGCCGCGCGGCAGCTGGACGTGATCGACGCAACCTGCCCGCTGGTTGCCAAGGTCCACGCCGAGGCGCGCCGCTTCGCCGCGAGCGACTTCCAGATCGTGCTCGTCGGCCACGAGGATCACGAGGAGGTCGAAGGCACGGTCGGTGAAGCTCCGGACCACACGCAGGTCATCGCCAGCATCGAGGAGGCGCGCAAGATCGAGCTGACAGACTCGCGCCGGGTGGCCGTGCTGACACAGACCACGCTTGCCGTGGATGAGACGGCCGACATCGTCGACGCCTTGCGGGAGCGCCACCCCGCGCTCGTCGTCCCCGCCTCCGAGGACATCTGCTACGCCACGCAGAACCGCCAGGATGCCGTGCGCGCGATCGCCGCCGAGTGCGAGGTGATCCTGGTCGTCGGGTCGCAGAACTCCTCGAACTCGCGGCGGCTCGTCGAGGTGGCGGAGCGCGCCGGCTGCAGCGCTCACCTTGTCGAGCGTGCCGAGCAGATCCCGCCCGAGCTGCTCGCCGGCGTGAAGCGGATCGGCGTGACCGCCGGCGCGTCGGCGCCGGAGTCGCTGGTGCAGGAGGTGGTGAGCGCGCTCGAGGGCCTCGGCGGCGTATCGTTGCGAGAGCTCACTGTGGCCACCGAGGAAATGCGCTTCAATCTGCCACCCCAGGTGCGGGCACAGCCAACCGTGCCGTCAAGCGCGCCGACGCCGAATAGAGGAAGCTGAGCCATGCCCGTTCCCGCCCGCCAGAGCCTGCGTATCGGCAGCTACATCCTGCGGCAGCGGCTCGCCCGTCGCAAGCGCTTTCCGCTGCTCGTCGAGCTGGAGCCCCTCTATCAGTGCAACCTCGAGTGCGCCGGCTGCGGCAAGATCCAGCAGCCTGACGAGCTGCTGCGCCGGCGGATGCCGGTCGAAGAGGCGCTCGGCGCGATCGAGGAGAGCGGTGCCCCGATGGTCTCGATCGCCGGCGGCGAGCCATTGATCCACCCGGACATCCACCTGATCGCCTCCGGGCTGATCGAGCGGCGCAAGTACGTCTTCCTGTGCACCAACGCGCTGCTGATGGAGAAGAAGATGGATCTGTTCAAGCCCTCGCGGTATTTCGCCTGGGCGGTCCACATCGACGGCCTGCGCGAGCGCCACGACGCGTCGGTGTGCCGCGACGGCGTCTTCGACAAGGCGGTGGCGGCGGTTCACGAGGCCAAGCGCCGCGGCTTCCGCGTGACCACCAACACCACCTTCTTCACCCACGACTCACCGGACACGGTGCGCCGCGTACTCGACTTCCTCAATGACGAGCTCGAGGTCGACGCGATGATGATCTCTCCGGCCTACGCCTACGAGAAGGCTCCCGACCAGGACCATTTCCTCGGCGTCGAGCAGACACGCAGCCTGTTTCGCGAGGCGTTCGCCGACGGACGGCGCCGCCGCTGGCGTCTCAATCACAGTCCGCTGTTCCTCGACTTCCTCGAGGGCAAGGCCGACTTCGACTGCACGGCGTGGGCGATCCCAAGCTATTCGCTGCTCGGCTGGCAGCGCCCCTGTTATCTGATGAACGACGGCTACGTCAAGACCTACCGCGAGCTCGTCGAGGAGACCGATTGGGAGCTCTACGGACGCGGGAAGGACGAGCGGTGCGACAACTGCATGGCGCACTGCGGCTACGAGCCGTCGGCCGTGTTCGCCACCAGCCGCTCCTTGCGCCAGTCGCTGCGCGCCCTGCGCGAGGCCTAGACCCGAACTCCGGCCTACCTCACGCGCGGCAGATCGCGCGCGCGAGGTCAATCATGCGCTCGCCGGCGGCCTTGCGGCTAAGCAGCGGCCGCTCTTTGGTCGAAGGTTATGTATGCCAACGGTCCCGGCCCCGAGCGGCCCGCTCGACCTTCCCGCATCCGACCCCGTCGTCCCCGCCCGCGTCGCCTCCGCCGAGGAGGTTGCCGAAGCGGTCCTCGACGAGGGCCGCCTCGAGGCGCTGCGCGCCACCGAGCTGCTCGATTCACTGGACGAGGAGGCCTTCGACCGGTTCACGCGCCTGGCCGCCGCGCTGCTGCATGCCCCGGTCTCTCTCGTCACCCTGTTGGACGCCGAGCGCGCGTTCTTCAAGAGCTCGTGGGGGCTGGCCGACGACGAGCCCAAGAACCGGGAGGCCCCGCTCTCGACATCCCTGTGCAAGCACGTGGTCGCCGGGCAGGCACCGCTGCTCATCGGCGACGCGAGACTGGACGCGCGATTCCAGGACAACCCCCTTGTCCAGGACGAGACGATCGTCGCCTACGCGGGGATCCCGCTGACCCTCTCGAGCGGGCACACGCTCGGCTCGTTCTGCGCCGTCGATGTCGTCCCGCGCGTCTGGGAGGCGGGCGAGATCACGGTCCTCAACGACCTCGCGGCGGCGGTCATCGCCGAGATCGAGTTTCGCTGCGCCGCGCGAGACGCGGCGCGATCTGCCATCGAGGCGCGGCTCGCGGAGAGCCTGATCGTTGCGGAGAATCGCGTGCTGTCGGTGATCCTCGCCGACGCGCCGATGGAGACCGTGGTGCGCGAGCTGGAGGACCTCGTTCGCGTGCGGCCGCTCGGACTGCAGGCGCGCATCGTGTTCGGCGACGCACCGGAAGACGCGCTCCCTGGATCCCCCGTCGTGCTCCCGGCTCCGGTCGCTCCGGCCGGGCACGCCGATGCGATTCAGTGGTCCACACCCATCCGGCGTCTCGGCGGAGGCGTGGCCGGCGCTGTCCTCTCGAGCGCCGAGGGAACTGTCGAACCCAGCGCCCTGGCCCTGGCCCACGACATCGCGCGTCTGGCGGAGCTGGCGCTCGACCGCCGGGAAGCCGCCGCGACGCTCGTCCTCGAGGCCCGGCGCGATCCGGTGACCGGCCTTGCCAACCGCCGCCAGTTGTTCGAGGATCTCGAGCAGGCGTCGCGCTCCGACAGTCCCGCACTGCTGATCCTCTACGACCTCGATGGATTCAAGCAATACAACGATTCGTTCGGACACCCCGCGGGCGATGCGCTGCTCAGCCGCCTGGGTGCGCGACTGGGGCGCGCCGTCGAGGGCATCGCGACGGCCTATCGGATGGGCGGCGACGAGTTCTGCATCCTGCTGCCGGGCGGCGAGGAGTCAAGCGATGCCGTCGTCGCAGCGGGGGCCGCTGCGCTCGCCGAGCACGGCGAGGCCTTCTCGATCGCCTGCTCCTACGGCTCCGCGCTCGTCGAGCCGGGCACCGTCGCCGGTGAAGAGGCGATGCGTGCCGCCGATCAGCGCCTCTACGCAGGCAAGCAATCCTCACGCGCGTCGGCCAGTCGCCAGAGCACCGACGTGCTGCTCTCGGTGCTCGCCGAGCGCCATCCGGGGTTTGGCGAGCATTCGAGCGGCGTCGCGACGCTGGCGCTGCTCACCGCCGGCCAACTCGGGTTGGATGCCGTCGAGAGCCGCATCGTCGGGCTTGCCGCCGAACTGCACGACGTCGGGAAGATGGCGATCCCCGACGCGATCCTCGACAAGCGCGCGCAGCTTGACGATGACGAGTCGGCGTTCATGCAGCGGCACACGGTCATCGGCGAACGCATCGTCGCCGCCGCTCCCGCGCTGATGTCGATCGCGCCACTGGTTCGCTCCAGCCACGAGCGCGTTGACGGCCGAGGCTATCCGGACGGCCTTTCGGGAGCCGAGATCCCGCTCGCCTCGCGGATCGTCGCCGTGTGCGACGCGTTCGACGCGATGGTCAGCGGTCGCCACTACCGCGACCCCGTGGCCCGCGCCGAGGCGACGGCGGAACTGCGCCGGTGCGCCGGCACCCAGTTTGACGCCTCCGTCGTGGAAGCGCTTTCCGCGGTCGTTGCGGACGGCGCTGCGGTGGTCGGGCGCCCAGCGGTGGGCTCGCGCCCACGGCGCGGCGCCGAGGTGGTCGACACGAGACCGAAGCGACCGGCACGTCGGGCGCGGCAAGAATCGCATTGACCCGAGCCCAGCTGGATGCGAACATACGTTCGCATGACGAGTCAGGGATCGGCATACGGGCGCTTTCGACGGGCACTCCAGCGGGGCAACCTCGAGCTCGTGCGTGCCGCGGCCAGCGAGCTCCCAACGATCCGCCTCGACGACGCGTTGCATGTCTGCCTGCTGATCCGAGATCGAGACCCGCAGCGCTATGAGCGGGCGGCGCTGCGCTGGGTGGCTCGCTTTGCCGTCGAGGCGCGGGCCGCCACGCTGGGCGATGTTCAGACAGCGGCACACGCCCTCGCACGACTCCCGGCGGAACCCGAGGAGGCAATGAGCCAGCTCCAGCGCCTGTGTCTCGCCCACCAGCTCGGTGGCACGGCTTGAAGCTACGCTCGGCACCCATCGACGCCGAGACAGCCCGGGATCAGACTCACCATGAGCAGAGCAGTCGAGGAGTCAAACCGCCGCTTGCTGCGTGCGCGTGACGCGATGGACCGCGACCACGGGCAGCCGCTTGACATCAAGCGTCTCGCGGGGATCGCCCACGTATCGGACGCGCACTTCATCCGGACCTTTCGCGCCACCTTCGGCGAGACGCCGCACCGCTACCTCCAACGTCGCCGCGTCGAGCGCGCAATGTTTCTGCTGCGCGAGTCCGAGCGCAGCGTCACCGAGATCTGCTTCGACGTCGGCTTCTCCAGTCTCGGGACGTTCGGGCGAACGTTCCGGGCGATCGTCGGCCAGTCGCCGACGGCCTACCGCGGGGCGGCCGGCGTCGCCGCGGTACCGGGCTGCTTCGCGATG
>DATLQS010000039.1:0-10225 GCA_035535075.1 Solirubrobacteraceae bacterium
GGATGTTGTCAATGAAACGGGGGCGCGGCCGGCGATCGCCGGCCGCGCCCCGAGGAGACAAGGCCCGTGCTGTTGGCCGTCAGCTACAGCCCGTTGACCGCCTTGGCGTCCGCGGAAGCCACCACCGATGGCAATGGCGCGAACTGCAGCGAGCCGCCCTTGCGCTGCTCCGCCTTGCTCAGGGCGAACGCGATGAACTGCTTGAGCAGGCCGATGTTGCTGTTGTCCGGCCTGAGGATGACGTAGGTGAACGTCGATATCGGATACGCCGCCGCCGCCTCCTTTTGGAGCGTCGTCGGCTTCTTGCCCTTCTTCGGCTTGACGTAGGGCGGATCGACGATCGAGAGCGCGCTGGCGATCGAGTCGGCGGTGCTCGAGGAGAGCGAGCTCAGCGTCGGCACCCTCTTCACCACGGCCGCCGCGTCAGCGACGTACGGGTCGTAGGGAAGGACGTAGTTCCCGGCGCTGTTCTGGACCGCCACCGCTTGGAGCTTGGCCTGGCGGACGTAGAACCAGGAGTTGTTGCCGAGCGCTCCCGGAGTCGCGGCGACCACGGCGGCGACGCCGCTGTTGCCCTTGCCGCCGGTGCCCGCCGGGAATGCGACCGACGTGCCAAAGCCAACCTTGCTGGCCCACGCGCGGCTGACCTTCGAGAGGTAGGAGGTGAAAGCGTAGGTGTCGCCGGAGCCGTCGCTGCGGTAGACGGGCGTGATCTTCTCGGCCGGCAGGGTCTCGCCCTTGTTCAGCTTCTGGATCTGTGGGTCGTTCCACATGGTGATCGTCCCAAGGAAGATGTTCGCGATCACCGGGCCCGTAAGGTTGACATGAGCGATGCCGCTGAGGTTGTAGGAAAGCCCGGTACCGGCCAGCGCCCACGGGATCTCGATGCAGCCACTGCAACCTGCTTCCTGACTACTCGTCAGCGGAGCATCGGAGGCGCCGAAGTCGACCGTCTTGCCGCTGATCGACGTGATCCCGGCTCCGGAACCGACCGAGCCGTAGGTCACCGCGTTGCTCGTGCGGCTCTGGAAGTCGGGGGCGAACACGTTTTCGACCAGCGGCGCGACCAGCGAGGATCCCGCGCCGGTGAGATGACCGGCCGCGGACGAGCTTGCGGCGCTGACGCCGAATCCCGCGGCGACCGCGGTCGCCGCGATCACCGCGAGCGTGGGAATGGGACGATTGATGTGCAACTTGCCTCCTCGTAGAGTGCTGTTGGTCAAGCAGCATGGCGCGGGGCCCCGCCACCAGGCGTTACGCACCGGTGAACGCCCGGTTATCAAGTTGTGAACACCGCGGGGAGCCGGGAACAGGGTCACTAGGCTGTCGCTCGTGAGCACCATCACGCCCGCCGCCGCCCGGCTTCCAACCAGCAGGCACCGCGCCGATCGTCTCGGCGACCGCGTCCTGGTCGGGCTCACGTTGGCGGCCTCGCTCGGAGCGGTCGCGGTGATGGGGCTCCTGATCTACCAGCTGATCGACGGCGCGAGCAGTTCGATCTCGACCTTCGGATTCGGCTTTCTCTGGCATTCGACCTGGAACCCGGCGACCTCGCCGGGGGTGGCCAACGCCAATATCTTCGGTGCCGGGACCCTGATCTTCGGCACCGTGGTGACCTCGGCGATCTCACTGCTGATCGCCGTGCCGCTGGGGGTCGCCATCGGTGTCTACCTCAGCCTGCTCGCTCCGGGCCGCGTCGGAGCGGTGATCGGCCCGCTGGTCGAGCTGCTCGCGGCGATCCCGAGCGTGATCCTTGGTCTTTGGGGGATCCTCGTGCTCGCGCCGGTCATGCACTCGACGATCGAGCCGGCGCTCCACGACGTGTTGGGGTTCATCCCGATCTTCGGGGCACCGTCGGCATCCGGCCTCGGCGTCTTCACCGCCGGCGTGGTCCTGGCGATCATGGTCCTGCCGATAATTGCCTCGATCAGCCGCGACCTCTTCCTCAGTGTCCCGAGCGAGCTGAAGGACGGAGCGCTCGCGCTCGGCGCGACGCGCTGGGAGATGATCCGCGGCGTGGTCCTTGACTCGACGCGTGCGGGTCTCGCCGCCGCAACGATCCTCGGGCTGAGCCGCGCACTCGGCGAGGCGATCGCGGTGACGCAGCTGATGGGCGCCGGATCGCTCGTCAGCAGGAACCTGTTCACCACCGGCGACTCGCTCGCCAGTCGCCTCGCAGAGCAGGTCACCAACGCGCAGACCAGCCAGCAGCTCGCGGCGCTCTTCTTCTGCGCGGTGGTCCTGCTTGGGATGGAGCTCGTCGTCAACCTTGGGGCCCAGCTGATCGTGCACCGCGTCGAGCGCCGCCAGGGGCTGGGCCACTGATGTCGATGTCGGCGCTCGACCCGGCGCGCCCGCTCACCTCCGCCGGCGGCAACCTCCGGCGGCGCCGGCGCGTTGACCTCGTGATGCGCGCCATCGCGACGGCAGCCGCGGCTGTTGCCGTAGCGATCCTCGCGATCGTCATCGTCAGCGTCGCCTCGAAGGGCGGCAGCCAGCTCTCGATCTCATTCCTGACCAAGGACCCGGCGCAGGGGCTCGGCACAGTCGGCGGTGGCATCGCCAGCGCGATCGTCGGCAGCGCGCTGATCGTCGCGGTCGCCACTGCGATGGCGTTGCCGATCGGCGTACTGATCGCGATCTACCTCACCGAGTTCTCGAAGCCCCGTACGGCGCGGCCGATCCGGCTGGCGCTCGACCTGCTGAACGGTATGCCGTCGATCGTGATCGCCCTGTTCGTATATGGCCTGCTTGTCAAGGGGCATCAGCAGACCGGCTTCGCCGCATCGTTCGCGCTCGCGATCATCATGGTTCCGCTGCTCGCTCGTACGACCCAGGAGATGCTGCTGCTCGTCCCGCGAGAGCTCCGCGACGCGTCGCACGCACTCGGCATCAGCCGCTGGCGCACGATCGTCGGCATCGTCCTGCCCGGCGCGCTCGGTGGAATCCTCACCGGAACCGTGCTCGCGATCGCGCGAGCCGCCGGCGAGACCGCGCCGATGCTCCTGCTGTGCTCGATCTTCAGCACCAGCACCACCATCGACGTGTTCGGGACGGCGTTGCCGAATATTCCCTACATCATCTTTCAGGATTCCGAGTCTGGCTTCCCCGCCGACTACGCGCGCGCCTGGGGTGCGGCGCTCGTGCTGATCGCCTTCATCCTGGTTGGCAACCTGACCGCGCGCGCGATGCTCGCGCGAAAGCGCCGTCTGATGTCAAGATGACCGAGACGAACACGACGAGGAGCGCTGAGCCAATGGACAGCAGTCAGCCCGAGACCGACGGCTCGGTAACCCCGCCGATCGCGCCGCTTGCGATCCCGAACCGGGAACCAACCGCGACGACGGCCACCGAGGTCGTGTTCGACCTGCGCGACGTCGATGTCTATTACGGCTCAACGCTCGCCGTCGAGGGCGTCAGCATGCAGGTGTACAAGAACATCATCACCGCGATGATCGGCCCCTCGGGCTGCGGCAAGAGCACGATGGTGCGCACGCTCAACCGCATGAACGACTCGGTTCCAGGCTTCCGCGTCACCGGCGAGGCCTTGTACCACGGCAACAACCTCTATGCCGGCGACGTCGATCCGGTCGAGGTCCGCCGGCGAATCGGGATGGTGTTCCAGCGCCCCAACCCGTTCCCCAAGTCGATCTTCGACAACATCGCCTGGGCACCGCGAATCCTCGGACTGAAGAGTGAGCTCGACGAGCGCGTCGAGAAGGCGTTGCGCGGCGCCGCGCTGTGGGACGAGGTCAAGGACCGCCTGAAGTCGAGCGCGCTCGGGCTCTCCGGCGGCCAGCAACAGCGCCTGTGCATCGCGCGGTCGATCGCCATCGAGCCAGACGTGCTGCTGCTGGACGAGCCGTGCTCGGCGCTCGACCCGATCGCCACGGCGTCGGTCGAGGAGCTGATGCAGGACCTCAAGCGCAATTACACGCTCGTGATCGTCACCCACAACATGCAGCAGGCGGCGCGCGTCGCCGAGCGGACAGCGTTCTTCAGCCTCGACGTGAGCGACGGGAAACGGACCGGCGTGCTCGTCGAGTACGACGACACCGAGAAGCTGTTCACCCGCCCCGACGACAAGCGCACCGAAGATTACGTCACCGGCCGCTTCGGGTAACGCTGTGAGCACCCGCACGACCAGCCACGTTCTGCGAGGGCTCGCGGCGGAATCGCCGAGCACGCCCGCCGGCCCGAGCACGCCGCGCTCGGCGACCTGGCGCGACGTCCACAGCACGATGCGAACGGAGGAATATGGCACCGTCAAGTTCGGCTAGCAACAGTGCGACCGGCCGGCCGCACTTTCAGGACGAGCTGCGCGAGCTGGAGCAGCGCGCGCTCGGCGCCATCGACATCGTCCTCGAGCAGCTCGACCGGACGCTCGAGGCGCTCGCCCACCAGGACGTCGAGCTCGCGTCGTTCGTGATCGCCGACGACGACCGCGTCGACGGGCGCTATCTCGAGGTCCATCAGGGCGTGCTCTCGCTGCTCGCCCGCCAGGCTCCGGTGGCCGGTGACCTGCGGCTCGTCGCCGCATTGCTGCACGTGATCCTGCGCGTCGAGCGCATGGGCGACCAGTGCGTCAACATCTGCAAGCTGCTGCCGCTGTCGGGCCACGAGCCGCCGACCCGTCCCGAGATCCTCGCGCTGCTGCTGCGAATGGGCGAGATCGCGCGCTCGGAGGTCTCCCAGGCCAAGCGCTCGTTCGAGGATCGCGACGTCGGGCTGGCCGAGGATCTCGTCCGCCAGGATCGCGAGGTCAACCAGATCCAGCGTGACATCTTCCGCAAGGCCATCGAGGCCGGCGATGACGTCGACACCCGCGAGTGGGCGATGCACATGACCATCGTCGCGCGATGCCTGGAGAGAATCGGCGACAACGCGGTCGATGTCGGTGAGCAGACGGCGTTTGTCGTGACCGGGCTGTTCCGCGAGTTTTCCGATTCCTCGCACATCGGGCCGTCCTGACCGAACTGCTTGTGAAGATCGTGTGACCAGGGTAGAGAACCCCCGGTTGCCGACCCGCGGGCGGGCTAGAATCCTCTGAGATGGTCGACCGCGCTTCCGCCACGGAGGAAATCCTGTCGGCTGAGCCGATCGGGCACGCCGGCGCCGCGTTGACCCTCCGGATCGCGGTGCTCGATCGTGACTCGGGCTTTCTCGCGGTGCTCGGCAAGCGTCTCGAGCGCGCGGGCTGGGAGTACCGCGTGCTCGCCTCCTCGGTCGCCCCGGAGACGATCGTGCCGATGCGTCTCGGCGCGATCGTCGTTGATCTCGCGGTGATCGGACCGACCTGCTGGGAGTGGCTCGAGCGACTGTGCGGCGCGCTGCCGGAGCTCGGGGTCGTCGTGTGCACCGGTAGCTCGACGGTCGCTCAGCGCGTCCGTGGGCTGCGGCTCGGCGCCGATGACTGGCTGACCAAGCCGTGCCATCCAGAGGAGTTGATCGCGCGCGTGGAGTCCGTGGTGCGCCGCCGTCGCCGGCTGGAGGGGTCGACCGCCGTCGAGCCGCTGCTCGCCGGGGAGGTCGAGATCCAGCGCGACCAATACCAGGCGTTCGTGAACGGCGTGAGCATCGACCTGACACGCCGCGAGTTCGAGCTGATCGAGTTGCTCGCCGTCTCAGGCGGGCGCGTGCTCGAGCGCGAGTTCATCTACCAGAGGCTCTGGGGCTACGCGATGGTCCGCGGCGATCGCTCGGTCGACGTCTTCGTGCGCAAGCTGCGCCAGAAGCTCGAGCGCGTTTCGCCAGACTGGCGCTACATCCACACGCACTTCGGAATCGGCTACCGCTTCGCCGCCACGCCGGTCGGCATCGACGCCTCTCCGGCTCCGGCTCCGCCGGCGCGCGAGACCCTCGAGTCAGAGTCCAGCCACGAGCTCGATCTCGCGCGGGCGTAGCAGCGCCACCAGTTGGCCGCCGCGAACGGCCGCGATCCCGCCCTTCTTCATCTCAATCCGCGCCGAGGTCAACGCCGCCACGACCCCGGAGAGATCCGGCTCGTGCCCGACCACCAACAGCGCCCCGCTCGCCCCCGTCGCCGCCAGCAACTCCTCGGCGTCGCGTTCGTCGAAGCCGCCGGAGAGGGGCTCGTGAACGACCGGCTCGCCGTCGAGTTCGGCGCAGACCAGGCGGGCAGTCTCGAGCGCGCGCACGCGCGGGCTCGAGAAGACATGCTCGAAGCGCACGCCGAGCCGTGCGAAGGCACGACCGGCCGCCAGCGACTGGCGTTCGCCGCGTTCGGTCAGGCGGCGTTCGAAGTCCGCACGGGTGCCGTGCGGCTCCGCATCGCCGTGCCGCAGGAGCCAGAGCGTTCGGGCCACACCTGCGAGCCTATAGCCTGGGCAACGTGATCTGTGGCTGCATCGACATCGGTTCCAACACGACGCGGCTGCTCGTCGCGGAGCCGGCCGATGGCCGCCTCCGCGAGTTGCTGCGCCAACGCGCGTTCACTCGGATCGGCAAGGGCCTGCGCCGCGACGACACGATTTCGCTGGAGAAGATCGCCGAGGTCGCCGAGGTCGTCGCGACCCAGGTGCGCCTCGCCCGCGAGCTGGGTACCGACACGATCCGCGCCGTGGCCACGGCGGCGATCCGCGAGGCCTCCAATCAGGAGGAGTTCACCCGCGCCATCGCCGAGAACGCCGGCGTCGCGGTCGAGGTCCTCAGCGATGAGGAGGAGGCGCGCCTCGCGTTCGTCGGGGCGACCAGCGCGCTCGATCACCCGCCCGACGGAGATATCGCGGTGATCGACGTCGGCGGCTCCTCGTCGGAGATCGCGATCGGCACGGTCGCCGACGGCGTGCGCGCGTCGAGTTCGTTTCGCATCGGCTCAGGCTTTCTCGCCGACTCCTACCTGCACGGCGATCCGCCGACGATCGAGCAGCTCCAGCAGGTGCGCGCGCACGTCGGGGGGGTGTTCGAGGGCTTTATGCTGCCGACGCCCGAACTCGCCGTCGCGGTGGGCGGCAGCTCAACCTCGCTGCGCCGGCTGGTCGGCGGCGTACTCGACCGCGAGACGCTCGAGCGCGGACTGCGGATTCTTGCCACGACACAGAGTGACGAGGTCGCCCGGGCCTTCGAGATGGAAGGCGAGCGAGTGCGGCTGCTGCCCGCCGGGATGCTGATCCTCGAGGAGATCTCCGACCGGCTCGAGCGTCCGCTGCTGATCGGGCGCGGCGGGCTGCGTGAGGGCGTGATCCTCGAGATGCTGATCGCCGCCGGCTGGGGCGGATGAAGCTGTCGGCAGAACAGCCGTACGCGGAGGCCGCCGCGACGGTCGTGCGTCAGCGCAGCCGCGCCGTGTTCGCGCACCGCCGCAAAGCCGTGCTCGACCTCGGCGACATCGAGGGCGTCCACGCGATGCGCGTGGCCACCCGCCGTCTGCGCGCGGCGCTCGAGGTCTTCGGCCCGTGCCTTCCGCGCAAGCGCGGCGCCCGCGCACTGGCCGATGTCAAGGCACTCGCCGGCGCCCTCGGCGAGCGGCGCGACCTCGACGTCGGCCTCGATCTGCTGACCGGCCTGCGCGACAATTGCGCGCTCGCCGAGCGCCGAGCCGTCGAGGTGCTGATCGCGGAGTTGCGCCGCGAGCAGCGTCAGGCCAACCGCAGGCTGGCCAAGGCGCTCGACCGCGTTCGGCGGAGGCGTCTGCGGCGGCGGCTCGAGAGGCTCTCCAAGTGAGGGCGCACCGCGTGGACGGCTTGGTCTCGACGATGCCGCTGGCGGTCGCGGCACGGCAGATCGTCGCGGTGCGCAGCGCCGAGCTCTACGCCTTCGTGCCCGAGGCGCTCAACGAGCATGCCATCACCGCGATGCACGACATGCGGATCGCCGCCAAGCGCCTGCGTTACGTGCTCGAGCTCGTCGGCTTCTGTCTGGGCGAGGTCGGAGCCGAGGCCCAGGCCCGCGCGCGCGAGCTGCAGGACGTCCTCGGGGAGATCCATGACTGCGACGTGATGCTCGCGCGGATCGCCGCGAGCCACGCCCGCGAGCCCGCCGGCTTCGATGTCCTCGCGGAGCGCTTCCGCGCCCGGCGCGCGGAGCAGTTCGCCCAGTTCACGGCGCTGTGGGCGTCGATCGCCCAGTCCGGCCTGCGCGATCGCCTGCTGGCTGCAACGCTCGCTTCACCGACGCGCGACCCGGTGGGCGCATAATCCACCGTGGCGATGAGCACGACTGACGCACTGCGGCTCGCCGGAGACGGACGACCCGCCCCGACCACCGCGACGCTCGCGGACCCCGCGAACTACTTCAACCGCGAGCTGTCGTGGCTTGATTTCAACCTGCGCGTCCTCGAACTGGCGGAGGACGCCTCGCTGCCGCTGCTCGAGCGCACGAAGTTCGCGTCTATCTACACGTCGAACCTCGACGAGTTCTTCATGGTCCGCGTCGCAGGCCTGCACGACCAGATCGAGGCCGGCGTCGAGCGCCCCAGCATCGATGGGCGCACGCCGTCGCAGACGCTCGAGGCGCTGCACGAGCGCGTGCTCGAACATGGTGCGCGCCTTGCCCGCTGCGTCTCCGAACGGCTGCTCCCCGGGCTCGCCGAGCACGGCATCTCGGTCAAGCGCGTGAGCGACGTCAGCGCCGCCGAGCGCGAGGCGCTCGCCGGCCACTTCCGCCGGGTGATCTTCCCGGCGCTGACGCCGCTGGCCGTCGGCCCGGGGCAGCCGTTCCCCTATATCTCCAATCTCTCGCTCAGCCTTGGCGTGATCGCGCGTGATCCCGACAGCGGCCACACGACGTTCGCGCGGGTCAAGGTTCCCACCGAGATCCTGCCGCGCTTCGTCGCGCTCGGGCAGAGCACCACGTTCGTGCTGCTCGAGGACGTCATCGCGCACCACCTCGACGCCCTCTTCCCGGGGATGGAGATCGCCGACTACGACTACTTTCGCGTCACCCGCGACGCCGATCTCGCGATCTCCGACGAGGCCGACGATCTGCTGCAGGCGGTCGAGGAGGAGTTGCGCCGGCGCCGCCTGGGTGAGGTCGTACGCGTCGAGGTCGGCGCGCGGATCGCGGCTCGCCTGCTCGGCGAGCTGACCACGGCGCTCGACGTCTCGCCGCGCGACGTCTACCCGATCGACGGGATGCTCGACCTGACGGGCCTGCTCGAGCTGACCAGGCTGCCGGGCTTTGCCGAGCTCCGCGACGTGCCCTACACCCCGGTCGCGCACCCTCGGATCATCGCCGACGAGGAACGCCGCGCCGACGTCATGGGCGCGATGCGCGACGGCGACCTGCTCGTGCACCATCCCTACGACTCGTTTTCCAGCTCTGTCGAGCGGTTCGTCGAGCAGGCCGTGAGCGACCCGCAGGTGCTCGCGATCAAGCAGACCGTGTACCGCACGAGCGACGACTCGCCGCTGGTCCCCGCGCTGATCCGCGCCGCCGAGCGGGGCAAGCAGGCGGTCTGCCTCGTCGAGCTCCAGGCCCGCTTCGACGAGCGCACCAACATCCACTGGGCCAAGGCGCTCGAGCAGTCCGGGGTGCATGTGGTCTACGGCCACCCGGCGCTGAAGACCCACGCGAAGTGCGTGCTCGTGGTGCGCCGCGAGGGCGACGGCGTGCGGAACTACGTGCACATCGGGACCGGCAACTACCACTCCGCCACGGCGCGCCTGTACACCGACTTCGGCCTGTTCACCACCGACGAGGCGATCGGCGCGGACGTCGCCGAGCTGTTCAACTACCTCACCGGGTTCGGCCGGCCATCCGGCTACCGCAAGGTGCTGGTCGCGCCGAGCTATCTGCGAAACGCGATCCTCGACGAGATCGCCCAGGCGATCGCCGCCCACTCACCGCAGTCCCCGGCCCGGATCACGCTGAAGCTCAACTCGCTTGTCGACCGCGCCTGCATCGAGGCGCTGTATCTCGCCTCGCGCGCCGGTGTGCGCGTCGACCTCAATGTCCGCGGCATCTGCTGCCTGCGTCCGGGCCTGCCCGGCATCTCCGAGAACATCCGCGTGGTCTCGGTCGTCGGGCGCCTTCTCGAGCACTCACGGGTCTACGCCTTCGAGTACGACGGTGCCCAGAAGGTCTACATCTCCTCGGCCGACCTGATGCCGCGCAACCTCGACAACCGCGTCGAGCTCGCCGCCCCGCTCGAGGATCCCGCGCTGCGCGCTGAGGTCCTCGAAGCGGTCGAGCTGTGCCTCTCGGACAACCACAACGCGTGGGATCTCGGCTCCGACGGGGTCTGGACACGGCGTGTCCCGCCCAG
>DATLQS010000040.1:0-8070 GCA_035535075.1 Solirubrobacteraceae bacterium
GTCGGCGTACTCCTGGGTGACCGGGGCGCCGCCGACCATCACGATCACCTTGTCGCGCAGGCCCGCCTTCTCGATCGCGTTGATGTTGGCCTTGAACATCGGCATGGTGGTCGTCAGGAAGGCCGAGAAGCCGACGACGTCCGGGTTGTGCTTCTCGATCTCCTCGATGAAACGCTCCGGGGGGACGTTCACGCCGAGGTCGATCACCGTGAAGCCCGCACCCTCGAGCATGATATTGCAGAGATTCTTGCCGATGTCATGGACGTCGCCCTTGACCGTCCCGATCAGGAAGGTGCCGACCTGCGCCGCCCCGGACTCGGCGAGCAGCGGGCGCAGGATGTCGAGCGCGCCCTGCATCGCGCGGGCGGCGATCAGCATCTCGGGGACGAAGTAGTCGCCGCGCTCGAAGCGCGCGCCGACCTCCTCGAGCGAGGGGATCAGCGCGTCGAACAGCATCCGCTCGGGGTCCATGCCGTCGGCGAGGCCGTCTTCGACCCCCTGGCGCACAACCGGGGCGTTGCCGACGAGGGTCTCGTCGTAGAGCAGCTGGAGGATCTCCTCGTGTGTCATGCGGCGTGCTCTCCTGTCTGTATATGTAGGTGCTCGGCGTCGGAGGGAACGACCAGGCGGCGGCTGAGTCGCGCCGCCTCGAGCTTCAGCACCGGCACCAGGCGGGCGATCTCGCCCGGCCCGAGCCGCAGCGTCGGCCCGGAGATGGCCAGCGCCGCGACGACAAGGCCGCCGCCGCCGCGGACCGGCGCGGCGATCGCCGCGAGACCGGCCTCCAGCTCGTCGACGGCCGTCGCGTAGCCGGCGCGGCTGACCGCGCGGAGCTCGGCCTCGAGGGCGGGGCGCTCGGTGATCGCCGCCGGGCCGCGCGCCGGCAGCGCGCCGGCGGGAAGCGTCGCCACGCCCTCGGCCAGGAAGACCTTCCCGACCGCCGTGCAGTGGTACTCGACGCGGCGGCCGACCCACTGCCCGGCGCCGAGGAAGTGGCGCCCCTCGACCTGCGCGAGGTGCTCGACGCCGCCGGCCCCGGGCACCGCGAGGTTGATCGTCTCGCCGCTGGCCGCCGCCAGCGCCTCGAGCGAGGGCTGCGCGAGCTCGACGATGTTGCGCTCGTAGAGGCCGCGCTGGGCGCAGGTCAGGATCGCCGGGCCGGGGCGCAGGCGCCCGCGGGCGCCGTCCTGGGCGACCAGGCCGTGGTGCTCGAGCACGCCGAGCAGGCGCGAGGCCGTGCTCTTCGGCAGGCCGGTGGTGCGGGCGAGCTCGGTCACGCTGACCGGGCGCTCGCTGGCCAGCACGGCGACCAGCAGCTGGGCGCCGCGGTCGACGGCCTGGCTGACCGGCGGCAGTCGCAGATCTTCTTGGAACAGTTGTTCCACGCGAGATATATTAGAGCCGCCGGCGCGTGATCTTC
Source organism: Solirubrobacteraceae bacterium (assembly GCA_035535075.1). GTDB lineage: Bacteria > Actinomycetota > Thermoleophilia > Solirubrobacterales > Solirubrobacteraceae > Palsa-513. The sequence goes on from DATLQS010000040.1 coordinate 1,421, forward strand.
AAGCGAGGACGAGGAGGCCAGGGTGTTCGTCAATGCACAGCCGCGCTACGAGATCCTCAGCGAGGACGCGATGGAGGTGCTCGACCGCGGCTGGCGGCGCATCGTCAGCGAGCTGGGCGTCGAGTTCCTGCTGCCCGAGGCGGTCGAGCTGCTGCGCTCCGCCGGCCAGATCGTCGAGGAGGAGAACCGCGTCCGCTTCGATCCCGAGTTCATCCTCGAGCAGGTCGCCAAGGTGCCCCACGAGTTCGACCTGGCGGCCCGCAACCCGGCCCGCAGCGTGCACATCGGCGGCGACCACATGGTCTTCGCCCCGGTCTACGGCTGCCCGTTCATCCGCGAGGGCGCGGTGCGCCGCGACGCCAAGATGGCCGACTTCGAGAACCTCGTGCGGCTGTCGCAGAGCTTCGACGAGCTCGACTCGCCGGGCGGCACGATCTGCGAGCCCGAGGACCGGCCGCTTGACTCGCGCCACCTCGACATGGTCTACGCGCTGCAGACGCTGAGCGACAAGCCCTACATGGGCTCGGTCACCTCGGCCGCGAACGCCGCCGACACCATCGCCATGGGCGAGATCCTGTTCGGCGGGCGCGAGGCGATCGAGCGGGCCCCGGTCTCGATCTCGCTGATCAACGTCAACTCGCCGCTGCGCTTCGACGACCGGATGCTCGGCGCGATGTTCGAGTACGTTCGCGCCGGCCAGCCGGTCGTGGTCACGCCGTTCCTGCTGATGGGCGCGATGTCGCCGGTGTCGCTGCCCGCCACCCTCGTGCAGCAGATCGCCGAGGGGCTCGCCGGGATCGCGCTGACGCAGCTGATCCGCCCCGGCTGCCCGGTCGTCTTCGGGTCGTTTCTCTCGAACACCGACATGCAGTCGGGCTCGCCGAGCTTCGGCACCCCCGAGTCGGCGATCGGCGTGCTGTGCACCGGGCAGATCGCCCGGCGCTTCGGGCTGCCGTGGCGCGGCGGCGGGGCGCTCAACGCGAGCCAGACCGTGGATGCCCAGGCGGCCTATGAGTCGCTGATGACCTTCCTGCCGACGTTCCTCGCCGGCGCCAACTTCGTGATGCACTCGGCGGGCTGGCTCGAGGGCGGCCTGGTGTCCTGCTACGAGAAGTTCATCGTCGACATCGAGCTGCTGCGCGAGCTTCGCCACATGTTCTCGCCGCTCGAGATCGACGAGGCGAGCCTCGCCTTCAGCGCCCACGAGGAGGTCGGCGCCGGCGGCCACTTCCTCGGCGCCGTGCACACGCTCGAGCGCTTTCGCGAATGCTTCTACCGGCCGCTGCTGTCCTCGACCGAGAACTTCGACCGCTGGACGCGGATGGGCGGGCGCGACGCGACCGAGCGGGCCGGCGAGATCTGGCGCGCGACGCTCGAGAGCTACGAGCAGCCGCCGATCGACGAGGGCGTGCGCGCGGCGCTCGAGGAGTTCGTCGTTCGCCGGCGCGCCGAGCTCGGGGACTGAACCCGCGTCCTTTTGGTGGCGGCGCGGCGCGCGCGGCGCACTCGGCCCGGCGCGGCCGTCCGGGGCTCAGCGACGCAGCGGCGCGACGGGGCAACAGGCGACGCCCGCACGCGGGCGCATTGCTAGCATTCCGCTCCTTCGAGGACTCATATATCAGTCGTCGAAGGCTGGCCGTGGATGCCGCGAGGCTCCGGGAATGCACCGGTCGTGAGGGGATGAGACCGCCAGAGGCACCGATCAGGAGCGGGCAGGCGATGCGCGAGCGGCGCGGCGCCGGCGAGCCGATGGCCGACCGCGCCTACGCCGAACTGCGCGACCGCATCGTCTCGCTGCGGATCGCCCCCGGGGCGCCGATCAACGAGGACGCGCTCGGCCGCGAGCTGGACATGGGACGCACACCGATCCGCGAGGCGATCAAGCGACTCGCGCTCGAGAACCTCGTCACCGTCTTCCCGCGGCGGGGAACCTTCGCGTCGGAGATCAACATCACCGACCTGACCGCGATCTCCGACGTGCGCGTCCAGCTCGAGGGGCACGCCGCCTACCGCGCCGCCGAGCGGCTCACGCCGGCCGGCGAGATCGAGCTCGACGAGCTGCGGCTCGCCCTCGCCGTGAGCCGCGACAGCGAGGACGCGCCGATGCTGATGGTGCTCGACGCCGACGTCCACCGCTTCGTGCACCGCGCCGCGGCGAACCCCTACCTCGAGGAGACGCTCGGGCGCTACTTCAACCTCTCGCTGCGGATCTGGTATCTGGTGCTCGAGCGCCTGCCCCACCTGCCGGCGCGGGTCCACGAGCACAGCGACCTGCTCGAGGCGATCCGCGCCCGCGAGCCCGAGCGCTCGCGCACGATCATGGCCGAGCACATCGCCACCTTCGAACGGGAGATCCGCGCCGTGCTCTGAGGCGCCGGCGGGCACCGGCCGCCACGCCTAGGCCGGCGGCGTCTGCCCGAGACGCGCCGAGAGCGCGCGCGCCTGCTCGAGCGCGACGCGGCCGAGCAGCCGCAGCCGCGCCGGCGGCAGGCGCACCGCGGCGCCCGACACGGCCAGCGCGGCGACCACCGCGCCGTCGCGATCGCGGACCGGGGCGGCGACCGCGGCGAGCCCGTCCTCGAGCTCGTCGACGATCGTCGCGTAGCCCTCCTCGCGGACCGTGTCGAGCGCGCGCGCGAGGCGATCGCGCTCGACGATCGTCGAGCGCGCCGGCGCGCTGAGCGGGCCGTCCGCGAGCACCGCCGCGCCGAACGCCAGGAAGACCTTGCCCGCCGCCGTGCAGTGCAGCGGCAGCTCACGCCCGATCCAGTTGGTCGCGCCGAGCAGGTGGCGTCCGTCGACCTGGGCGATCGCCTCGGTGCCCGCCGGGCGCGGCACGATCAGGTTCGCCGTCTCGCCGCTCTCGTCGGCGAGACGGCGGATGCTCGTCTCGGCCAGCTCGGCGAGATCCTCGCGACCGACGCCGGAGCGTGCGAAGCGCAGCGCCGCCGGCCCGGCCCGCAGCCCCGAGCGGCCTTCGGCCCAGGCGACGAGCCCGTGGCGCTCGAGCGCGTCGATCACCGCGGCGGCCTCGGCCGGCGTCGCGCCGATCGCGGGTGTCAGCTCGGCGAGCGTCCGCGGCTCGCGCTCGAGGATCAGCGCGAGCGCGTGGGCCGCGCGCTCGGCGGAGACGTCCACGGCCGCGGCATCCGACTCGGGCGCGCTCGCCGCCTCGGCCGGGTCGCTCACGGCGACTCCGACACGACCACCGTCTGCAGCTCGGTGAAGGTGTGCATCACGTGCGCGCCGCCGACCCGCCCGATCCCGCTGCCCGTCCCGGCGCGGCCGCCGAACGGCAGGTGCGCCTCCCAGTAGTTGGTCGACTCGTTGATGTTGACCCAGCCGGTGCGCACCGCCTCGGCGAAGCGCAGGCCGGCGGCGAGATCGGCGGTGAAGATCGCGGAGAGCAGACCGTAGGGGGAGGCGTTGGTCAGCTCGATCGCCTGCTCGAGCGAGTCGATCGACACGACCGGCGCGATCGGGCCGAAGGTCTCCTCGGTCGCCACGCGGGCGTCGCTCGGCACGCCGTCGAGGACCGTCGGCTGCCAGTACAGGTCGCTCCCGAGGTCACCGGCGCGCGCGCCGCCGCAGACCAGCGTCGCGCCGCGCTCGAGCGCGTCGGCGACGTGCTCGTCCATCTTCGCGGCGACCGGCTCGTTGTTCAACGGGCCCATCGTCGTCTCCGGCGCGAACGGATCGCCGAGCCGGACGCGCTCCGACACGGCGCGGCCGAGCAGCTCGACGTACTCGTCGTGGGCGCCGCGCTGGACGAGGATCCGCTCGCCCGCGGTGCAGCTCTGGCCGGCGCACAGGTAGCAGGCGACCAGCGTCGCCTCGACGGCCGCGGCGATGTTGGCGTCGTCCATCACCACGAGCGGGCCGTTGCCGCCCATCTCGAGCAGCGCGGCCTTGCCCGCGGCGGCGGCGGCGACGAGGTTGCCGGTCGCCGTCGAGCCGATGAAGGCGATCCCGGCCAGGCCCCGGTTGCGCGCGATCTCGTCGCCGACCACGGGACCGGGGCCGGTCGCGAGGTTGAACACCCCGGGCGGCAGGTCGGCGTCGACGATGCAGCGCGCCAGCGCCTGCGCACAGACCGCCGTCGAGGGCGCCGGCGTCCAGACCACCGTGTTGCCGGCGGCGAGCGCCGGCGCGAGCAGCTCCGCCGGCATCGTGTAGGGCCAGTTCCACGGGCTGATCACGCCGACCGCGCCGCGCGGGCGGCGCACCAGCATGACCCGCTTGCCCGCCGAGATCGAGTTGGGCAGCTCGCCACCGAGGCGCTTCGCGTCCTCCGCCGCCATCCGCCAGTACTCGACGAGCTCGGCGACCTCGTCGTAGGCCTCGGCGTGCAGCGGCTTGCCCTGGTCGAGGGTCAGCGTGCGCGCGAGCTCGTCGCGGCGCGCCTCGATCAGATCGCCGACGGCGTGTATCTTCGCCGCACGCTCGAACGCCGTCAGGCGCGCCCAGCCGTCGGCGGCACCGCGCGCGGCCTCGATCGCGCGCCGGGCGTCGGCACGGTCCCCCTGGGCGACCGACCCGATCACCGCACCGGTGCCCGGACTGCTCGCCGCGAACGTCTCGCCGGTCGCGGCCGGCGTCCACTCGCCGGCGACGAACATCTCGCAGGCGACCTGCTCGCCGGGGTCCGCGGTCGGGCCGTCCGGGCGGGCGCTCGTCATCGCCGTGGGTCGCCGGATTTGATCGTTGACACCATTCGACAACTGATATATAACCGCGCGGTCAGGTGGAGGTCAATGGTGCCGAGGCGATCATCCCGATCGCCAAGGAACCTTGAGAGGGACCACAACCGGCTCGAAAACGAACCCAGTCAGCCACGGCGGGCGCCCCACGGCGGGTGCCCGTGCCCCGCACAGCGACGGCGTTCGCACACGACGACGGTGCGACGTGTCACCAGACCGCGACGCCGGCTCCGGCGCCGCATGAGGGAGGAGAGGGAATGGCCGCAGCATCCACCAGCAACGACTCGGGCGAACTCGCAACCTTCGGCTACAAGCAGGAGCTCAGCCGCTCGCTCGGCAATTTCTCCTCGTTCGCCGCGGGCTTCAGCTACATCTCGATCCTGACCGGCGTCATCCAGCTGTTCGCGTTCGGCTTCGGGTTCGCCGGTCCGGCGGTGTGGTGGACCTGGCTGATCGTCTTCAGCGGCCAGATGCTCGTCGCCCTGAACTTCGCCGAGCTGGCCGGCCAGTACCCGCTCGCCGGCTCGGTCTACAACTGGTCCAAGCGGGTCGCCGGCGACTTCTCCTCGTGGATGACCGGCTGGATCTACATCGTCGGCTCGATCGTCACGGTCGCCGCCGTCGCGGTCGCCTGGCAGGTCGTGCTGCCGCAGGTCACGACCAGCTTCCAGATTCTCGGCACCAAGGCCGACGCCGGTCTCTACTTCACCAAGGGCGGAGCGCAGAACGCCCTGCTGCTCGGCGCGATCCTCGTCGTCTTCGCGACGATCGTCAACATGCTCGGCGTCAAGGTCATGTCGCGGATCAACAACTTCGGCGTCCTCGCGGAGCTGATCGGGTCCAGCCTGCTGGTGATCCTGCTGATCTTCCACTTCCACCGCGGCCCGCAGATCGTGCTGCACAACCTCGGCGCCGGCGCCGGGCACAGCTGGCATTACTTCGGCGCGTTCATCATCGGCGGGATCATGAGCGCCTACGTCATGTATGGCTTCGACACCGCGGGCACGCTCGCCGAGGAGACCCACGAACCGCGCCGCGCCGCCCCCCCGGCGATCCTCCGCGCGCTGGCCACCGCGGCGTTGATCGGCGGGCTGTTGATCCTGTTCTCGCTGATGAGCGTGAAGAACATCACCGACAAGAACATCGTCGCGCTCGGCCTGCCCTACATCTTCAAGCAGGCGCTGGGCAACACGACCGGCAACGTGTTCCTGATCGACTGCGCGATCGCGATCACCGTCTGTACGCTGGCGATCGAGACGGCGTGCATCCGCCTGATGTTCGCGATGGCGCGCGACGGCCGGCTGCCGTTCGGCAACCAGATCGCTCGCGTCTCCGGCCGGCGCAAGGTCCCGGTCGTGCCGGCTCTGGTCACCGGCATCCTCACGCTCGCGCTGCTCGCGGTCAACCTGGGCAACCAGAGCGCCTTCCTCGCGCTGACCTCGGTGGCGATCGTGATGTTCTACCTCGCCTACCTGGGGATCACCTTCCCGCTGCTGCTCAAGCGGTTGCGCGGGGAGTGGCCCCGGCCGGAGCACGGGGACTACTTCTCGCTGGGGCGCTTCGGGACGCTCGTGAACGCGGCCGCGGTGCTCTACGGCGCGATCGTCGCCGTCAACATCGCCTGGCCGCGCTCGGCGGTGTATGACTCGCTGGCGGGAACGATCGGCGCGAACGGCAAGACGATCCCCCACCACTGGTACTGGCAGTACATCGCCGTCGAGTTCATCGGCGCGACGGTCATCATCGGCGCGATCTACTACTTCGCCGTCTACGCCAAGAAGCCGATCGAGGTGATCGAGGCGCACCGCGCCGATCCGCAGTTCGACCTGCGGACCCCGGTCGGGCTCGGCGAGATGGCCCCGTGAGCGTGTAAGGGGAGCACGGCGATGATCGACGGGGGCGAGTTCGACTACGTCATCGCCGGGGGCGGGACCGCGGGCTGCGTGCTCG
>DATLQS010000041.1:0-19728 GCA_035535075.1 Solirubrobacteraceae bacterium
CGCGAGGTCGAGATGACCCTCTACCTTCGCGACGTCCTGCTCGAGTACGCTGCTCAGCGCGTAGCCGCTGGGGCGCCTGCCGGTCCCAACGACCATTACTTCGGCGGGGTAACTGGGCTTCGACGCAGCGTGCCGCGGGTCCGCTCAGGCGTACTCGAGCTGAGCGTGCGACGCGCCAACCAACAGCGCCACAAGGCCGCGCTTGCGGACCTGCCGGCGATCACCCCGCACTCGCTTCGGCGTACCTGGGCGACGTTCGCCGCGCTCGCCGGCCGCGACCAGAACTGGATCGCCGACCAGATCGGACACACCACGCCGCACTTCACCTTCTCGGTCTATGAGCAGGTCCACCGCCGCCGCTACGTCGACGAGCAAGCGATCTGGGAGCTCATGCGCTTTGCCGACGAGCCCGCCGCGAGCCTCCTCGCGCCAAGTCACGCGCGTCTCCGACCAGTCGTTAAGGACAACCATTGGGACAACGGACGAGAAAACGGATTGGACCGACCTGCTGGGTGCGACTGCCGATGAGTAGAAGTATCGAATTTGCAGGATGTTTATTCAAGCCGGAGAGCGGACTCGAACCGCTGACCTATCGCTTACAAGGCGATTGCTCTACCAGCTGAGCTACTCCGGCGGGCTGCCCAGAGGCTAGTGCCTCCGGCGGCCCGGTGGACCGCCGCCAGGCTGTAACGCCAGGACCGCGGACGGGTATCTGGGGGGTGGGAGCAAATGGCCTTGTCGAGTATCACTCGCGCGCGCTCGACCGTGGGGTGAGCCTCGCGCTCTACCTCGTGGTGCGCGCGATCCTGCAGCCGATCTTTCACGTCTACTTTCGCATGCGCCGGATGGGAATGGAGCACGTGCCGAAGAGCGGACCGGTGATCTTCGCGTCCAACCACCGCAGCTTCCTCGATCCGTTCGTGATCGGAACGCTGACGCGCCGGCCGGTCTACTACGTGGCGAAGAAGGAGTTGTTCGCTCATCCCGTCGCCGGCTGGCTGTTGAACCGCCTCGGCGCGTTTCCGATCGACCGCGGCGCCGGCGACCAGCAGGCGATGGAGACGGCGCGGCGGATCCTCGAGCGCGGCGACTGGGTGGTTATCTTCCCGGAGGGGACGCGGACGCGCCCCGGGCCCCTCGGCCAGCCGCGGCGCGGCGTCGGGCGGCTGGCGCTGCAGACCGGGGCGCCGGTCGTGCCGGTTGCCGTGTTCGGCACCGAGGCGGTGCGGCGCGGGTGGCGGATCCGCCCCCGCAAGGTCACCCTGCGCTGCGGGCGCGCGCTGTCGTTCCCACGCGTCGAGAACCCGAGCCTCGCGGAGGCGGCCGCGGTGACCGATCGGATCTGGCCCTGCGTCGTGCTGCAATGGGATTGGCTCGGCGGCAAGATGCCCGAGCGGGCGCAGCTGCCGAGGCCGGTCGCCCGCCAGCCGGTCCACGCGGCCTCGTAGGCGGGGTACGCTCCGTGGGTGGCTCACGCGAACAACCGCAAGGCGGAGCTCGACGCGGAGTTCAGCGAGTGCTACCGAACGCATCTGCGCGACGTCTACAGCTATCTGTACTACCGGGTCGGCAACCACCACGATGCCGAGGACCTCACGGAGCAGACGTTCCTGCAGGCCTATCGCCACTTCGAGCGTGCGCTGCGCGAGTCCGACGGGCGGCCGCTGCGGCCGTGGCTGATCCGGATCGCGCACAATCTCGCCGCGAACCTCTACCGCGACCGCTCGCGCCGTCCGCAGAGCCCACTCAATGAGGACTCGACCGTGGCAACGCCGCATTCGACCGAGGATCTCGTCAGCGGGCGTGACGAGCTGGCGCGCGTGCTCGAGGGGGTCAAGGTGCTCCCCGACGATCGCCGGGAGGCGCTGATCATGCGGTTCGCGCTCGGCATGGACAACCGCGAGATCGCCCGTGCCCTTGGTCGCACCGACGGCGCGACCAAGGTCCTGATCCACCGCGCGATCAAGCAGCTCGCGGGCATCGTCGCGCTCGAGCAGGAGGGCGGCTCGTGAGCGGCGACGTCGAGCAGCTGCTGCGCCGCGCGCTGGCGCCGGTTGAGCCGCCCGAGGACCTCTCGACACGGGTGCGCAGCACGCTGCAGAGCATCAGCGACATGGCCGCCGAGGAGCTCGAGGGCTGGGAGCTCGCGGCGATGCGCGATCCGCGCAACTGGGCACGGCCGGCGATCGCCGTGGTTGCCGGCGGTGCCGCCGGCGCCGGCCTGCTGCTGCTCGGTCGCCACCAGCGCCGTCGCTCGCGCGAGCTGCGCGCCGTGGCGCGGCGCACGGCGGCGACGGTTGGGACCGCGGCGCGCAAGATCGTCGCGCGGCGCTGATCCGCGGACCGCGGCGGCACGTAGAACCAGGGGCATGCCGCTGCTACCTCGACACCGCGACGCCGCGTCCCCCAGCGGCCTGCGCGAGCTGGCCGACGAGGACCTGATGGCGCTCGTCCGTCACGGCGAGGCGCGGGCCTTCGAGGTCATCTACGACCGCCATTGCGGCGTTGCCTTCTCGCTCGCCTACCGGATGTGCGGCACGCGCACGGCGGCCGAGGACGTCGTCCAGGAGTCCTTCCTCTCGCTCTGGCGCAGCGGCGCCCGCTACGACCGCACGCGCGGCAGCGTGCGCACCTGGGTGCTCGGGATCGTGCACAACCGGGCGATCGATTCGCTGCGCCGCAGCGTCAACCACGATCGCCGACGGGCCAGCGACGAAGGCATCGAGGAGCGCTTCGAGGCACCCGAGCACACCGAGGTCGAGGTCGCCCGCCGCGACGACGCGCGCGAGATCCGCGCCGCCCTCGACGAGCTGCCCGAGGAGCAGAGCCGCGTCATCGAGCTTGCCTTCTACGGCGGGTACACGCACACCGAGATCGCCGCGATGCTCGAGGCGCCGGTCGGCACGATCAAGGGACGGATGCGGCTCGGAATGGAGAAGATGCGCCGGACGCTCGAGGGAGCCGGGGTGGTGGTCGCCTGATGAGCGAACACGAACAGCTCAGCCAGGACTGCGGCGCCTACGTGCTCGGGGCGCTCGAGGAACACGAGGCGGCGGCGCTGCGTGAGCACATGCAGTCGTGCGCGCTCTGCCGCGACGAGGTGGCGCGGCTGCACGCCGTCGCCGAGGTGCTGGGCCTCGGCGTGCCGGCGCTGGACGCGCCGCCCGAGCTGCGCCGGCGCGTGCTCGACGTCGTCAACGCGGAGGCGTCCCTGTTTGACGCGGCAACGACGGCGTCCCCGGCACGGCTGCCCCGCCGGCTGCCGAGGCTGCGCCCGCTGGGCGCCCTCGTGGCTGCCGCCCTGGCGCTGGGGGCGCTGTTCGGGGCGCTGGTGCTCGCGCCGGGCGGCTCGGGGACACGGGTCATCACCGCCTCGGTCGCGGCGCCGGCGCGGTGGCATGCCGCGCGCGTCCCGGTGGCGTCGCTGCGCGAGACGGGAACCGAGGGGCAGCTCGTGGTCAGCGGCCTGCCGGCAGCGCCGCGGGGCAAGATCTACGAGGTGTGGATCGAGGCCGGCGCCCGGGTGCGCCCGACCGACGTGCTGTTCGACGCGACTTCGACGGGCGCCGCGCGGGTCGCGGTGCCGGATCTGCGCGGCGCCAGCGCCGTGCTGGTCACGGCGGAGCAGCTCGGCGGCTCGCGCGTACCGACGATGGCGCCGCTGATCGATGCGCGGCTGAGCTGACCAGGCGCTGACCACGCCTCCTGGTAGCGTGGAACGCCCATGGCGACCTGCTACCGCCATCCGGGTCGCGAAACCGGCGTGTCGTGCTCGAACTGCGGCAAGCCGATCTGCCCCGACTGCATGACCGTCACCTCGGTCGGAATGCGCTGCCCGGAATGCGGGCGCCAGACCACGAAGGTGCGCACGATCCGCTCGACGGCGAACCGCGGCTACGAGGTGACGAAGGTGCTGATCGCGATCAACGTGATCGTGTTCCTCGCCGAGGGCTCCGGCGCCTACACGCTGACCGGATCCACCGGGAGCTCGTGGCTGCTCAATCACGGCTTCCTGTTCGCCCCGCTGATCCGCTACTCGCACGACTACTGGCGGCTGCTGACCAGCGGCTTCCTGCACCTCGACATCCTGCACGTCGCCTCGAACATGTACGTGCTCTACTGGGTGGGGCGCCTGCTCGAGCCGGCGATCGGCCGCTCGCGCTTTGTCGCGATCTACTTCACCGGGCTGCTCGCCGGCTCGCTCGGCGTGTTCATCGTCTCGCCGCTCAGCCAGACGGCCGGCGCGTCGGGCGCGATCTTCGGGCTGATGGGCGCCGCGTTCACCGAGGCGCACCGGCGCGGCGTCGACCAGGTGCGAAACCAGCTCGTGATCCTGATCGTCGTCAACCTGGTGATCACGCTGAGCGTCCCGGGCATCTCGATCGGCGCGCACATCGGCGGTCTGGTCGGCGGTGGGCTCGCGACGCTCGGGTTCCAGCAGGGCGACCGGCTGCGCTCGCCCGTCGTGGGCTACGGCGTGTGCCTCGCGCTCGCCGTGGTCGCGGTCGTCGGCGCCATCGTCCTCGCCGACCACACGCTGGTCCCCGGCATCGGCGGCTAAGGGACGGCCCACTACAGCTCGAGCGCGACGCCCGGCGCGTCGGGGACGCGCCGCGGGTGAAGGATGTGCGCCAGCAGTTCGAGCCCGTCGATCAGCCGCGGTCCGGGCCGCGAGAAGTACGCGGCGGCGTCGACCGCGACGACGCGGCTGGCCCGCAGTTCCGCGAGGCGGTCGGCGTGGGCGCGGGCCTCGTGCAGCGAGCGCAACGCGTCATAGCCGCAGGGCATCACGATGACGACCTCCGGCTCGGCGGCGGCGACCGCCGGCCAGTCGAGCTGACGCGAGTGCTCGCCGGGCGCGCCGAGGAGGTCGATGCCGCCGGCATACTCGATCAGCTGCGGCGTCCAATGGCCGGCGACGAAGACGGGGTCGAGCCACTCCAGCGCGGCGACGGTCGGCCGGCGCGCGCCGCGCACGGCAAGGCGGACGCGGTCGATGCGCGCGGCGCTGCGGGCGATCAGGGCCAGCGCCTCGGTGCGCCGTCCCGTGGCCTGGGCGATCGTGCGGACGTCGGCGAGGGACTCGCCGAGGGTGTGCGGGTCGAGCGCGATCACGCGCGGGCGCGAGGGCAGCTCGCCAGCCAGCGCGGCGACATCCTCGTAGGAGACCGCGCAGACCGGGCACAGCGCCTGGGTGATGATCAGCTCAGGATCGAGCTCGCGCAGCAGCGAGCGGTCCAGCTCGTAGATCGACTCGCCGCGAGATGTGCGCTCGCGCACCGCGGCGTCGATCTCGGCGGAGCTCAGGCCGGGGGCGAGCGTGTCGCGGGTCGCGCGCGGCAGCTCGCGCGCCGCCGGGGGGTGGTCGCATTCGTGCGTCACGGCGGTAAGCTCAGCGCCGAGGCCGAGCGCGAAGCAGAGCTCGGTCGCGTGCGGGACCAGGCTGACGATTCGCACCCGGAGGACTCTATGGAAACGCTCTCGGATTCACAGATCGACGCGGCGCTCGCCGAGCTGGGCCCGGCGTGGCGGCGCGAGGGCGACTCGATCGTCGCCGAGCTGGAGTGCGCGGACTTCGCGGCGGCGATCGCGCTGGTCAACCGGATCGCTGCCGAGGCCGAGGCCGCGGATCACCATCCCGACATCCTGATCCACGGCTACAAGCGGCTGCGGCTCACGCTCTCGACGCACTCCGCGGGCGGCCTGACGCAGCGCGACTTCGCGCTGGCCGCCGCGATCAACACGCTGTAGGGAATGGCGAGCGGCGGCCGGCCGCGCCAGCCCAAAACCCGCCCCCTGCCGACAGCCGTCCCTGCTACCGTTGAGCGCGTCAGCGCAGACCGCATGAACGACGAACCTCCTCGAAGTATCCGCGCGGCGGATCCGGCGTGAACTGGCTGCTGGTCGCCGCCGCCGCGGTGCTGATCGCACTCAACGCGTTCTTCGTGATCGCCGAGTACTCGCTCGTGCGGGCGCGCCACTCGCGGCTGGAGCTGGCGGCCGAGCAGGGCCAGCGCGGGGCGAAGCTCGCGCTGCGGCAGCTCGACCACATCAACGAGTACATCTCGACCTGCCAGGTCGGCAACACGATGGCCTCGATCGGGATCGGCGCGGTCGGCGAGCCGGCGCTGGCGCACCTGCTCGCCGGCGCGCTGGGGAGCGGGATCGCGCACGGCGTCGCGATCGTGATCGCGGCGATCGTCGCCTACCTGCTGATCACCAGCACGCAGATCACCGCCGGGGAGATGGTGCCCAAGCTCTACGCGATCGACCGCGCCGAACGCGTCGCGCGGCTGATCGCGCGCCCGCTGCAGTGGTTTCGGGTCCTCTTTCACCCGTTCATCATCGTGCTCACGGTGGCGTCCAATGCGATGCTCGGCGTCCTCGGGGTTGACCCCGAGCGCCGGATCGCGCGCGGCGGGTCACCGGACGAGCTGAAGCGGCTGATCCGCGACTCCTACGCCGGCGGGATGCTCGAGGCCAACGAGGCGACGATGCTCTCGGGCGTGTTCCACCTACACGAGCAGGAGGCGCGGCAGGTGATGACGCCGATCCCGGCGGTGGTGACCGTCGACCTCGCGGAGGACGTGCAGACGGCGCTGCGTCGCTGCATCGACTCGGGTCACACGCGGCTGCCGGTCACCGAGGGCGAGAACCAGGACCGCATTCGCGGCGTGGTCCATGCGACCGGGCTCGCCCGGCGACTGCTCGACGTCGGGCCGCAGGCGTCGATCGAGCCGCTGGTGCGCGATGCGCCGATCGTGCCCGAGACCAAGCCGCTCGACGACCTGCTCGCGGAGCTGCAGCGTCAACGCACGGCGATGGCGGTCGTCGCCGACGAGTACGGGCGCGTGGTCGGGATCGTGACGATCGAGGACATCGTCGAGGAGGTCGTCGGCGAGATCACCGACGAGACCGACCCGGCCGGCGGTGACGTGCGCCAGTTGCCGAGCGGCGACTGGTTCGTCCGCGGGCACGTCCCCGTCGCCGACCTGGCGGACTACGGGATCGCGCTGCCAGGCGACAGCGACGACTACAACTCGATCGGCGGCCTGGTCTTCAACGATCTGGGCCGGCTCCCCAAGCGCGGCGACAAGGTCGATGTCGACGGCTACGAGCTGCGGGTGGAGTCGGTGCGCGAGAACCGGATCGTGCTGGTTCGCGTGCGCGAGCGCCACGCGCCCGCGGAGGCCGCGGAGGCCGCGGAGGAGCACTGACGCAGTCCACCGGGCGACGCCGGGGCGTTAACTGCCCGGCGCCCCGGGGGGTAAGCGGGGCGCCGGGTACTTCTGGGAGGAGGTGCGGTGCGATATATGCGTCGCGAAGGGGAGTATGCGGCCGACGGCTCAAGCCGACCTAAACGGTGCCATAGAGCTTCGTTAGGTCAAGCGGCGCGCCCGCGTGTGGCGCGGTCGGTCACCACTAGCGCTGCTGCGCGCCGTCGGCGAGGAGACGCCGGCGCAGCACGTCGGGGACCGGGATCGACTTCGCCGCGACATGGTCGTAGCTGACCATCACGGCGTATCCGTCGGCGAGCACGCGGTCGCCGACGCGCATCTCGAACTCGCAGCGGAAGCTCGAGCGCCCGACGGTGGTCGGGCGCAGGAGCGTGTCGATCGCCTCGCCGTAGCGGCCGGGAGAGCGATAGGTGATCTTGGCCTCGACCACCATGAAGCCCAGCCCGCCGGCCGACCCCGGGTCGTACTCGGGCGCCACGGAGCGCACGTAGGCGACCCGTGCGGACTCGAAGAAGACGAGGAAGACGACGTTGTTGAGATGGCCCTGCGAGTCGAGGTCGGCGAAGCGGACCTCGTCGCGGTCGGTGAAGGACCAGTCGCCGCCGCTCATGTTGTCCAGCGGAAGCCGGTGGCGCTGGGAGCGGGAGCGAGGGGGCTGCCGGGGAGCTCGTCGGGCAGCGGGTCGAGGTTGTAGACCGCCGGTGCGACGTCGTTGGGGGTGTTGGGGTGAAACAGCGAGGCGAGGTACTGGATCTGGCCGCGACCGACGCCGAGCTCCGTCTGGCCGCCGCCGTAGTTGGCGATCCGGTGGCTCGCGCAATGGTCGTAGAAGTCCAGCAGCGCGCGCAGCGTGCCGAAGCGCGACGGCTTGACGTTGAGCATCCTCGGAGCGAAGGGCAGCGCGAGGACGTCGGCCACCGAGTGGATCGGGGCGTCCCAGGTGATGCGGTCGTGGTGGCCGGCGAGCACCGGCTCGGTCTCCGGGGTCAGCGCGGGGTCCTCGATCCAGGCCTCGGGAAGGCCCTCGGCGATCCGCCGGTACAGCACCGGGTCGGCGGCATTGTCGACGCTCGTGCCGACGTAGAAGCCCTTGAGGTCGGCGGTGGCGACGATCCTGCGCGCGGCGAGCTCGCCGATCAGCGCGGCGTCCCAACTCGCGGTCGGGTCGAGCTTGAAGCGCAGGTCGGGGTGCTGGGCCAGGCGGGCGTCGACGGGAGCGAGGGTCGGCGGCTCGGGAAGCCGCACCGATGCGACGAAGCTGACCGGATGCGGCCGGCGGCCCAGCGCGCCGTGGAGCGAGCGGCCGGCCTGGCGCAGCGCGAGGTCGAGCGCCGCGGACTCGAAGCCCCAGGCGCGGTAGTTGCGGTAGACCTCGGCGCCCGGTGGCGCCGGGAACAGGTCGAGCGAGGCGAGGTGGGCCGAGAAGCGCTCGAGCGTCCAGCGCCCGGCGAGCGGCAGGATCGGTCCGGCGGCGTGCAGCGCGTCGTGATCCTCGTTCGCATAGGTCACATCCTCGCCGAGGCCTTCGTGTCCGAGGCCGCGCAGGGCGATCACCGTGGTCGAGCGGACGAACCCCGAGACCACCGTCGAGTCGAGTCGCTCGAGCCCATAGCTCTCGACCTCGAGTGGAAGGTCAGAGATCGGCTCCCAGGTGCTCATGTTGCCGTGCCCGGGTCGCCCTCGAGCCGTGCCACCAGCTCGTCCAGGCGCAGCTCCTCGAGCGCGCCGCCGACCGCGTCGAGCTCGGTCGCGCAGAACTCGATCAGCGCGCGGCCCTCGCGGACGAGCTCGAGCGTCTCGCGCAGGCCGGCCTGGCCGGAGTCCAGCCGGCGGACGATCTCCTCGACACGAGCCGAGGCCGTCTCGTAGCTCTGGGGGGGCTCGCTCACTCCGGCTCGATCCGGGCGGCGATCGCATCATCGGCGAACCGCAGTCGCAGGCGGCCGGCGCGGCGGGCCGCCGCCGCCGTGGTGACCGGCTCGCCCGCGGAATCCTCGACCAGGGCGTAGCCGCGCGCAAGCGTGCGCTGCGGGTCGTGCGCGGCGAGCGCGAGCGCCAGCCGGTCGAGCTCGGCCGGTCGCCGCACCGAGCAGTCGCGCACGGCGCCGTCGCGGCAGCGCGCGAGCGTGCGCGACTGGCGCGCGGTCCGCGCGCGCTCATCGGTGGCAAGGCGGCGCGAGGCGGCGCGCAGCTCGCGGAGGTTCTGATGGAGGCTGCGGCGGTGGCGCGCGAGGTGCGCGGCGGGGGCGCGCGACAGCGCGGCGAGCAGGCGGGCCCGCGCGATGACCCCCTCGCGGGCGTGGCTGCGCAAGCGGCCGGCGGCGGCGCGCAGCGCGACGCGCGCGTCGACGCAGTTCAGGGGGACGGCCTCCTCGGCGGCGTGCGTGGGGGTCGAGCAGCTCGCCGCGGCGACCTCGTCGAGCAGCGTGCGGTCGGTGTGGTGTCCGATCGAGGCGATCACCGGCACCGGGAGCAGCGCCACGGTGCGGCAGAGCAACTCGTCCGAGAAGGCCAGCAGGTCGGTCAGTGAGCCGCCGCCGCGGGCCACGACGATCACCTCGACCTCGCCGCCGGCCGCCAGCTCGCGCAGCGCGGAGCCGATCTGCGGCGCGGCATGGCGATCCTGCACGGAGGTGAACGCCCAGACCACGCGGCCGGCCCAGCCACGGCGCGCCAGGCCGGCGAGCACGTCCTCGCGGGCCTTGCCCGTCTCGCCGCAGACGACCCCGATGGTGCGCGGCAGCAGCGGCCGGTGCAGGGCGCGCTGGCGTTCGAGCAGGCCGTCGGCGGCCAGCGCCCGGCGGCGGCGTTCGATCTGGGCGAGCAGGTCGCCCTCGCCGGCCACCCGCAGCGCCGAGACCGAGAAGCTGAACGCCGGGGAGGCGCTCGCGCTCCCGGCGTAGTAGTCGCAGCCGCCGGCGACGATCACCTGCACGCCGTCGGCCAGCGTGCCGGTCAGCGCGCCGAGTCGATCCCAGTCGTTGCGCCACATCGCGCAGGGGATCGCGCCGTCGGCGTCGCGCAGTTCGAAGTAGGCGCGGGCCCGTGTCGGCGGGCGCAGGTTGGCGATCTCGCCGACGATCTGCACGCGCGCGAAGCCCCGCAGCTTCGAGCGCAGCGCGGCGGCGTAGTCGCCGACCGGGTAGGGGCCGGGGAGCTCCGACCCCGGCGCGGCGTCGGGCGGCGGCTCGATGAGCGGGGCGGTGTCGGTCACTGCTCGGGCGAGCCTAACGGTTGGCGGGGTCGCCGTTGCCTCGCCGCGGAGGCCCTGGCGCGCGGGTGATCCAGGTCGCTCAGCCTCGTAGCGAGGCGAGCGGGCGCTGACCGTCCTGCGCGCCGCCGCCGCGGGTCTCGCCGTCCACGCTCAGCTGCTCGAGCCGGCGGATCTCCTGCTCGCCGAGCACGCGGGCCGGATGATCGGCCGGCAGCCCGTCGATCAGCTTGGCGATCCGGTTGCGCAGCTGCAGCGCGAAATGTGGCGTCGACGCTCCCATCAGCTGGCGCACATCCTCGACGTTGACGTCGTAGGAGGCGGCGCTGCGCTGTGGCGACTCGGCTTGGCTCACGGATGACGGCCTCGGATCGTTGCCGGACGGTGGACCGTCGCGACTCAGGAGACGCTCATTCTACTGCGCCGGCGCGCGGCGCCCGGCGGCGCCGGTCCCGAGCCGCGGTGGCGGGTGGCCGGGGCCAGGCCCGCGGTCGGGTGGCTATAGGCTAGGCGTCGGGTGAGCAACGTAACGACCGCCAACGGCATCCGCATCGAGGTCGATCGCGAGCTGTGCTTCGGCTTCGGCGACTGCGTCGACACCGCCCCGCGCGTCTTCGCGCTCGACGAGGACGACAAGGCGACGGTGATCGACCCCGACGGGGCCAGCCTCGAGCGGATCGTCGAGGCCTCGCAGAACTGCCCGGTCGACGCGATCGTCATCACCGACGCCGACGGCGTCCAGATCTACCCCTGATCCGGCGCGGCGCCGCCTGCAAGGGATGTTGCAGCCCGACAGGGGGCGGCGCGGCCTGCCGAGGCAGAAGAGATGCCGCCGTACCCACGATCGCTGGCGATCCTCGCGCTCAGCGCCGCTGTGCTGGGCCTGCCGTCCATGGCGGCGGCGAAGGCCGCGAGGCACCATGGCAAGCACGCGCGCCATCACGCGGCCGCCGCGCGCCATCACGTGAAGGGCTTCCCGCGCCGGGCACCGGGCCCGGTCGACGGCGGGACGCCATACCCCGTGAGCACGGTCATACCGACCCGGGCGACCGGCACGACGAGCTCGCCGCCGGACACCGGCGGGGCGATCGCCGGGGGCCCCGTGGCCGGGTCGACCGGACCGACCGGGCCGTCCGGGCCCGCTGGGCCGACCGGGCCGACCGGGGCGGGGGGCGGAACGCTCGCCGCGAGCGGACCGACCGGGGCGACGGGGATCACCGGCGCGCCGGGCTCCTCAGTCGCGCAGATCCTCCCCGACGGCCTTGCGCAGGCCCCGGCGAACGCTCCGGCGGCGGTCCAGCTGGCGATTGCCGCCGGCAACCAGCTGATCGGGCAGCCCTACCTCTACGGCGGCGGGCACGCCAGCTTCATCTCCTTCGGCTACGACTGCTCGGGGGCCGTCTCCTACGCCCTGCACGGCGCGAGCCTGCTCGCCTCGCCGCTTGACTCGAGCGCCTTCGAGCTATGGGGCCTCAGCGGGCCGGGTCAGTGGATGACCGTCTACACGAACCCCCAGCACGCCTATCTCGAGATCGCCGGGATCCGCCTCGATACGAGCCGCGCCGGCGACGCCAGCGGGCAGGACGGACCGCGCTGGCGGCCGCTGCTCAGCACCCACACCGGGTTCCTGGCGCGCCATCCCGCGGGTTTGTGACGGCGTGCACTACGCTTGCTCCTGAACCCGCAAAGGAGGAAGCAATGGCTGGCTTGACGGGACGCATGTCCACGATCGTCAAGGCGAAGGTCTCGAAGGTGCTCGACCGCGCCGAGGACCCTGCCGAGACACTCGACTACAGCTATTCCAAGCAGCTCGAGCTGCTGCAGAACGTCAAGAAGGGCATCGCCGACGTCGTGACCTCGAAGAAGCGCCTGCAGCTTCAGGAGGCCTCGATGCAGCAGCAGGTCGTCAAGCTCGACACCCAGGCGCGTCAGGCGCTGGCCGCCAACCGCGAGGATCTCGCGCGTCTCGCGCTCGAGCGCAAGCAGTCGGTGCAGACCGAGCTGCAGTCGCTGGACACGCAGATCGGCGAGCTCGAGACCCAGCAGCAGAAGCTGATCGACTCCGAGGCGGCGATGCGGGCCAAGCTCGAGGCCTTCCGCACCAAGAAAGAGGTCATCAAGGCGCAGTACTCGGCCGCCGAGGCGCAGGTGCGGATCTCCGAGGCGGCGACCGGGGTCGGCGAGCAGATGGCCGACGTCGGGCTGGCGATGCAGCGCGCGCTCGACAAGACCGAGAACATGAAGGCGCGGGCCTCGGCGGTCGGCGAGCTCGAGGATTCCGGCACCTTTGAGGATCTCACCCAGCTCGGCGCGGGCAAGGACGACATCGACCGTCAGCTCGAGGCCATCGGCGCGGGGGGCGCGGTCGACGACGAACTGGCGAAGCTGAAGGGCGAGATGGGCGCCGGCAGCCCGCCGCCGGCCGCGCTGGACGCGCCCGCAGCGGAGCCGGCAACGGCGGAGCCGACCGAGGAAGCGCCGTGATCATTCGGATCTTCAGCGACGGCCAGTACCGCATTCCCGAGGACGCCCAGGCGCGTCTGCACGAGCTCGACGCCCAGACCGTCAACGCCGTCGATGCCGGCGACGAGGAGGCCTTCACGTCGAGCTACGGCGCGCTCGTGGAGCTCATTCACTCGGTCGGCGAGCGGCTCGCCGACGACGAGCTCGAGCCGTCCGACCTGATGCTCCCGCCGTCGGATATCACGCTCGAGGAGGCGCGCGAGGAGTTCACCGGCGAGGGCCTGATCCCGGACTGAGACGACGGCGGGCGGCGCGCCCGCCGGCACCGCGCCAGCGCTCGGCGGAGATGCGATACAGGACGTGACGGCTGAGCGGGTTGGTGCGCGCGATCTGCGGGTGGTCGAAGTCCTCGGCGGGGTCGTGGGTCATCGCCAGGCGTTCCATCACGGCGATCGAGCGCCGGTTCGTGGCGGTGGTGAACGAGACGACCTCCGGCAGGCGGACCGTGGCGAAGCCGTGGTCGAGCGCGGCGGTGGCCGCCTCGGTGGCAAAGCCGCGCCCCCAGGCGCTGGGCGTCAGCCGCCAGCCGACCTCGACGGCGGGCGTGAAGGGCGCCAGGAACGCCACCCTCGCGAGCCCGGCGAAGCCGATCAGGGCGCCCGAGCGCAGCTCCTCGACCGCCCAGATCCCAAAGCCGTTGGCCTCGAGGGCGTTGTCGATCGCGTCGAGCATCAGGTCCGAGCGCTCGCGGGTCAGCGGCTCGGGGAAGTGCTCCATGACCACCGGGTTGGCGTTGAGCGCCGCGAAGCCGTCGCGGTCATCCTCGCGCCAGCGGCGAAGGACGAGGCGCTCGGTCTGCAGATGGTGGCCCGGACCGAAGGCCGCGCCGCGCCCCGACGGCCGCCCACCGCCGGAGGGAGACACTAGTGCGCCCTCTCGAGGCGTCTCACCACAGCGTTCGGCGGCGCCCTAGAAGGGCACGCCCCAGAGCGGGAACCACCGCTCGAGCTCGGCTTCGATCGGGAGCTCGTCACCGATCTGAGCCTTCAGCTGGAGCTCGCGCTCGGTGTTGCGCTGCTTGTCGCCAGGGGCCGGAACGAACGGGTACCAGCTGCCCCGCTTGTAGTTGTAGATGAAGTTGATCGCGGTGCCGTCGGCGGCCTTGAAGGCGAACACCGCGCAGAGGATCCGCTCGCCGTAGCCGCCCGCCTCGATCGAGCTGGAGACCCCGTTGATGGTGACGACGAGATCCTCGATCCCCGGGTCGCGGATGATCACCCAGCGGAAGCCGTACTCGTCGTCGCTGGTCTCGACCGTCGCGTTGAAGTCGCCGGCGGTGGCCTTGACGACCTCCTCGGTGTCCTTGAGCACCGCTTGGAAGTCGCTCGTCGCGAGCGCCTGGACGACGATCCCGGCAGCCCCCGCCGAGGTGATCCCGTAGGCCGTCTCGAGCGTCACATAGGCCGTCGAGAGGGCGAACAGGCGCTCGCGTGCCGCCGGCTGCTTGACCGAGCTTCGGCCGGTCAGGATTTGGCGCAGGCCCATCGCGCGCGGCTCAGCGGCCAGTGCCCTGGAGCTGCGCCTCCAGGCGGGACAGCGCCGCCAGGCGCTGCTCGAGCGGCGGGTGGTCGGCGAACAGGTTCATCAGCGAGTTCTTGGCGCGCGCCGGGACGATGAAGAAGGCGCTCATGCCCTCGGCGGTGCGCAGATCGTTGCGCGGAATCCGCTCGATCGTGCCGCTGACCTTGATCAGCGCCGAGGCGAGCGCGCTGGGCCGGCCGGTGAGCATCGCCGAGCCGCGATCGGCGGCGAACTCGCGGTAGCGCGAGAGGGCGCGCAGCAGGACGAACGAGATCGCGTAGACGAGCACCGAGACGAGGATCACGACCTCGATGGCCTCGGCTTCGTTGCGGTCGCCACCGCCGAAGCCACCGCCGAAGAAGAAGGCGAAGCGGATGATCAGCGCGGCGATGGTGGCGAAGAAGCTGGCGATCGTCATCACCATGACGTCGCGGTTGATCACGTGGGTCAGCTCGTGGGCGAGCACGCCCTCGAGTTCCGCCGGGTCGACGAGCAGGTCCAGCAGCCCGCGGGTCGCGCACACGGTGGCCGTCTTCTGCGAGCGCCCGAGTGCGCAGGCGTTCGGCATCCGCGCCTCGATGACGGCCACGCGTGGCTTGGGCAGGTCCGCCTGGATGCACAGCCGCTCGATGATCGCGTGGAGCTGGGGCTCCTGGGACTCCGAGACCTCGTGCGCGCCGAGCGTGGCGAGCGCGATCTTGTCCGAGCCGACGATCTGGACGAAGAACAGGCCGATCGCGATCGCCACGATCACCACGGCGCTGGCGCTGGCCGCGATCAGCGCGCCGACCAGCACGACGTAGAGCAGCCCGAGCAGGAACATCGTGAGCCCCATCCGCGCCTGCAGCCCGCGGTCACGTCCAAAGTCGCTGCGCTTGGTGGTCATGCCGAGATTGTCGCAGACCGTGAGCTCGTGTCCCGCCGCGTGCGCAGGCGCTCGACGGACGCCACGGCGGACCGCGATAATCGCCGCTCGATGGCTCAGCTGCAGACCCTTTCGCATATCTACCCGATCGGCAGCCGGATCGACGAACGCGGACACCTCGAGATCGGCGGCTGCGACGTGCTCGAGCTGGCAGAGCGCTTCGGCACGCCGGCCTACGTCGTCGCCGAGGACGACCTGCGCGCCCGCGCCCGGGCGTTCATCGAGGCCTTCCGCGCGGTCGGCCAGGAGGACTTCGAGGTGGTCTTCGCGGCGAAGGCCTTCCCGGCGACGGCGGTCATGTCGCTGTTCGCGCAGGAGGGACTCGGCTGCGACGTCGCGTCGGCCGGCGAGCTGCACCTCGCCCTGCGCGCGGGCTTTGACCCGGCCAAGCTCGTGCTGCACGGCAACGCTCGCGACGATGGCGAGTTGGTCGCCGCGCTGGCGGCTCGCGTCGGGCACATCGTGATCGACAACCACGGTGACATCGAGCGCCTCGCGCGCCTGACGGCGGGCGCCACGCACCGCCAGCCCGTGCTGATCCGGGTGACCCCCGGGGTCAGCGGCGAGACGCACGAGAAGATCTCGACCGGCCAGGCGGACTCGAAGTTCGGCATCGGCCTGGACGAGGCCCCCGCGGCGATCGACCGCGTGCGCGGGGTCGACCGGCTCGAGCTGCGCGGCCTGCACCTGCACCTCGGCTCCCAGCTGTTCTCGCTCGATCCGTTCCGCGCGGCGATCGCCGCGATCGCCGACCTGGGGGACTTCCCGGTCTATGACCTGGGCGGCGGGCTCGCCGTCGCCTACACCGATGAGCAAACGCCGCCGGCGATCGAGGACTTCGTCGGAGCGCTCGTCGAGGCGGCGCGCGAGCAGCTCGGGCCGGGCAAGCGCCTGCTCGTCGAGCCGGGACGCTCGCTGGTGGCCAACGGCGGGGTGACGCTGTACCGCGTGATCGGCGTCAAGCGCAACGTCTCGACGTGGGTCAGCGTCGACGGCGGCATGTCGGACAACCTGCGGCCGATGCTCTACGGGGCGCGGTACCAGGCCGAGATCGCCGACCGCCTCGGAGGGTCGACGCTGGTGCACCTCGCCGGCAAGCACTGCGAGTCGGGCGATCTGCTGATCCGCGACGTGCTGCTCGACGATCCGCGGCCCGGCGACGTGGTCGTCACGCCGGTGACCGGCGCCTACACCTACGCGATGGCCAACAACTACAACGGCGTGCCGCGGGCGCCGGTGATCTTCTGCCGCGATGGCGAGGCGCGCGTCGTCGTGCGCCGCGAGACGCTCGACGACCTTCACGCGCGCGACGTCTGAGCGCGATGGCCGCCTTCCGCATCGGTCTGCTCGGGCACGGCACCGTCGGCAGCGCGTTCGAGCAGCTGCTCGCCGAGCGGGCCGGCGAAGTCGAGCGGCTGAGCGGTCGCGCGCCCGAGATCGTCGGCGTATTGACGCGCTCGCGCGGCGAGTTCGACGACATCCTCGATCGCTCGGAGTTGATCGTCGAGCTGATCGGCGGCGTCGACGCCGCGCACGACTATGTGCGACGGTCGCTCGAGGCCGGGCGCCACGTCGTCACGGCCAACAAGCAGCTGCTCTCGCGCCACGGCGAGGAGCTGTGGACGCTGGCCCGCGAGGGCGGTGTCGCCCTCGGCTTCGAGGCGGCCGTCGCGGGTGTCGTTCCGGTGGTCCGCGTGCTGCGCGAGTCACTCGCCGGTGCGCGCATCGAGCGGATCCACGGCATCGTCAACGGAACGACGAACTTCATCCTCTCCGAGATGACGCGCAGCGGCTGCGACTATCAGGACGCCCTCGCCGAGGCCCAGCGGCTGGGCTTCGCCGAAGCGGACCCCGTCGACGACGTCGGCGGGGCCGACGCGGCCGCCAAGATGGCGATCCTCGCGCGGCTCGCCTTCGGAGTCCCCGTCCACATCGACGACGTTCGCTACGAGGGGATCACCGCGATCACCAGCGACGACATCGCCTTCGCCCGCGAGCTGGGGCTCTCGCTGAAGCTGATCGGGACCGCCGAGCGACTCCCGGAGGGGATCTCGGTGCGCGTGCATCCTGCGTTTCTCTACGGCGGGCACCCGCTGGCATCGGTCAGCGGCGCCTTCAACGCGGTCACCGTCGAGTCGGACGCGATCACCGAGATCACCATGTCGGGTCCCGGCGCGGGCGGCTCGCAGACGGCGAGCGCGGTGCTCGGCGACGTCGTCGCGGCGATCACGGGAGCGCCGGCGCTGGCTCCGGCACTCGAACGGCTGCCAATCGTCGAGGACGTCATGTCGGCGTTCTACCTGCACCTGGAAGTCGACGACCGGCCCGGCGTGCTGGCGCAGATCGCGCAGCTGCTCGGCGACGCCGGGGCGTCGATCAAGTCGGTGGTGCAGCGCGGGCTCGGCGAGCGCGCACAGCTGATGATGGTGACCCACCCGCTCGCGCACTCGCGGCTCGAGATCGCCCTCGCCTCGATCGCGCGACTCGAGCACGTGCGTTCGGCGCCGCGCGCGATCAGCGTCATCGACGAGGAGTTCGTATGACCCAGCCGCGCTCGGTGGGGGTGATCGAGCGCTACCGCGACCGGCTGCCGTTCGCCGCCACGGACCCGGTGGTCACGCTGGGCGAGGGCGCGACGCCGCTGGTGCTCGCCGAACGGCTGTCCGAGCGGGTCGGCGCCGAGGTCCACCTGAAGCTCGAGGGCACCAATCCGACCGGGTCGTTCAAGGACCGCGGGATGACCTGTGCGGTGTCGGCGGCGGTGCGCGAGGGGGCGCAGGCCGTGATCTGCGCATCGACCGGGAACACGGCGGCGAGCGCTGCCGCCTACGCGGCCAAGGCGGGCCTCCGCGGCGCCGTGATCGTCCCCGACGGCAAGATCGCGACCGGCAAGCTCGCTCAGGCGCTCGTCCACGGGGCACGGGTGATCGCGCTGCGCGGGAACTTCGACACCGCCCTGGAACTCGTTCGCGAACTCGCCGAACGCCACCCGATCGCGCTGGTCAACTCGGTCAACGAGTTTCGCCTGCAGGGACAGAAGACGGCGTCGTTCGAGCTGCTCGAGGATCTCGACGGCCGCCTCGACGCATTGTGCATCCCGGTCGGCAACGCCGGCAACATCACCGCCTACTGGCTGGGCTTCGTCGAGTCGGGTGTCGCACCGCGGCTGTTCGGCTTCCAGGCAGCGGGCGCGGCGCCGCTGGTCAACGGCGCGCCGGTCAGCGACCCCGAGACCGTGGCCAGCGCGATCCGGATCGGCAACCCGGCCCGCTGGGAGGAGGCGATCGACGCGATGCGCGCCTCGCGCGGCGCGATCCGCGCCGTGACCGACGAGGAGATTCTCGCCGCCTACCGGCTGCTCGCGGCGACCGAGGGCGTCTTCTGCGAGCCGGCGTCGGCCGCCTCGGTCGCCGGGCTTTTGAAATACGGCCCTGACGGCGCGGAGCGGGTGGTCTGCGTGCTCACCGGGCACGGCCTCAAGGACCCCGATGTGGCGCTCGAGCAGGTCGGGGCGGTCGTGCCGTGCGAGCCGCAGCTGCGCGCGATCGAGCGCGCGGTGCTCGGATAGCCGGCGCCGTGGTCAGGGTCCGCGTGCCGGCCTCCTCGGCGAACCTCGGGCCCGGGTTCGACTGCTTCGCCGCGGCGCTCGGGCTGTTCCTCGAGCTCGACGTGAGCGAGGCCGAACAGTTCGAGCTGGTCAGCGCGCTCGACGTGCCGCACGACCGCACGAACCTGGCGGTGGCGGCGTTCGAGCGAATCCTGCCGGCGTCGGCCTACCGCTTCGAGCTCCGCTCGCAGATACCGCTCAGCGGCGGGCTGGGCTCGAGCGCGGCGGCGATCGTCGCCGGGTTGCTCGCCGCGGATCGGCTGTCCGGCGGCGGTGGCGAGCTGCTGGCCCTGGCGACCGAGCTCGAGGGCCACCCCGACAACGCGGCGGCCGCGCTGTTCGGCGGGGTCGTCGTCTGCGCCGACGCCGTGCCCCACCGCTTCGACGCGCCGGACGGCCTCGAGGCGCTGCTCGTCGTCCCGCGCGAGCCGGTCGCGACGGCGCAGGCGCGGGCGGCGCTCCCCGGGCAGGTGCCGCTCGCCGATGCCGTCTACAACACCGCGCACGGGGCGCTGCTCATGCTGGGTCTGGCGACCGGGGAGCTCGAGCTCGTGGCCCGCGGCCTCGGCGACCGGCTGCACCAGCCCTATCGCGCGTCCCTGTACCCGCGCTCGGCCGAGCTCGTCGCCGGCGCGAGCGGGCTCGGCGCGCTCGGCGCGAGCATCTCCGGCGCCGGCCCGACGGTGCTCGTGTGGGTCGAGCG
>DATLQS010000042.1:0-13655 GCA_035535075.1 Solirubrobacteraceae bacterium
GTGAGTGGACCGGTTTGCGGATATCTCCCGAGTAGCCGGCGGGCGGCGCCGCCCGGGCCTGCCGAATCCCGCACCGGCCGCTTCCCCCACCACCGTCTGATCACCCGCAATCCGAGGCAGCTCGAAGGCCGCCCCAGGAGGGGCGGCCGGGTTCATGGCACAAGTGCGCTTCCCCCGCACACCGTCCGCCCCGGGACCAACCCCCATCGGTCGCCGCGCACCATCCCGCTCCCAGCCGGCGCGACACGCGCACCCGCCAAGCCCCGCACCAACAGCCGAGCGCGCGCCGGTCAACGCCCAGGCGAGGAGCCCCGCAGGCCGCCCCAGGAGGGGCGGCCGACGAGGCACCCGAGCCCTTACCCGTACAGCCCCGTCAGCGACCGCTGCTTGGAGCGGTCGTGGCGGGCGTGGATCCTCCGCACGGTGCCCGACCGCGAGCGCATCACGAGCGACTCGGTCGTCGCGCTCGTCGCACCCTGGTAGCGGACGCCCTGCAGCACGTCGCCGTCGGTGACGCCCGTCGCCGAGAAGAAGCAGTCGTCGCCGGCGACGAGGTCGGCGCAATCCAGCACCCGGCCGAGGTCGTAGCCGGCGTCGATCGCCGCCTGGCGCTCGCGATCGTCACGCGGCCACAGGCGACCGAGCAATTGGCCGCCGATGCATTTGATCGCGGCCGCCGAGAGCACGCCTTCGGGCGTGCCGCCGATCCCCCACAGGAGGTCGACCGGCCCGCCCTCGCCACAGGCCAGCAACGCCGCCGAGACATCGCCGTCGCTGATCAGGCGCACACGCGCGCCGGCGGCGTGAATCGCACTCAGCGCCTCGGTGTGCCGCGGGCGGTCGAGCATCACCACCATCACGTCGGCAACCGGGATCCCCTTGCGCTTCGCCACCAGCGCGAGCGTCTCGCCGATCGGGCGGTCGAGATCGAGCAGGTCGACGATCTCGGCGCCGCCGGCGATCTTCTCCATGTACACGCACGGGCCCGGGTCGAACATCGTTCCGCGCGGCGACAGCGCGATCACCGACAGGGCGCTCGGCATCCCGCGGGCGGTCAGCGTCGTGCCCTCGAGGGGGTCGACGGCGATGTCGACGTGCGGCGCCGATCCATCGCCGATCCGCTCGCCGTTGAACAGCATCGGCGCCTCGTCCTTCTCACCCTCGCCGATCACCACGACGCCGTCCATGTGCACGCTGTCGAGCATGTGGCGCATCGCGTCGACCGCCGCCTGGTCGGCCGCCTCCTTGTCACCGCGACCGATCAGACGCGCGGCGCCCAGTGCCGCTGCCTCGGTGACCCGCACGAGCTCGAGCGCCAGATTGCGATCCGGGGGTGTGCTGCTCGGGCGCTCGGTCACCCATCCAGGGTATACGCCACGGGGCGAGCTGACATCCTGCCTGCCCGCACCAGGACCGTGACGAGGGCGGTCAGGCCTGCTGATAGCTTGCTCGCCATGACCGCAGCCGGGCTCCTCATCGGCGTCGACGTCGGCGGCACCAAGACGTCGGTTGCCGCGATGCGCGGGGGCGCCGTCGGCCAGCCGCTGGTGCGTGCGACCGAACGCTCGAGCGCCGAGGCGCTGCTGGCGCAGATCGTCGCCCAGGTCGGCGAGGTGGCTGCCGGGGAATCGCCGGCGGCGGTCGGTGTCGGGATCCCGTCGGTCGTCGAGTTCGCGACCGGACGCGTGCGCTCCAGCGTCAACATCCCGCTCCAGGACGTCCCGCTGCGGACCGTGCTCAGCGATCGTCTCGGCCTGCCCGTGTTCGTCGACAACGACGCGACGGTGGCGGCGCTCGCCGAGGCCCACGATGCCCACGGGCGCCTCGACGTCCGCAGCCTGGTGATGTTCACCGTCGGCACCGGCGTCGGCGGCGGGATCGTGATCGACGGACGGTCCTACCGCGGCGCGACCGGCGCGGCGGGCGAGCTGGGTCACACCCTGATCGCGCTCAGCGAGCTCATCCCGGCGGCGACGGGCTTCCCCCAACCGGGCTCGCTGGAGTCGCTCGCGGCCGGGCACGTACTCGACCGCCTCGCACGCGAGGCCGCCACGGCGCACCCGGAGTCGGCGCTCGGCGCCACCCTCGCCGCGCGCGGATCGGTCGCCGGCCCGGACGCCGTCGCCGCGGCCCAGGCTGGCGACGCGATCGCGATCGGTTGCGTGGCGACACTGGGACGCCGCGTCGGCATCGGCGTGGCCAACGCGATCAACACCTTCGACCCGGAGGTCGTCGCGATCGGCGGTGGCGTATCGTCAGCAGGGGATCTGCTGCTCGAACCGGCCCGCTCCGTCGCGCTCGAGTACGTGCTCCCCGGAGTCGGCACCGCAACCGAGATCCGCATCGCCCGGTCAGGTCCACAGGCCGGCGTGCGTGGTGCCGCACTGCTCGCCCGCACCGAACTGAACAGCCAGAACGGAGAAGCCAGATGAGCGCAGCCCCGCCTGCCGCCAAGCTCGACGAGCTTTGCATCAACACGATCCGCACGCTCGCCATGGACGCGGTGCAGAAGGCGAACTCGGGCCATCCGGGCACGCCGATGGCGCTGGCCCCGGTCGCCTACACGCTCTACACGCGGGTCATGCGCCACAACCCGGCGAACGCCGCGTGGCCGAACCGCGACCGTTTCGTGCTGTCCTGCGGGCACGCCTCGATGCTGCTGTACTCGGTGCTGTACCTGTGCGGCTACGGTCTCGCGCTGGAGGATCTCGAGAACTTCCGCCAGCTCGGTTCGCCCTGCGCCGGACACCCGGAGTACGGGCACGCCCCGGGGATCGAGGCGACCACGGGGCCGCTTGGGCAGGGCATCTCGAACTGCGTCGGTCTGGCGCTCGCCGAGCGGATGCTGGCGGCGCGCTTCAATCGCGTCGGCCACGAGATCATCGACCACCACACGTTCACGATCGCCTCCGACGGGGACATGGAGGAGGGAATCTCCTCCGAGGCCTCCTCGCTCGCCGGTCACTTCGGGCTGGGGCGGCTGATCGCCTTCTACGACGACAACCACATCTCGATCGAGGGCGACACCGCACTGGCGTTCAGCGAAGACGTCGGCGCACGCTACGAGGCCTACGGCTGGCATGTCCAGCGGCTTGGTGAGGACCTCGCGGTCGAGCGCCTCGAACAGGCCGCGCAGGCCGCGATGGCGGTCACCGACCGCCCCTCGCTGATCATCTGCCGCACCCACATCGCGTTCGGCGCGCCGAACAAGCAGGACACCGCCGGTGCGCACGGCTCGCCGCTCGGCGAGGATGAGGTGCGGCTGACCAAGGAGGCCTACGGCTGGCCGACCGAGCCCCCGTTCCATGTCCCGGCCGAGGCGCTCGAGCACTACCGCGCGACGATCCCGCGCGGGGAGGAGGCCGAGCGCGCGTGGAACGAGCGGCTGGCGGCCTACCGCGCCGCGCACCCCGCGCTCGCCGAGGAGCTCGAGGCGATCTTCGACCGCCGTCCGCCGACGCTGCCGAGTGGGCCGCTCAAGCGTTTCGAGCCGGGCACCAAGATCGCCACCCGCAAGGCCTCCCAGGAGGTGCTGCAGGTGGCGGCGGGACTCGTGCCGTCGTTGGTCGGCGGCGCCGCCGATCTGGCTCCCTCGACGCTGACGCTGATCGAAGGCGGGGGCAACGTCGAGCGCGGCGCGTTCGAGCAACGCAACCTGCATTTCGGCATTCGCGAGCACGCCATGGGAGCGATCGTCAACGGGCTCGCGCTGAGCGGCCTGCGAGCCTATGGCGCGACGTTCCTGATCTTCTCCGACTACATGAAGGGCGCGATCCGGCTCGCCGCGCTGATGGAGCTGCCGTGCATCTTCTGCTACACCCACGACTCGATCGGCGTCGGCGAGGACGGGCCGACCCACCAGCCGATCGAGCAGCTCGCGGCGCTCCGCGCGACGCCGAACATCAACGTCGTCAGACCGGCCGACGCACACGAGACCGCGCTCGCCTGGAGCTTTGCGCTGCGCGCCTCGGAGACGCCGACCGTGCTCGCGCTCTCCCGCCAGGCGCTGGTCGTCCTCGATCCCAAGCTGATCCCTGACGACGCGATCGAGCGCGGCGCCTACATCCTGCGCGACACCGACAACGACCCCTCGCTGGTCCTGATCGGCACCGGCTCGGAGGTCGGGCTGTGCCTTGCCGCGGCCGAGGAACTGGCCGCCGACGGCATCGCGGCGCGCGTCGTCAGCATGCCGTGCATGGATCGATTCGAGCATCAACCGGCCGGCGAGCGCGAACGCGTCCTGGGCGTGCCGGGAACGCCGCGGATCGCCGTCGAGGCCGCAAGCCCGTTCGGCTGGGACCGCTGGACCGGCGAGCGCGGCGCCGTCATCGGCATGCGAACGTTCGGCGCCTCCGCCCCGGAGGCGGCGGTCTACGCCCACTTCGGAATCACCACGGCAGCGATCGTCGAGCAGGCCCACGCACTACTGAGCACCTGAGAGGACCACACAATGGCAAGCGCACCCCACACCGCCAACGCCAACCTCGCCGCGCTCGTCGCGGCCGGTACCTCGCCCTGGCTGGACCAGATCCGCCGCGGGCTGATCGTCAGCGGTGAGCTCGCTCGCCTGCGCGACGAGTGCTCGCTGCGAGGCGTCACCTCCAACCCGGCGATCTTCGAGCAGGCGATCCTCGGTTCCGACGACTACGACGACGCCCTGGCGGAGCTGGCGCACGAGGGCCTCGACGCGGTCGCGCTCTACGAGCGCCTGGCCGTCGCCGACGTCCAGGACGCCGCCGATGTGCTGCGCGAGGTCTACGAGGAGCACGGCGACGGATTCGTCTCGCTCGAGGTGGCGCCGGGCCTCGCCCACGACACCGAGGGCACGCTGGCGCAGGCGCGCGACTACTGGGCCCGCCTCGACCGCCCGAACGTGTTCATCAAGATCCCCGGCACCGACGCCGGCGTCCCCGCGATCGAACAGGCGATCTTCGAGGGGATCAACATCAACGTGACCCTGTTGTTCGGAGTCGGGCAATACACCAAGGTGGCCGAGGCCTACATGCGCGGTCTCGAACGGCGCATCGACGCGGGCCTTTCGCCTGACGTCCATTCGGTCGCCAGCTTCTTCGTCTCGCGGGTCGACACCGAGGTGGACAAGCGCCTGGAGGCGCTCGGGCGCAACGACCTCGCGGGGACCGCCGCGCTCGCCAACGCCCGCGCGGCCTACGTGCGCTACGAGGAGATCTTCCTCGGCCAGCGTTTCGCCGCCCTGCGCGCCGCCGGGGCCCTCGTCCAGCGGCCGCTGTGGGCATCGACCGGGGTCAAGAACCCGGCGTATCCCGACACGATGTACGTCGACGGGCTGGTCGCACCCGACACCGTCAACACGATGCCGCTCAAGACGCTGCTGGCCGTCGCCGAGCGCGGCACGATCGTCCCCGGGACCGCACAGCTCGACCCGGCGCCGGCGCTGCGCGCCCTCGCGGAGGCCGGCATCGACATCGACGATGTCACGGCGACCCTGCTCGAGCAGGGCATCGCCGCGTTCGTCACTCCGATGGACAAGCTGCTGGCCGGGATCGAGAGCGCGCGCCAGATGGTCCTCACGGGACGCCCGCCGGCGATCGCCGCCGTAATCGACGGCGAGCGCTCGAGCGCCGTGGCTGCCCGCGTCGCGAAAGCCGTCGAGGAGCGAATCGCGCGCCGCGTGTGGGCCAAGGACGAGTCGTTGTGGGGCGGTCCCGGGATCGCGGAGATCGGCGATCGGCTCGGCTGGCTGACGATCTCCGACGCGATGCTGGAACGGGCCGACGAGCTCGTCGAGTTCGCCCGCGGCTGCGCCGCCGACGGGCTGACCGACGCCGTCCTGCTCGGGATGGGCGGATCGAGCCTCGCGCCCGAGGTCCTGTGGCGCACCTTCGGGGCGACCGACGGCGCGCTCGCGCTGCACGTGCTCGACTCGACCGACCCGGCGACGATCCTGGCGGTGCAGGAGACGATCGATCTGCAGCACACCCTGTTCATCGTCTCGACCAAGTCGGGGGGGACGATCGAGACCCTGTCGCTGTTTGCGCACTTCCATTCGCTCGTGCCCGACGGAAGCCGCTTCGTCGCGATCACCGACCCCGGCAGCTCGCTGCTCGAGCTGGCGCGCGAGCACGGTTTTCGCGCGAGCTTCGAGAACGACCCGAACATCGGCGGTCGCTACTCGGCGCTGTCGCTGTTCGGGCTGGTGCCCGCGGCGCTGATCGGCGCACCCGTGCACGCGCTGCTCGAACGCGCCGTGCTGGCGGAGCAGGAGTGCGCGCACTTCGAGCAGACGCAGACCAACCCCGGCCTCTGGCTCGGCCTCGCGCTGGGCGAGCTTGCCCGCCACGGCCGCGACAAGCTGACGTTCGTCGTCGGCGATCCGACCCCGAGCTTCGGGCTGTGGGTCGAGCAGCTCGTCGCCGAGAGCACCGGCAAGCAGGGCCGCGGAATCCTGCCGGTGGCCGACGAACCCCTGCTCGAGCCCGAGTGCTACGGCGCCGACCGCGTCTTCGTCCACCTGCGCGACGGCGAGCGGGTCAACGCCGAGACCGACGCCCGGATCGAGGCACTCGGCAAGGCCGGCCATCCCACGTTCACGCTGACCGTCAACGGCAGCGAGGACCTCGGGCGGATGTTCTTCCTCGCCGAGTTTGCAACCGCGGTCGCCGGCTGGGTGCTCGAGATCAACCCGTTCGACCAGCCCAACGTTCAGGAGGCCAAGGACGCCACCAAGCGGGTGCTCGGCGGCGGCTCGCTGCCGGAACCGGATTTCGCCGACGACGCGGCGCTGCGTGAGCTGCTGGGCGGCGGGTCTCCGGGCGGCTACATCGCCGTCATGGGATACCTCGCGCCGTCGATCGAGTTCGACGAGGAGATGGCCGCGCTGCGCGCCACCCTGATGCGCCACACTCGCCTGGCGACGACGTTCGGCTACGGCCCCCGCTTCCTGCACTCCACCGGCCAGTTCCACAAGGGCGGGCCGCCGGTCGGGCGCTTCCTGTCGCTGATCGCCGACGCGGGACCCGACGTCGCGATCCCCGGCGCGAGCCACTCGTTCCGCACGCTGAAGACCGCGCAGGCGCTTGGCGATCTCCAGACGCTGCGCTCCCACGGGCTGGCGGCCGAGATCGTCCGCCTGAGCGGCGACCCCGCGAACGCGCTGCGCGACCTCCACACCCGGATCAAGGAGATGCTCTGATGCAGATCGGCTTCGTCGGCCTCGGGAAGATGGGCGGCAACATGGTCGCGCGGATTCGCCGCGACTCGGACCACGAGGTGGTCGCCTTCGATTTCGACGCGCGGGCGGTCGCCCGCGCGAGCAAGACCGGTGCACGCGGCACGGCGAGCCTGCGCGAGCTTGTCAAGGCGCTCGAGCCGCCCCGGATCGTCTGGATCATGGTGCCGGCCGGAGACCCGACGCAGAAGACCGT
The DNA here is from genome assembly GCA_035535075.1 of Solirubrobacteraceae bacterium. GTDB lineage: Bacteria > Actinomycetota > Thermoleophilia > Solirubrobacterales > Solirubrobacteraceae > Palsa-513. The sequence goes on from DATLQS010000042.1 coordinate 7,404, forward strand.
GGAGGCGCTCGCCAAGCTGCTTGACGCCGATGACACGATCGTCGACGGGGGCAACTCGAAGTGGACCGACGACCAGGCCCGGGCGCAGCTGCTGCGCAAGCGCCGGATGCACTACGTCGATGTCGGCACCAGCGGCGGCGTCTGGGGCCTCGAGGTCGGCTACTGCATGATGGTCGGCGGCCCCGCGCGGGCAGTCCGCCGCCTCGCGCCGATCCTCGACGTGCTCGCCCCGCCGACGGCGCCCGACGCCGTCGCGGCGATCGGCCCGCGGGGATGGGAGCACTTCGGTCCCAGCGGCGCGGGGCACTACGTGAAGATGGTCCACAACGCGATCGAATACGGCCTGATGCAGGCCTACGCCGAGGGTTTCGAGCTATTCCGCGAGTCGGAGTTCGAGCTCGACAACGCGAAGATCGCGCACCTGTGGAATCAGGGGTCGGTGATTCGCTCGTGGTTGTGCGAACTCGCCGCGCGCGCCTTCGAAACGGACGGCAACGACCTTGCCGGGCTCGAGGGCTGGGTCGAGGACTCCGGCGAGGGCCGCTGGACGCTCGCCGATGCGATCGACCACGGCGTGCCCACGCCGGCGCTGAGCGCCGCCCTCAACAGCCGCTTCTACTCGCGCGCCCAAGGCGACTACAGCGCCCGCGTGCTGGCCGCGCTGCGCAATCAGTTCGGCGGCCACGCGGTCAAGAAGAGCGGCTCGTGACGGTCGCCGACCTCGAACCGAACCCGCTCGCGCAGGGGCTCGAGCGCCTGCCGGTCGCGCCGACCAATCTGGTGATCTTCGGGGCGACCGGCGACCTGGCCAGGCGCAAGCTGCTGCCGGCCGTGTACAACCTCGCCCACGAGGGAGCGCTGCCCGGTCGCTTCAACCTGATCGGGGTCTCGCGCGGCGAGCTCTCGCACGACGAATACCGCGAGATCGCCGCCGAGTCGATCCGCACGTTCTCACGCACGCCTGCGGACGAGAGCGTGCTCGCCGGCCTGCTCGACGAGTTGCGCTACGTGTCGGGCGCCTTCGACGACGCCGCGACCTACCAGGCCCTCGCGGCGGCGCTGGCCGAGCTCGACGCCGCCGCGGGCGAGCCGATGGCGCGCGCCTTCTATCTCTCGACGGCGCCGGAGTTCTTCGCGGTGATCGTCGATGCGCTGGGCGCGGCCGGGCTCGCGCAGTCCGACGAGGTCGATGTGCGCGCCGTGATCGAGAAGCCGTTCGGCACGTCGTTGGCCGAGGCGCGCGGGCTCAACCGCCAGGTCCTGTCGGTGTTCGCGGAGAGCCAGATCTTTCGCATCGACCACTACCTGGGTAAGGAGACGGTCCAGAACATGCTCGCGTTTCGCTTCGCGAACGGCATGTTCGAGCCGCTGTGGAACCGCAACTACATCGCCCACGTGCAGATCACGGCCGCCGAGGACATCGGCATCGGCAGCCGCGCCGGCTATTACGACCACGCGGGCGCGCTGCGCGACCTGGTCCAGAACCACATGCTGCAGCTGTTGACGCTGCTGTGCATGGAGCCGCCGGTGACCTTCGCCGCCGACGCCGTGCGCGACGAGAAGGTCAAGGTGCTCCACGCGATTCGCACGCCGGCGCCCGACGAGATAGCCGAGATGAGCATCCGCGCCCAGTACGGTCCGGGCGAGAGCGGCGGCGAGCCGGTCGTCGGCTATCTCGAGGAGGAGGGCGTGCCGCCCGACTCCCACACCGAGACCTACGCCGCGCTGCGGCTCGAGGTCGACAACTGGCGCTGGGCAGGAGTGCCGTTCTACCTGCGCACCGGCAAGCGCCTGGCGCGGAAGGTCACCGAGATCGCCGTGACACTGCGCCCGGTGCCCCATCTCGCCTTCGAGCAGGACGGCTCGCTCGGCGTGCGGCCCAATCAGCTGGTGCTGACGATGCAGCCCAACGAGGGCGTCTCGCTGTCGCTCGGCGCCAAGATCCCAGGGACGCGGATGCGCATCCGCCCGGTCAACATGGAGTTCCTCTACGGAACCGCGTTCCTGTCGCAGTCGCCCGAGGCCTATGAGCGCCTGATCCTCGACGCCATGCGAGGCGAGGCGACGCTGTTCACGCGCAACGACGAGGTCGAGGCGCAGTGGCGGATCTGCGATCCGATCGTCTCGCAGTGGGCCGCCGACGCCGCAGCCCTGCCGCAATACGCTGCCGGCAGCCAGGGGCCGGCGGAGGCTGACGCGCTGCTGCTCGACGGCCACCAGTGGCGGGCCATCTGAATGCCCGGCGGGGGCTCCTGAGCCAGCATCGATGCCGGCTGTCAACGACACCGTCTGGGCCGCCCAGAACACCACGCCGGCGGCGATCGAGGCTGCGCTGCGCGAGTTGCTGCTCGAGCGCCACAACGAGAGCGACGGCTACGTACCGGCGCGGGTGCTCAACCTGATCTGCATCGTCGAGCGCCAGTGGAGCGGCGAGATCGCGAACCGCCTGCGGCGCGTCGGCCGCTACCACCCGTCGCGCACCATCGTCTGCGCCGTCACCGAGGGCCGGCGAACGATCGACGCGGTCGCCTCGATCGCCGCGGACGCGACGCCGGCGGCGGGACAGCACGTGCTCACGCACGAGACGGTGACCCTCGACCTCGGCCCGGGGCACCTCGACCACCTTGGGACGATCGTCGACCCGCTGGTCGTGACCGACCTGACGACGGTTGTCTGGGCGCCGCACGGGCACTGGCAGGCGGTCGACGCGCTGCGTGGCCTGTCGCAGTGCGTCCTGCTCGACTCGCTCGAGGACCCCGACGTCGCCGGGGCGTTGCGGCGAGCCCAGGCGCTGCTCGACCAGCGCTACGTGGTCGACCTCGCCTGGCTGCGCTCGACGCCGTGGCGCGAGCGGATCGCGACCGTCTTCAACGCGCCGACGCAGCGGCACCGACTCGCAGAGATCGCAGCGCTGCGCATTCGCAACGTCGCCGAGTCCGGCGCCGCCGCGCTGCTGCTGTGCGGGTGGCTGACCTCGCGGCTGGGCTGGCCGCTGGGGCAGCTGACGCGCGACGGGCACGGCCGCGCGATCGGCGCGATGGGCGCGGTCGAGGTCGCGCTCGAGTCGGTCCATCAGGACGTCCCCGGACTCGGCGGGATCACGATCGGCTTTCGCGACGGGAGCGAGCTGTCGCTCGACCGCGGCCCGGGCGGCCTGGCGGCGATCAGCCGCGACGGCCACGGCGGCGAGCGCCGATGGAAGCTGCTCGGCGCCTCGCGGGGAGAGGGCGGGATCCTCGGCGAGGGCATCCGCCAGTCGCTGCTGCGCGACCCGACCTATCGCGACGCGCTCAACGCCGCGGCCGGGATGCTCACATGAGCGCCCCGAACGTGATCCGCGCCGCCGACGGGGACGCCGTCGCCGAGCGCGCGGCGCGGCTGATCGCCGAGCTCCTCGACGCCACGCTGACCGCGCGTGGGTTCGCTCATCTCGCGCTTGCCGGCGGCACGACACCCGCCGGGGCCTACGCGCAGTTGCAGCCCAAACGCTGGGACGGAGTCGAGCTGTGGTTCGGCGACGAGCGCTGCGTCGGACCCGAGGACCCGGAGGCGAACTACCGCATGGTCGCCGAGACGCTGCTCGGGCACGCCGCCGGCGCGCTCGTGCATCGGATCGAGGGAGAACGGGGCGCGGAGCCTGCCGCGGCCGCCTATGACGCGTTGCTGCACGAGCGCGTGAGCAGCGACGGCGGCTCGGTCCCGGTGCTCGACATCGCGCTGCTGGGAATCGGCGAGGACGGCCATACCGCCTCGTTGTTTCCGCACAACCCGGCGCTCGAGGCGCGCGGCGTCGCCGCCGTCGCCGTTCACAACGCGCCCAAGCCACCGCCCGACCGCGTATCGCTGAGCCTCGAGGTGCTGCGCAGCACGCGCAGCGTGGTCCTTCTGGCCAGCGGGTCGGCGAAGGCCGCGGCGCTCGCCAGGGCGCTCGCCGGCCCCGACCCCGCGGTGCCGGCGAGCCTGCTGGTCCGCGAGCGCCTGTCGGTGATCGCCGACACGGCCGCGCTGGCGGCCGTCTAGTGCGGGGCCGAGCGTGACCGGCCAGCTGGTGATCGTGCGCCACGCCGACACCGACTGGACGGTGAGCGGGCAGCACACCGGCCGCACGGACCTGACGCTCAACGACGCCGGGCGCGCGGCGGCGGTTGGCCTGCGCGCGCGGCTGACCGGGCGCTCATTCGCCGCGGTCTGGAGCAGCCCGCTGGCGCGCGCCCTCGAGACGGCGCGGATCGTCGGCTTCGCGCCGGAGGAGCGACGCGAGCTCCTCGAATGGGATTACGGCGCCTACGAGGGACTGACGACGGCGCAGATCCTCGAACGGCGGCCCGATTGGGATCTGTGGCGCGACGGATGTCCCGACGGCGAGCACACCGCCGAGGTCGGCCGACGCGCCGACGCGGTTCTCGCGATGCTGCCGCCGCAGGGCGACGTCCTGGTGTTCTCGCACGGGCACATGCTGCGCGTGCTGACCGCTCGCTGGCTCGGCCTGCAGGCGGCCGACGGAGCGCTGTTCGTGCTGGCCCCCGCCGGGATCGGCGTGCTCGGCCACGAGCACGCGCGCCGCGTGCTGGCGGCCTGGGAAGCGCCGTCGCTCGGCGCGCCCTGACGCGTCCTCTAGGATGTGGCGGCGGCATGGCGGTGCTCGATCAACGCGGGCTTGAAGCAGCGCATGCGCAGACACTTGCGCTGGCGGACGGCATTTCGAACGCCGACCTCGAGCGCGTCCATTCACCCTGCCCAGCCCGCCGGTCTGGCGCCGACGGATTCGCCCACGGAAATGAACGACCTCAACATCAAGTTGAGGTTGATGCTTCTCCCCTCGGCAGGCTGCCGGTGACCAACCGCGACCGGCTCGCAATCGTCGACGTCGACGGGCCGCCGCGTGGGCTCGAGGACGGCACGGGGCGGCGCCTGACGGGGGTCGGCGAGCTCGTCCTCGACCGCTCGGTCGTGCACCGATGAGCCGATCCACGCCCCCGCCGCCGGACGCGATCTCGGTCGAGCACGCGCTCGAGGGCGAAGCCACTCGCACGCTCGCCGAGGACGTCCTGGACGGCCTGACAAGACCGCTCAAGGAGCTGCCGCCCAAGTACGCCTACGACTCGCGCGGCGCAGCGCTGTTCGATCGGATCTGCGAGCTGCCGGAGTACTACCCGACCCGCACCGAGCGGTCGATCCTCGAGCGGGTCGCCGGCGAGCTGATCGCGACGACCGGCGCCAGCGAGCTCGTCGAGCTCGGCTCGGGCAGCGCGACAAAGACGCGCCTGCTGCTCGACGCGATGGCGGCCGCCGGCACGCTGCAGCGGTTCGTTGCCGTCGACGTAACCGAGCGCGTCGTGCGCGAGAGCGCGGCGGAGTTGGCCCGTGAGTATCCGGGGCTTGCGGTCCACGGGCTGATCGGCGACTTCGAACGCCACCTCGACCGGTTGCCGCCGGCGACCGGACCCCGGCTGCTCGCGTTTCTCGGCGGGACGATCGGCAACTTCGTCCCGGCGAGCCGCCAGCGTTTCCTGCGCACGATCGCCGGGCTGCTCGCCGACGGGGACCATCTGCTGCTGGGCACCGACCTTGTCAAGGATCGAGCAACCCTCGAGGCGGCCTACGACGACTCGGACGGGATCACCGCGGAGTTCAACCGCAACATCCTCCACGTCATCAACCGCGAGCTCGGCGCGAACTTCGACCCCGCCGGGTTTCAGCACGTCGCGCGCTTCGACGCCGAGAACGAGTGGATGGATATCCGACTACGCGCCCGCGAGGCTCAGGAGGTCGTGCTTCCGGCAATCGACCTGAAGGTCCGCTTCGCGGCGGGCGAGGAGCTGCGCACCGAGATCAGCGCCAAGTTCACCCGCGAGCGCGTGGCGGCCGAACTCGCCGCGGCCGGGCTCGCGCTGGCGGCCTGGCACACCGACGAGAACGACTGGTTCGCGCTCTCGCTGGCCCGCCCCGCGAGCGCCTGATCCGCGCTCTCAGATCCGTTCGACCAGCATCGCCTGACCCATCCCGCCGGCGACGCAGAGCGCGTCGATCCCCAGCCGCCCGCCGGTCGCCTCGAGCCCGTTGATCAGCGTCGTCATGATCCGCGCACCGGTCATTCCGAACGGGTGACCGAGGGCGATGGCACCGCCGAACGGGTTGAGCTGCTCGTCGGCGATCCCGAGCTGGCGCATGCACGCCACGACCTGCGCCGCGAAGGCCTCGTTGATCTCGACGATGTCGATGTCCTCGATCGTCAGCCCGGTGCGCTCGAGC
>DATLQS010000043.1:0-8185 GCA_035535075.1 Solirubrobacteraceae bacterium
TACGCTCGTACGGCGCCGGTCGGTAATCGACGGAGGTCCGCCGCGCGCGTTCCGGGCCGCACGACGGCCCAGCACTCCGCCCGCGCGGCTGCCCCGGCGGCGGCACGCGGGTCAGACGGTCGTCGCCCGGCGCCGTGGCAGCTCGGCCCGCAGCGCCGGGACCTGGTCCTCGCGGACGGCGCCGGCACCGTCGGTCAGCCATGCGGAGAGCCGCTCGGCCAGCACCTCGACGTTGGGCTCGACCAGCATTTCGTTGTGCCCCCCGCGGACCTGCTCGATGGCGAGGCCGCCGCGGGCGACCTCGCGCCAGATCGTCTGCGCGTCGGCGATCGTGCCGTCGCGCTCCTTGGCCCTGAACAGCGTGACGGTGCCCGGATACGGCTGCGGGCGATACGCGGCCCACGCCTCCAAACCGGTCGCGAGGCGCTCGCGCATCAGCAGCGGCGCGGGCGGATCCGCCACGCCCAGACCGACACGGGCCGCGAAGCTGCGCGCATAGGGTGCCAGCACCCTGCGTGGCGATCGCAGCGTCGTTCGCGCGTAGCGGAACGGGCGCAGGATCAGGAAGCCGGCTCGGTCTCGCGGCGTCAGCCAACGGTGGTGCACGGCCGTGTCGAGGATCCCGAGCAACTCGACCCGCTCGTTGAGCGCGTCCAGCCGGCGAGCGATGTCAAAAGCCAGGAATCCGCCAAACGAATGGCCCACCAGCGCGTACGGTCCGGCGGGCTGGGCAGAACGGATCGCCTGCAGGTAGCGCTCAGCCAGCGCTCCGATCCGCTCCTGCGGCGGGAGTGACGGATCGGTCAGCCCGCCCTGTACCCCGTAGATCGGGCGGTCCGTGGCCAGGTGCAGGGCGAGCGCGCGCAGGCGCAGGACGTCGCCGTGCCAGCCGGGAAGCATGAACAGCGGCGGCCCGTCGGCCCCGGGCGCCAGCGGGACGATCGAGGGCACCCGCAGCTCGCCGGGAGCGTCGATCAGCTCCGCGAGCGCATTGGTCGTCGGGGCGTGCAGCAGCGTCGAGAGCGGCAGATCGACGCCGAGCCGCTCGTAGATCAGCTCGAACACGCGCACCGCCGCGAGCGAGCTGCCGCCGACGTCGAAGAAGTTGTCGTCCGCGCCGAGCGACGAGACCCCGAGGACGCTCTCCCAAATCGCCCGCAGGCGGGCTTCGGTCGGCTGCCCGGCCGTGTCCTCCGGGGCCTGGGCCAGCGTGCTCAACCGCTGCTCGGTCTCGGCAAGCGCCCGGCGGATCCCCTCGAGCGAGCCGGGGTTGCGCAGCGCCTCGACGTTGCCCACCGGGCGGCCGTCGACCGCGTCACGCGCGGCGCGCTCGGAGCGCTTGCCGCTGTGCGTCGTCGGCAGTTCGTCGACAGCGACGATCAGCTCCGGCACGTGCAGCGGCGAGGCGCAGCGGGCGATCTCGCGCCGGATCCGCAGCAGCAGGGCACCGTCGAGCGTCGCGCCCTCGCGCAGCACGACGAGCAGCACCACGCGCGAATCGCCGCGCACGCCCGGGGTCTGCTGCTGGACCGCGAGCACGTCGCGGACCTCGGCGACGTCGCGCAACGCGATCTGGATCTCGGCGGGCCCGATGCGAACGCCCTGGACCTTGAGGACGCCGTCCGAGCGGCCGTGCATTCGCGCGTATCCGTCGGCGTCGAACTCGATCAGGTCGCCGTGGGTCCAGACACCCGGGTTGCGTTCGAAGTAGGTGGAGTGGAATCGCGTGCCGTCGTCGGCGACGAACCCAAGCGGACGCGAGGGGAACGGGTTGCGGCAGATCAGCTCACCAACCGCCTCGCCCGACGGCGCGACGGCCGCCACGTCCAGGCCGAGGCTGGCGCACTGGATCATGCCGCGGCGGATCGGCAGGTCGGGGTTGCCGAGCACGAAGCAGCCGATGATGTCGGTGCCGCCCGAGATCGACTGCAGGGCGACCGGGCCGACGTGCTCGCGGACCCAGTCGTACTGCCAGTCGTGGAGGATCGAGCCTGTCGAGAGGACCGAGCGCAGCGCTCCCAGGCCGAGCGAGCCGCCCGGCGAGGCCCCGCTGTCCTGGCAGAGCTGCAGGTAGGGCGGACTCGCCCCAAAGACGCTGACGTCGTGGCGCTCGACCAGCTCCCAGAGCGTCTGCGGCTCGGTGAACGATCCGTCGAAGAGCACGATCGGGCTGCCGCACGCCAGCGCCGACAGCTGCCAGTTCCACATCATCCAGGCGGTCGAGGTGTGGAAGAAGAGCGTGTCCGCCGGTCGCAGGTCGACGTGCAGCCGGTGTTCCTTGGCGTGCTCCAGCAGCGTCCCGCCGGCGCCATGCACGATGCACTTCGGCCGGCCCGTGGTCCCCGAGGTGAACAGGACGAACAGCGGGTGGTTGAACGAGAACCGCGGCCACTCGCGGTCATCGTCGTCGCCCGCGGCCAGCACCTCGGACAGTCGGAGCAGCGGGACCCCGACGGCCGGCGCCGCGCCGTCGTCCAACGCGACGATCACCTTGAGCGACCCCAGCGCGGCGGCGAGCGCGCCGACGTGATCGCGCAACGTGCTGCTGCCCGTCTCGGCACGATTCTCGAGGTTGGCCATCAGCACGACCGGTTCAAGCTGCTCGAAGCGGCTGAGCAGCGCGGGCACGCCCATGTCCGGGGTGGCGATCGAGAACGTGGCGCCGATCGTTGCCGCCGCGAGCGCACCGACGATCGCTTCGGGGTTGTTGGAGGCCACGGCGACGACCCGCTCTCCCGGCGAGACTCCCAGCTGCGCCAGCTCGGCCGCGAGGACCCGGACGCGGCGGCGCAGTTCGCGCCGCGTCAACTGCTCGCTCGGGCCATCGGCGCGGTGGGCCACCAGCGCGGGGCGCTCGCCGTCCTCTGGCGTGTCGATGCGCAGCAGGTTCTCCGCGTAGCTCAGCCGCAGCTCCGGGAAGAACGTCGCGTGCTCGCACGAGTCGTGCGTGCAGACCGGCTCGGGAACCCCCTCATAGATCAGATCCGACCATTCGAGGAACAGCAGCCAGAACCGCCGGTACTCGGTGACCGAGAACGCGTGGAACGCCGCGTCGTCGCCGAACCGGCGCCCGGTTCGCTCAGCGCAGAACCGCCGGAAGGCCGTCCGCTGCGACGGTGTTGCGCGCGCGTCCATGCGTTGAGTGTGCACGCGTCGCGCGCCGCTTAGATGGTGAAATTTCCTCGCATCTTGCGCTCGCCGGATGGTGAGGTTTTCTCCCCGTGGGGGCCCGGCGCCCGCGGCAAATGGGCGAACCCAAGGTCCGAATCCGCCCGCGGCGGATGCCGCCGCGACCGTGCGAGCCGGTCGCTGAACCTACTCGGCGAGGGCGTCCCGGACGACCAGCGCAGGTGCCGCCAGCGTCGCGTCGGCCCACGGGTGCACGCCGGCGACGACCACGGCGCCGATCAGCCCGCGGCCCGGGTCCACCGCCGCCACGGTCCACGCCCGGGGATCGGGGTCGCTCAGCGTGCTCTCCAGCCCGCCGGCGAATCCGGTGCCGGTCGCCTTGAGGTGGGCTTCGAGTCGTGTCCAGCAGCGATAGAAGGCCCGCAGCCGCCGCTCGCCGCTGTGTTCCAGGATCTCCCGCGCCTGCGCCGCGGCAAAGTGGCGCGCGACGATTCCCTCGAGCTCGTCGAGCGCCACGACCCGCTCGACATCGACCCCGACAGGGCCCAGCGAGGTCACCGCGATCAGGCTCCAGTCGCCGCTGCTCGAGACGCTGAAGTGCGGGCCCGGCCCGTCCAACCGCGGCTTGCCGCCGGGATCCGTCGCGAAGCGCAGCGAGGCGGGCGCGCAGGCCAGCCAGCGCGCCAGAGCGATCCGCAGCGCCGCGCGTGCCACCAGCCGCCGTCGGCGCACCTCCGCCGTCCCCCGCTCGGCACGCTCGCGCTCCTCCGCGCTCAGCAGCGCTGCCGTCTGTTCCACGACAGCCGGCGGCTCGCGCAGATCGACTCGCCAGATGACGATGTCGGGCGTGACTATCGCCACCGCGCCCTCGGCAGAACTCGAGCCTTCGCGCCGCCGAGCGGCGCACTCCTCGGGCGGGACCGGGCCATGGCCAGGGGGTCGATTGTAACCGCGGCCGTGATCGTCGGCACGCGGATCCGCGGTCGGCTGGGCCCCGCCGCCTACTTCGCGCGGTTGCGCTTCGCGCCCTTCGCGGTCTTCCCGGATGCCTTGCCGTGCTTGGGCTTCTTGCGCTTCCCGCCGTCGGCCAGGGCCTCGAACACCGTGTCGACGGCGCTCAGGATCGAGCTCTTGGCCTGCTCGATGCGGCCTTCGTACTTCAGGCGTCGATCCCCGGTCAGCACGCCGGCAGCTTCCTTCGCGCGCCCTTTCGCCTTGGCGACCTTCTTGTTTGGCATGGGCCCGGTATTCCCGCTTCAGCCGTCCGGCAAACCGCGCGGTGGCCGCCGCTACGGTCGGCGCAGCGCCCGGCGCCCGAGACCCCCGGCGACCGCGGCGCGGACCACCGCCCGGGGGACGTTCAGGGCGCGGAGGAGCGCTCTCAGCTCACGCCGCTCGGCGGCCGACAGGTTCGACGGCCTGCCCCTGGCCTGGCGCAGCAGCTGAGCCAGCCGGTCGCGCTGCTCGGCGGGAACGGCCCGCCAGTGATCGTGGACGGTTCGCCCCACCTGCGCGGCGGTCAGGGCCACGCCGAGCGGTCCGAGCTTGCGTAACGCTGCGAATCGCATCGTCTACCGCGGGCGCTGCTGCTGTTCGACGACTTCGTTTCCGGCGTGGTCGGGCCGGTCCTCGGGCGCGCCCCAGGGATCCTGGCGGCCACGGCGCAGGCGCGCGGCCGCTGCCGCCTCGCTCTCTCCGGGGCGCGGAGTCGTCTCCGGGACCGCGTCCACGGCGGGGTCCTCGAGTGTCACCGGCGGCTCGTGGTTGCGAGTCGGGGGATCCGGCGGCTCGCGCCGGGGGTCGCTGCTGCCCATCCCCCGATTCTAGTCGCCCGCCGTTCGCTGCTCATCCGGGCACCAATAGGTGGTACGCCCACCGATCCGCGCGCGCGACAGCGGTGCGCCGCAGCGCGGACAGCGACCGTCACGCTCACGGTGGGCAATCAGCTCGCCGGAGTGGGCGCCGCCGTGTCGGATCGCGTGTCGGATCGCGGTGCGGACCGCGCGGCGCAGCGCGTCAAGCTCGGCCTCCGACAGGTCGTTCGCGGCACGGCGCGGGTCGATCCTCGCCTGCCAGAGGATCTCGTCGGCGAGCAGGTTCCCGACCCCGGCGATCACGCCCTGGTCCATGAGCCGCGCCTTGATCGCCCCGCCGCCGCGGCCGACGCGCGCGCGGAACTCGGCCCGCGTGGCCAGCGCGGCGTCGGGCCCCAGCCGCGCGAGGTCGGGCGCGAGGACGGCCCGGCCGAGGCGCCGCTTGTCACGCAGCGCGAGCCGCCCGCCGTCGGCGAAGGTCAGCACGAAGCGATCCCACAGCGCGTGCGGCGGCTCATCGATCGCGATTCGCCCGGCCATGCCCAGGTGCAGCCCGAGGTCGGGCCCCGCGCCGTCGGTCTCGAGCCACAGCATCTTGCCGATCCGGTTCGCGCTCGTCAGGCGCCGGCCGAGCAGCGCGCCGGCCAGCTCGCCGGGGGCGTGGGGCCGACACACGTAGCTGTCGCCGTCCTCGACGCCGGTGATGCGGCGTCCAAGCGCGCGGTCCGCGATCAGTGCGCGGGCACGTTCGGCCTCGGGGAGTTCCGGCACCAGCGCACAGGATAGGGCGGCGGCCCGCCGCGCCCGGCGCCTGACCCGCCCGCGTGTGACCGGCGGCGGCACGCCGCACGCCTACAATCACGCGATCGACGAGAAGCAACGACACGCTCAGCTCGTCCGGCTCGACGATCTCCTCCAGCGGGTGCTCGAGACGAACGCGTTCCAGCGCGAGCGTCTTCTCGGGGCCAGGGTTCGCTCGATCGACGATCTGCGCTCGCTGCCGTTCACGACCAAGGACGAGCTGCTGGCCGACCAGGCTGCCACGCCGCCCTACGGGACGAACCTGACGTTCGCGCTCGAGGAGTACACCCACCTGCACCTGACGAGCGGGACGGTCGGCGAGCAGCTGCGCGTGCTCCAGACGGCGGAGGACTGGCGGGCCAGCACGCGGTGCTTCGCGCTGGTCCTGCGCGCGGCCGGCATCAGCCCGGCCGACCGGGTCGCGCTGCCCTTTCCGTTCGGCGCCTACCTCCAGTTCTGGGCCGCCTCGGCGGGGGTCGAGGATGTCGGTGCGCTGGCGCTGCCGCTCGGCGGGCTCGAGGGACGCGAGCGGCTGCGGGCGATCGCCGAATTCGAGGCCACGGCGATCGTCTGCACCCCGACCTACGCGCTCGGCCTGATCGACGTCGCGCTCGAGTGGGGGCTCGAGGACGCGTTTGCCTCGGTCAAAGCGGTGATCTGCCAGGGCGAGCCCGGCGCCTCGATCCCGGCGGCGCGCGAACGCATCGAGAGCGCCTGGGGTGCCCGCGTGTTCGACCACGCCGGCTCGACCGAGGTCGGCGTGTTCTCCTACCCGTGTGCGGCGGGTGGCGGCCTGCACGTCAACGAGGACGACTTCCTCTGCGAGATCCTCGACCCGGCCAGCGGCGCCGACACGGAGCCGGGCAGCCAGGGCGAGCTGGTCCTGACCGCGCTCTCGCGCTCCGGTGTTCCGGCGATCCGCTTCCGCAGCGGCGACGTGGTCGACCTCGGCGGCGCCTGTCCCGGCGGCCACCACGACGTGTGGCTGCCCAACGGGATCGTCGGGCGGACCGACGACATGGTCGTGATTCGCGGCATGAACGTCTTCCCCTCGGCGATCGAGCAGACCCTCCGCGAGGCCGGCGTCCTCGGCGAGTACCGGATCCGCTTCTACACCGAGGCCACCGAGCGCGACGAGATCAGGGTGCTCGTCGAGGCGACCGACCCGGCGATCGTGCGCACGATCGAGGAGCGGATCTTCGGCCGGCTGGCGCTGCGGGTGCGCGTGGTCCCGGTGATGCCGGGCGTGTTGACGGCGCAGCGCCTGAAGGCCCGGCGGGTCGAGGACCGCCGCCACCGCTAGTCGATGTCGGATCGGCGCATGCGCCGATCCGCGGTTGGGTGCATGCACCCAACCGAACTGCCTCCTCAGCGGCCGGCCGGCGTGCCGACGGTCTCGAGCAGGTCGGAGAGGTAGCGCAGATGGACGCGCATCGCGCGCTCGGCGAGCACCGGCTTGCGCTGCTCGATCGCGGCGATGATCTCGCGGTGCTGCTCGCGGGCGACCGCCTCGACGATCGCCGGTGCGATCAGGTCCTTTAGCCGCGGCTGCAGGACCGCCGAGGACCAGCCCGCCAGTGCGCTGGCGACGCGGTTTCCGCCGGCTTCGACGATCGCGCGGTGGAAGCGGATGTCGGTCTCTCGCTGGACGAGGTCGTCGTCGGGAGCGCGTTCTGCGTCCTCGACCGCGCGAACGAGTTCGGCGATCGCCGCGGGCGTGGCATGTTCGGCGGCGAGCCCGGCGAGCGGCACCTCGAGCAGCAGCCGCATCTCGGTCAGCTCGCCGACCGACGTCGCCTCCGTCGCCAGCATGCCGGTGATCGCGTCGCTGACCGTCTGGGCCAGGCCGCCTTCGGGGCTGCGCGCGACGAAGACCCCGCCGCCGGGGCCGCGCGCCGCGCGCAGGAGATTCGCGCGCGCGAGCAGGCGCACCGCCTCGCGCACCGCGGGACGGCTGACGTTCAACTCCCGGGCCAGGTCGGCCTCGGTGCCGACGCGGTCGCCGGGCTCGAGTGCGCGCGACGCGATCGCCTGCTGCAGCAGCTGCGACACGTGATCGCTCGACGGTGTCGCGCTCATCCCGCGAGTATAAAGATCGATCTTCTCGGCCTCGAGTGGGCGGTCACGCCGCTCGCCCGCGTTAGACCGCCCGGGAAGCGGGGTGTCGATAAAAGATCGCGCTTTTAGGGTTGCTTGACTTATTTCGGGGGGCGGTCTAGCATCACGCCCGGCGCCTGAGGGGGCGCGTGACCAAATGGCGGAGGAGATGCGATGTCCGACGAAGCAACGAAGGATTCCGGCGGTCTGAAGCGCTCTGAGTTTCTCAAGCGCAGCGGTGTGGCGGTTGGCGGCGTGGTGCTGGGTGGCGTCGCAGCGCAGCCGGCGTGGGCGCGGCCGCGCGGCCCCGAGGCGTTCGACGCCGCGTCGACGATCAAGATCGG
>DATLQS010000044.1:0-26914 GCA_035535075.1 Solirubrobacteraceae bacterium
CTGCTGTTCGCGGCCGGCGCCCTCGCGCTGGCCGGCAACGGCCCGCGGCACGCCTTCTGGTCGTCGGCCTACTTCAGGGGGCACGGCGGTGTCCTCGGCCAGGCCGAGCTGTGGGCGGCCGCACGCCTGCTCGGCGTGACCGGTGCGCACATCCTCGCCGTGTTCCTCGCCCTCGCGGGCGTCGTCCTGCTCTCCGGTGGCTCGCTCGCCGCGGCGATCCGCCACGGCGGCGTTCGCCTCGCCGAGGCCCGCCGCGAGCGCCGGGCCGCCGCCCGGGCCGGCCGGCGCGTGCCGGAGCGCGTCACTCCTCCCGAGCTCGACGACCGGGAGCTGATCGTGCGGGCAACTCACGTCGAGGCGCCGCCGATCGACCCGCCGGACTTCGCCGAGCTCAACCCCGTCGAGGAGCCGGGCCCCGAGGACGACGACGGCGACTTCGCGACCGCCGCGTCCGAACTCGCCGGTCGCGAGCCGCTGCCCGACCCCGCCGAGCTGACGCCGCAGGGCCGCTACCGCGCGTCGGTGACCGACGATCCGAGCTTCCAGTGGCGCCTGCCGAAACCCAGCCTGCTGACACGCTCGAGCGCCGAGCAGGTTCGCCCCGACACGGCCGGGCAGGAGAAGGTGGCAGCCGGCCTGCTCGAGGCGCTCGGCCACTTCGGCGTGCAGGCGAAGGTCATCGGCACCGTCACCGGGCCCCACGTCACGCGCTACGAGCTGCGCCTCGCCCCGGGGATCAAGGTCGCCAAGGTTGCGAGCCTCAAGGACGATCTCGCCTACGCCCTCGCCGCGACCGACGTGCGGATCCTCGCGCCGATCCCCGGCAAGCAGGCGGTCGGCGTCGAGGTGCCGAACGCCAAGCGCCGGATCGTGCGCCTCGGCGACGTCTACCAGGAGCCCCCGACCGACTGGTCGCCGCTGACGGTCTGGCTCGGCAAGGACGTCTCCGGTCACGCGATCGGCGCCGACCTCGCGAAGATGCCCCACCTGCTGGTCGCCGGCACCACCGGCGCCGGCAAGTCCGCGGCGGTCAACGCGATGCTCTCGAGCATCCTGCTGCGCGCGACGCCGCACGACGTGCGCCTGGTGCTGATCGATCCCAAGCAGGTCGAGCTCAACCACTACGAGTCGATCCCGCACCTTCTGACGCCGGTCATCACGAACCCCCGGATGGCCGCCAACGCGCTCGGCAACCTGGTGCGGGAGATGGAGCAGCGCTACGGCATGATGTCGCTCGCACGCACCCGCTCGCTGGTCGACTTCAACGATGCCCGCCTCGCTCGCGGCGAGCCGCCGCTCCCCTACATCCTCTGCGTGATCGACGAGCTCGCCGACCTGATGATGGTCGCTCCGGCCGACGTCGAGACCGCGATCATCCGGATTGCCCAGAAGGCCCGCGCGGTCGGCATCCACCTCGTGCTGGCGACCCAGTCCCCGCGCGTCGACGTGATCACCGGCCTGATCAAGGTCAACGTGCCGTCGCGGATCGCCTTCGCGGTGTCGTCGCAGACGGACTCCCGGGTGATCCTCGACCAGAATGGCGCCGAGTCGCTGCTCGGCGCCGGCGACATGCTGTTCTCACCGTTTGGCAGCCCGGCGCCACAGCGGATCCAGGGTGCCTACATCGACGAGGGCCAGGTGGCGGCGCTGACCGAGTTCTGGCGCCGCCAGGGTGAGCCCGAGTTCCGCTCCGAACTGCTCGCCGAGGTCGAGCCGGCGGCGTCCGAGGAGGCGGCCGAGGACGAGGGTTTCGACCCCGACGAGGATCCGCTGCTCGAGGAGGCGATCGCCCTGGTGGTCGAGATGGGAACCGCATCGACATCGATGCTCCAGCGTCGGCTGCGGCTCGGCTACACCCGGGCCGGCAGGGTCATCGATATGCTGGAACGACGCGGGATCATCTCCGGATACGAGGGGTCCAAGCCGCGTCAGGTGCTCGTGTCCGAGGCCGATCTGCCTCAGGTGATCGCAGCGCTTGGAGCGCGAGCACACGCCGGCGAGGCCGGCACGCCCGCAGAGCCCGAATAGCCCGATACCCTTCGGCGTCGAAATGACCGATATCGGCGCGATGCTCAGGGAAGCGCGGATGCGCGATCACCTCGACATCGCCGAGTTCGAGGCTCGCACCAAGATCCGCGCGAAGTACCTGCGCGCGCTCGAGGACGAAGAGTGGACGCTGCTTCCCGGCTACACCTTCACCAAGGCCTTCCTGCGCACCTACGCCGACATGCTCGGCCTCGACGGCCGGATGCTGGTCGATGAGTTCAAGCGCCAGTACCAGGACCCGTCGGAGATCGAGCTCGCGCCGGTCCTGCCGTCGCGCCGGGACGGACGCCGGGCACGCGAGCGTCCCCGGGAACGTGACCGGGGCGGCGAGCGCGGGCGCGAGCGGGGCCGCGAGCGCAACAAGCGCCCGTCCGGGCCTTCATCGCGGGTGCTGCTCATCGCGCTGCTCGTCGTTCTGCTGGCCGCAGCGGTGTTCGTGGTGCGAGAGCTGAGCAACAACAGCAAGAAACCGCCAGCGACGCACACCACGTCCTCGCGGACGCGGACCACGAGCACGACCCCGCCCCGGGCGCCCGCGGTCAAGCGCGTCGCGCTGCGGCTCGTCCCAACCACCCCGGTGCGGGTTTGCCTGATCGCCTACAAGACCGCGGCCAGCGCGGGGCTGCAGCGGGTGTCCGCGCTGCTGGGGCCGACGGCGGTCCTGCCGATCTACCATGCCGACAACCGCTTCCGCGTCAGCTTCACCGGCGGCTCGCTCCGGATGACCGTCAACGCACACACCATTCCGGTCAACGCCACCGGAACCACGGTGGCCTACGAGATCTTCGTCAGCGGGCACTACCTGAAACTGCCCGCCGGACAGGCGCCGCGCTGCTCGTGAGCGCACGCGCGGCGATCGTCGTGACCGGCACGGAGGTCCTCAGCGGCCGTGTCAGCGACCGTAACGGCCCCTGGCTCGCGGAGCGGCTGCTCGAGCTCGGCGTCGAGCTCGCGCACGTGACGATCGTCGGCGACCGCCCGGCCGACATGCTCGCGGCGCTCGAATGGTGCGCGTCGGTCGAGGTCGACCTGGTCGTGACCAGCGGCGGCCTCGGGCCCACCGCCGACGATCTCACCGCGACCGTGGTCGGCGAGTTCAGCGGCCGCGAGATGGTTCTCGACAGCGCTCTCGAGGAGCGGATCGCCGCGATCGTGCTGCCGCTGCGCGCGCGCTGGCCGCACCTGACGGAGGAGACGATCCGCGCGTCCAACCGCAAGCAGGCCGTCGTCCCGGCCGGGGCGACGGTGCTCGAACCGGTCGGCACCGCGCCGGGGCTCGTCGTGCCGCCGGCCGCGGGCCGCAGCGGCCCGACCGTGGTCGTGCTGCCCGGTCCGCCGCGCGAGCTGCAACCGCTCTGGCAGATGGCCACGCAGACCGAGGCGTTCGCGCACGCGATTCGCGGCGCGACCGTCTATGAGCAGCGGATGCTGCGCCTGTTCGGGCTGCCCGAGTCCGAGATCGCGACGACGCTCCGCGCAGCCGAGCAGGCCGGTGTGGCGCTCGATGAGATCGAGGTCACGACCTGCGTGCGGGGCGGGGAGCTTGAGATCGTCACCCGCTACGAGCCGCACGCCGTCGAGGTCTACCGCGCATTCGAGGCGATCGTCCGCGAGCGCCACCGCCACGTCCTGTTCTCCGACGACGGCAGCGGCGTGGACGAGCAGGTGGCGGCGCTGCTCCTCGCCCAGGGACTGACCGTCGCGGTCGCCGAGTCCTGCACCGGAGGCCTGGTCCTGGGGCGGCTGACCGAGCGACCCGGGGCGTCCGCGTTCCTGCGTGGGGGCATCGTCGCCTACGCCAACGATGTCAAGGCGCAGCTCGCCGCCGTGCCGGCCGAGCTGATCGAGGTGCACGGCGCGGTTTCCGAGGAGGTGGCCGTCGCCCTTGCCGACGGCGCGCGTGAGCGCGTCGGGGCAGACATCGGGATCGGCGTGACCGGCGTCGCCGGACCGGACGGCGGCACTCCGGAGAAGCCGGTCGGCCTGGTCTGGATCGCGCTGACCGCAGCGGACGGTCGCCGGCTGGTGCGCCGTGCCGACCAGCGCGGCTCGCGCGCCGACATACGCGAGCGCACGACCACCGCCGTGATGCATCTGCTCCGCCGCCTGCTGCTGGGCCTCGCCGACGCGCCGCCGGCGTGAGCGGCGGCCTGCGGCTGTTCATCGCCGCCGAGCCTCCGCCGGCGGTCCGCGAAGCGCTGGCGCACTGGGCGCGCGGCGCGATCGGGCGCAGCGGCGCGGTGCGCCGGCTCTCGGCTGACTCGCTGCATCTGACCCTCTGCTTCCTCGGCGAGCAGCCGCCGCCGGCGGTCGCGGAGATCGCGGTGGTGCTGGCGAGCATGGTCGAGCCGCTCGCCGCCGTCGAGGAGCTGAGCGTCGGCGCGCCGGCGTGGCTTCCGCCGCGGCGCCCGCGCGCGCTCGCGGTCGGGATCGGTGACCCCTCCGGCGGCCTGCGCGCGTTGCACGACGCCCTCGTCGCCGAGCTCTCGGCCACGCTCGACTGGCGTCCGCCGCGCGAGCGCTACCGACCCCACATCACCCTGGCGCGCATGCGGCCCGGCAGCGAACGGGCCCACGAGCTGCCGCCGACCCCGGCGATCACCTTCACACCGACCGCGGCGACCCTCTTTCGCTCCGATCTCGACCCCGCCGGCGCGAGCTACGCGCCGCTCGCATCGATCCCCGCCTGACCGGCTCGCGGACGAGCGAGTTCCGTCCGCGGCGGCGCGTAGGGTGGTCTACCCGATCCAGCGCGACAGGAGCTTTGACGATGAGCGTGACAGAAGACGACAAGGCTGCGAAGGCCCGTGCGGCGGCCCTTCAGGGCGCGCTGAGCCAGATCGAGCGAGAGTTCGGCAAGGGCACGGTCATGCGGATGGGAGACGAGGGCGCGCAGGTCCGCGTCGCCGCGATCCCCACCGGCGCGCTCTCGCTCGATCTCGCGCTGGGCATCGGCGGCGTGCCGCGCGGGCGGATCGTCGAGGTCTTCGGCCCGGAGTCCTCGGGCAAGACGACGCTGATCTACCACGTCCTCGCCGAGGCTCAGAAGCTGGGGGGGACCTGTGCCTTCATCGACGCCGAGCACGCGATGGATCCGCTCTACGCCAAGGAGATCGGCGTCGACATCGACGAGCTGCTGGTATCCCAGCCCGACTACGGCGAACAGGCGCTGGAAGTCGCCGACATGCTGGTGCGCTCGGGCGCGATCGACGTGGTGGCGATCGATTCGGTCGCCGCGCTGACGCCGCGCGCCGAGCTCGAGGGCCAGATGGGCGATCAGAGCGTCGGCCTGCAGGCGCGGATGATGTCCCAGGCGATGCGCAAGCTGGCCGGGAACCTCAACCGCACCCAGACGCTGTGCATCCTGACCAACCAGATCCGCGAGAAGATCGGCGTGATGTTCGGCTCGCCGGAGACCCAGCCGGGCGGGCGTGCGCTGAAGTTCTACGCCTCCCAGCGTCTGGACATTCGCCGGATCGAGACGCTCAAGGACGGCAACGAGGCGGTCGGCAACCGGGTTCGCGTCAAGGTCGTCAAGAACAAGGTCGCAGCGCCCTTCCGCCAAGCGGAGTTCGACATCGAGTTCGGTAAGGGGATCTCGACCGCCGGCTGCCTGGTCGATCTGGGCCTCGAGCACAACATCGTGACGAAGTCCGGCTCGTTCTTCTCCTACGGGGAGGAGCGTCTCGGACAGGGCCGCAACAACGCCAAGACCTACCTCACCGAGCACCCCGACATGGCCAAGGAGATCGAGCAGCGCATCTACGCGGCGCTCGGGGTCTCGAAGGAGCTGGTCGTGCCGATCGACCGCCTCGACGACGAGACCGTCGCCGACGAGCGCCCGATCGACTTCGAGCAGGAGGCGGCCTCGATCACGATCGCCGACGAACGAGCCGCCTGACGCGGTGGCTTCGGCGGACGCGGCGGAGCGGCGGGCCCACGAGCTGGACGAGGCGCTCGGGCGCTGCTATCGCCACCTCGGCCGACGCGAGCACAGCGTCGCCGAGCTCCGTGCGCGCCTGCAGCGCGCCGGGCTGGGGCCGGAGGTCGTCGACGAGGCGCTGGCGATCGTCATCGAGCAGGGCTACCTCAGCGACGAGCGCTACGCGCGCCTGCTCGCCGAGGACCGCCGCACCATTGACGGCTGGGGCGCCCAGCGGATCCGCGCGCGCCTCGAGGCCGCGGGGATCGACGCCGAACTGATCGACGAAACGCTCGCCGGCACCGACCACGCGACCGAGCTGGCCGCCGCCGCCGCGGTGCTCGAGCGCCGCGGCCCGGGTTCGCTCACCAACGATCGCGAGCGACAGCGTGCCTTCGCGATGCTGATGCGCCTGGGGTTCGACACGGAGGTCGCCTATGACGCCATCCGGGCGATCGACGCCGCCGGTCCGGTGCGGAATTCGCTGCGAGCGCCCTGAACGCGGGAAGCTGGGGGCGAGGCCTTCCGGGTGATCAGGGCCGCGTGGATTGCTGCTGGCTGGTGCGGCTTCGGTCCTGGCGGGCGCCGGTGCGAATGGTCCTGGGGCGCGGAGCGCCTGGCAAGCCGTCCGTCTGCCTGGGTCGCGGACGTCAGTCGAGGTTCTCGATGATCTCGCTCGCGCGAGACCATTGGTCTGGTGGGACGACGAGGAAGATGTCGCCGCGCCCAAACCGGTCGAGCGGATGATCGGCGGCGCAGGCAGCGTCGACGCCGAGGCCGCGGAGTTGGTCGCGCCACGCCACGGCCGTCGTCTGCTCTTCGAAGGTGCTGACGGTCTCCCAATTCTCGAAGCGGGGGTCGGCCACATGCACGCGCGGCTCGCTTGTGGCGCGGCGCCTGCCAAACCTGCGGATCGGCACGCTCGGAGCCTACGCCTCGCAGCCACCACGCCGCAAACCCAGGCCGCCCCCGGCGGGGTTCGGTGCTGCGTTTCCCTGGAATGCGGCGACGACCTCGGCCCGGCGCACGGCACGGCACCGGCGACCCGTGTATCGCTAGGGGGACGGGCATCAGCTCGCGTACGATCCCGTGCATGACGCCAGCCCCGCCGGTCGCAGCTCGCCGTAGCCCACTGCGCTACCACGTCACGACGTTCGGCTGCCAGATGAACGAGCACGACTCCGAGCACATGCGCGGGATGCTCGAGTCGCTCGGCTACGAGCCGGTGCCGGAGCGCTCCGAGGCGGATCTGATCCTCTTCAACACCTGCTCGATCCGCGAGACCGCCGACAGCCGGCTGATCGCGCACCTCGGCGAGGCCAAGCGGCTCAAGCGCGAGGATCCGACGCGAGTGATCGGGGTCGGCGGCTGCTGGGCGCAGTCGATCAAGGAGGAGGTCTTCACCCGGTTCCCGTTCGTCGACGTCGCGTTCGGTCCCGGCCAGGTCCACCGGCTGGCCGAGTTCCTCGCCAGCGACTCGCTGAGCGCCCAGGGGTACTTCGAGTTCGAGGGCTTCACCGGCGAGTTGCCCGAGAAGCGCTCCCGCGCGTTCCAGGGCTGGCTGCAGATCAGCGTTGGCTGCAACTGTGCGTGCTCGTACTGCATCGTGCCATCGACCCGCGGCCGCGAGGTCAGCCGGCCAATGGCCGACCTGCTCGACCAGGCGCAGCGGATGGTCGGCGACGGCGTCCGCGAGATCACCGTGCTCGGCCAGAACGTCAACTCCTACGGCCGTGACCTGCGCCCGTCGCGCGCGAGCTTCGCGCAGCTCCTCGGCGAGCTGGATGCGATCGACGGGCTCGACCGGATTCGCTACACGAGCCCGCACCCCAAGGACATGCGCGAGGACGTGATCCGGGCCCACGCCGAGCTGCCGTCGCTGTGCGAGCACATCCATCTTCCGCTGCAGTCGGGCTCCTCGCGCGTCCTGCGGGCGATGCGGCGCACCTACGACCGCGAGCGCTATCTCGACCGCGTCGCGCTGATCCGCGAGCGCGTCCCCGACGTCGCGTTGACGACCGACATCATCGTCGGCTTCCCCGGCGAGACCGAGGCCGACTTCGAAGCCACGCTCTCGCTCGTCGAGCAGGTCTCCTACGACGGCGCGTTCACGTTCATCTTCTCGCCGCGCCGCGGCACCGAGGCGGCGCTGCTGACCGCCGGCGTCGTGCCGCACGCGGAGAAGGTCGCGCGGCTCGAGCGCCTCGTCGAACTGGTCCAGCGCTGCGCGCGCGAGCGCGCACAGCGCTTCGTCGGGCGCACGGTCGAGGTGCTCGTCGAGGGCACGAGTCGCACCGACCCCGATCGGCTGCGCGGCCGGACCCGCCACAACAAGGTCATCAACTTCTCGGGCCTTGCCCGGCCGGGCGAGCTGGCGCTGGTCGATGTGCACAGCGCCACGAGCCAAACGCTGGCCGGCGAGGAGCGCCTGCTGGCCCGCGCCGGCTGAGCGCCCGATCACCGTCGAGGCGGTCGAGGAGCTCGGGCTCCGCGAGGGAACCGAGGTCACCGCGGTCATCAAGGCATCCGAGGTGATCCTGGCGACCTGAACGCCGCCCCGTCCGCGCGCTATGCGAACATACGTTCGTGCGCTGGACGAACCTGACGCTCACCGACGAGGACCAACGCCGGCTCCCGGGATACCGCGACGAGGCGGTCGTGCGCCGCTTCGACGCTCCGGAGGCGCTCGACATCCGCTTCTACGAGGTGCGTGCCCGCTCCGTGCTCAACCGCGTGCCGGAGCGCTCGGCGATGCCGTTTCGCTGGACGGTGAACCCCTATCGTGGCTGCACCCACGCGTGCGTGTACTGCTTCGCCCGCCCGACGCACAAATATCTCGACTTCGACGCGGGTCGCGACTTCGAGCGCGAGATCGTGGTCAAGGTCAACGCTCCGGAGGTGCTGCGGCGCGAGCTCGCGCGACCGGCCTGGACGCGTGAGCACGTCGCGCTGGGGACCAACACCGACCCCTACCAGTGGGTCGAGGCGCGCTATCGCCTGATGCCCGACATCTGGCGTGCCCTGCTCGAGCAGCGAACGCCGTGCTCGGTGCTGACCAAGTCACCGCTGGTGCTGCGCGACCTGCCGCTTCTGCGCGAACTCGCCGCCGAGGGGCTGGTCAGCGCCGCGCTGTCGGTCCCCACGCTGGACGAGCGCGCGTGGCGGGCGACCGAGCCGCATACCCCGCATCCCGCCGCACGGCTCGAGGCGGTGGGCGAACTCTCGCGTGCCGGCGTGCCGACCAGCGTCCTGGTCGCCCCGCTGATGCCGGGGATCAACGACGACCCCAGCTCGGTCGCGGAGATCGTCAGGCGAGCACGCGCGGCCGGGGCGCGCAACGTCACGCCGGTTGCGCTGCACCTGCGGCCCGGCGTGCGCGAGGTCTTCAGCGACTGGCTCGGGGAATCGCGTCCCGAGCTCGCCGAACGCTACGCGCAGCTCTACTCGCGCGGCGCGTACCTGCCGGGGGACGAACGGCGGCGGCTCACGACGCTCGTGCGCCCCGAGCGCGCGTCCCGGCCAGACGTCCAGCGGTTCGAGCGCGCCCGCGTGAAGCCGCGCGTCGGGGTGGCGTCGACCAACCCGGCCACGCAGCCCCGCCTGTTTTGAGACGTCAGCGCTTGTCCGCCTGGCGCTCCTCGAACCGCAGGGCGAGCCGGTCGGCACCGATCAGGCGGCCCGCGCGCGCCGCGAGCCCCGGCGCCAGATTGGCGATGTCGGCGCCCACGCGCATCGTCAGCGCCGCGACGTTGATCTCGCCGCGGTTCTCGACGATCGCCCGCACCACAGCGCCGGCGACCTCCTCGGGAGTTCGGGTCGTCAGCCCCCACGGCAACCTGATCTTGGTGTCGGCGAACATCCCGGCGTCGCTGACGAACCCCGGGGCCACCAGCGACACGCCGATGCCGGCCGGGGCGAGCTCGGCGCGCAGCGCGAGCGCGAATCCGCGCAGCCCGAACTTGGTCGCGCTGTACACCGACGCCCCGCCGTTGGGGGCCTTGCCGGACAGCGAGCCGATGAACACCAGGTGCCCGTGGCCGCGCTGGAGCATCGACGGGAGAACGCCGTGGGCCAGCGCGATCGGAGCGCGCAGGTTGACCTCGATCGCGCGGTCGACGTGGTCGCGCTCGAGTGTGGCGAGGCGTCCGGAGCCGGGCAGCGCAGCGTTGGCCACGAGCAGGTCGATCTCGCCGGCGCCGGCCAGCAGGCGCTCGACCTCCTCGCGGTGAGCGAGATCGACGACGATCGCCTGCCCACCGAGCTCGTCGGCGAGCGCTCGCAGCGCGTCGGAGCGGCGGCCGGTGACGACAAGCTGCGCCCCCTCGCTCGACAGTCGACGCGCGATCGCCTGACCGACCCCTCCGGTGGCGCCGGTCAGCAACACGCGGGCGCCGTCGAGCTGAACGGCCATCAGCCGCCGAACACCGCGACGCTGGCCGAGAACGCGTGCTGGAAGCTCTCGCCGGAAACCGGGCCGATCTCGCCGGCGGCGAAGAAGCCGGCAGCCGGCGCTCCGGAAAGCGCGGTGGCGAGCGCCGCCGCGTCGTGGTCGGGGACGCCGAACAGGTTCCGGCCCCGGCCCGTGCAGGTGAAGCACAGCGCCCCGGCCGGGGTGGCGGCGCCGAGCGTGGCGCAACCCTGTTCAAGCGCTTCCTGGAGGTCGCGGTCGGCGCTGCGCGCGTCGCGTGCATGCAGACGCACGATCTGGCCGGCTCGCAGGTTCGCGCTCAGCGCGAGCGTACCCTGCTCGGGATCGGCGCCGACCACGCCGCGCACGAGGAAGTCGCCCTGCTCGTACTCGGGCTTCCCGGCGTCGATCACGATGCCGATCAGCAGACCGCCGGCGATCAGGCCCCGCTCGCGCTCACCGAGCTCGTCGAAGACCTCGCGCAGCTTGACGAGGGCCGGCTTTCCGGCGAGCTCGTGGATCACCTGCCCCTCGACCCGCGTGATCGTCAGCTCCGGGCCGAGCGGCGATGCACCCTGTGAGACGCAGGTGTGCACGGGCACGCCCTCGAAGGCCAGGCCCACGGCGCCCTCCTCGAGCACGAGTTCGTCGTGAAACAGCGCCGCGGTCCCGTCGAAGGTTCGCGCGCTCGCCAGGCCGCCGAGCACCGGAAGCTCGGGAAGCGTGCGGCGCAGCGCCGCGAGCAGCGCCTCGGTGTCGAATGTGTACGGGTCGGGAAAGACGATCGCGCTGGTCGCGTCCGCCAGCACCGGCAGTCCGGTCGGCTCGGTGGCGGCCTCGACGGCCCGGTCGCCGTCAGCGTGGGGTGCGGCGGCCTCAAATGTGGTCACGGAGCCGTCAGCCAGCGCGGCGGTCCACACGGCGACCGCCGTGCCGTTCTCCACCTCGGCACCGGCGGCCAGCACCCCGGAGGCCCCGCAGCCGACCAGTTGTGCCGGGCGGAGCGCCTCATGAACACCTTCCAGGACCGCCTCAGGCGCCGCCAGATGGGCGCCGCAGGCAAATACGACAGCGATGTCGGCCCGCTCCCCCGCGAGGCCGACAGCGGCTGTCTGGGCCGCCTCGATGGCACCGACACGCGCGTCGTGCGTGCGCGAGAGACCGACACCGATGCGAAGTGCCATGACCCGCACGATACTGACGCCGTGCCCGAGGCCCTGATCGCGTTGTTCGGCCCGACCGGGGTCGGCAAGACCGATGTCGCGCTCGCGCTCGCGGGGCGGCTGCGCGAGCGGGGCAAGCGCCCGGTTGCCGTGTCGGCCGACGCGCTCCAGGTCTACGCCGGACTCGAGCTGCTGACCGGCGTCGCGACGGAGGCCCAGCAGCGGATCCTCGAGCATCGACTCGTGTCCTTCCTGCCTGTTGACGCGCGCTTCAGCGTGGCGGAGTACGCGGCGCTCGCTCACGCCCAGATCGACGAGCTGCTGGCGGACGGCGCCACACCGATCGTGATCGGCGGCACCGGCCTGTATCTGCGTGCCGCGCTGACCGCCCTCGCGCTGCGTCCGCCGCCGCCGGCCGGGGCGCGCGAGCGCTGGAACGCCGAACTCGAACGCAGCGGACCCCAGGCTCTGCACGCGCTGCTCGAGCAGCGCGCACCGTGGGCTGCCGCGGGCATCGACCCGGCCGACCGTCATCGCATCGTGCGCGCGCTGGAGCTCGAGGAGATCGGCGCCCTCGAGCCGCCGGAGGGCGACTCGCAGCTGTGGAGCGACGACGTTCGCCACCCGACGCGGCTGATCGGCCTGACGATGGAGCGGGGCGAGCTCTACGCGCGCATCGACCGCCGCGTCGACGCGATGGTCGCTGCCGGCGTGCTCGAGGAGGTGCGCGCCGCGCACCGGGCCGGCGCCTCGGCCACCGCCCGCGCCGCGCTCGGCTTCGAGGAGCTCCTCGCCGGCGACATCGACGCGATGAAGCGGCGCACGCGCAACTACGCCAAGCGCCAACTGACGTGGATGCGCAAGCTGGCGGGCGTGGAGCTGGTCGATGCCAGCGGTCGCGGCGCCGACGAGCTGGCCGCCGCAATGCAATGATCGGATCCCTGATGCGCGTGGAGAAATGGCAGGCCCTGGGCAACGACTACCTGATCGTCGAGGCGGGGGAGTTGCCGTGGCCGCTGACGCCGGCGCGGATCCGGAAGATCTGCGACCCCCATCTGGGCATCGGCTCTGACGGGATCCTGCTGCTGTCGCCGAGCGATGATCCGCAGTACGTCGCCGCGCTGCGGATCTTCAACCCCGACGGATCGGAGTCCGAGCTCTCCGGCAACGGGTCGCGCCAGGCGATGATCTATCTGCGCCGTCACGGTCGCGTCGACAGCGACGACTTTGCCATCCTCACCGCCGCCGGGCCAATCCGCGCTCGGATCACCGGCCGATCGAGCGCCGCGGTGGCCCTCGGCCGCGCGGCGACCAGCTCGCCGGACTATCCCTCCGGCGCGGCCGACGGGCGCGGCCAGCTCGACGCCGGCGGGCGGACCTGGAGCTTCCAGCACGTCTCGATCGGCAATCCTCAGTGCGCGATCCACTGCGAGGAGCTGGAGACGCTCGATCTGGCCGCGATCGGCCCGGCGATCGAGCACCACGCGCTGTTCCCCAATCGCACCAACGTCTGCTGGTATCGCGTGCTCGAGCCGGGCTCGATCCGCGCTCGGATCTTCGAGCGCGGCGTCGGCGAGACGCTCTCGTCGGGGACCGGGGCGAGCGGTGCGGCGATCGCGCATCATCTCGCGGGCGGGCCGCGGCGGATCGTCGTGCTGCTGGACGGTGGCGAGCTGACGGTCGAGGTGGGGCAGGACCTGCACGTAACCCTGATCGGCTGGGCGGTGCCCGTGTTTGCGAGCACCCTGGCCGATGACTTCCGCAAGGAGCTCGATGAGACACAGTGAGCGCCTCGAGCGCATACCGCCGTATCTCTTTGCCCAGCTGGAGCGCAAGATCGCTGCCAAGCGGGCGGCCGGGATCGACGTGATCACGCTCGGAATCGGGGATCCCGACACGCCGACCTTCGCGCCGATCGTCGAGGCGGCCCAGCGGGCCGTGGCGAACCCCTCGACCCACACCTACCCGTCCAACCGCGGTCGCGAGGAGTTCCGCGAGGCCGTCGCAGGGTTCTACGGACGTCGCTTCGGGGTCAACCTCGACCACGACCACGAGGTGATGCCGGCGATCGGCGCCAAGGAGTGCATCTTCAACCTCAACATCGCCTTCCTGGACCCGACCGACGTGGCGCTGGCCGCCGACCCGGGCTACCCGGTCTACACCGGCGGCCCGCTGCTCGCCGGCGCCGCCGCGGTGCTGATGCCGCTGGTCCCGGAGCTCGGTTTCATCCCGGACCTCGACGCCATCGACGCGGCCACTCGCGAACGCGCGCGGCTGCTCTTCGTCAACTACCCCAACAACCCGACGGGCGCTGTCGTCCCCGACGGGTTCTTCGAGGCGCTGGTCGAGTTCGGCGCCGCGAACGACATCCTGATCGTGCACGACAACGCGTACTCCGAGACGACCTACGACGGCTACGTCGCGCCGTCGTTCCTCGCGACCCCCGGTGCCAAGGACGTCGGCGTCGAGGTCTTCTCGCTGTCCAAGGGCTACAACATGACCGGTTGGCGCTGCGCCGCGATCGTCGGCAACCCGGAAGCCATCGCCTCGTACTGGCGGTTGAAGACGAACGTCGACTCGGGTCTCTTCGAAGCCGTGCAGCTCGCCGGAGCCGCGGCACTTTCACCGCTGCTCGACAGCTACAAGGCCGAGATGAACGTGATCTATCAGCGCCGGCGCGACCTCGTCTGCGACGCGCTCGCGAAGATCGGCGTGTCGGTCACGCCGCCGCGCGGCACGATCTACATCTGGGCGCCGGTCCCGGGCGGCTTCGACAGCGCCGCCGCCTATTGCGAGCACGTGCTCGAGGAGGCCGCCGTGGTCCTGTCCCCGGGCGGCGCCTATGGCCCCAACGGCGAGGGGTTCTTCCGGATCTCGCTGACCACGCCGGACGACCGGCTGACCGAGGCGGTCGAGCGCCTCGGCGGGCTCGCACGGTGACGCCGCTGGTGCGCCATGATTGACGCATAGTGGACCGCCCCAGCCACGGCTACGTCGCGACGCACGACGGCGGGGCTCCGCGCGAGGGACGCGCGCGGCAGCGCGCCCTGTGCATCGCCTCCCAGGCCACCCCGGAGGATCTCGGCGAGCTTGGCGAGCTGCTGCGAACAGCCGGCGTCGCGGTCGTCGGCGAGCTCATCCAGCAGCGCGAGCACCCGCACCCGAACAGCTACCTGGGCTCGGGCAAGCTCGAGGAGCTGAAGGCGCTCGCGGCCGAGCTCGACGCGAACGTGATCGCCTGCGACGACGAGCTCTCGCCCCGCCAGGAGCGCACGCTCGAGTCGGAGCTCGGGATCGCGGTCGTCGACCGTACCGCGATCATCCTCGACATCTTCGCCCGTCACGCCGGCAGCGCCGAGGGCAAGCTGCAGGTCGAGCTCGCGCAGCTCGAGTACAACCTGGCGCGGATGCGCGGCCTGTGGACGCACCTCGAGCGCCTCGGTGGCGGGGTCGGCACGCGCGGACCGGGGGAAACCCAGATCGAGACCGACCGGCGCCTGGCTCGCAATCGCATCGCGGCGCTGCGGCGACGGCTGCGCGGCGTGCACGCGTCGCGTCAGGTGATGCGTGGCGAGCGCGAGCGCTCGGCGCTTCCCCAGATCGCCCTGGCGGGGTACACCAACGCTGGGAAGTCGACGCTGCTGAACGCGCTCACCGGCTCGGAGGTCGCCGTGGCCGACCGGCTCTTCCAGACGCTCGATCCGACGACACGCGGGCTCGAGATCAACGGGCGCACCTATCTGCTCAGCGACACCGTCGGGTTCATCCGCAAGCTGCCCCACCAACTCGTCGACGCGTTTGCCGCGACGCTCGAGGAGACGCGCCGCGCCGCACTGATCCTGCACGTCGTCGACGCGAGCGCGTCCGAGGAGGAGATCGCCGCGATGACCCGCGCGGTCGAGGACGTGCTCGAGGAGATCGGCGCCGGCGAGCGACCGCGCGTGCTCGTGCTGAACAAGGCCGACCTGCTCGACGAGCTCGGGCGCACCCGCGCCGTCAACGGCCACCGCGACGCGCTGCTCGTCTCCGCGGCGAGCGGCGACGGCCTCGAGGCGCTGCGTGCGCGGATCGAGGCGATGTTCGTCAGCTCGCTCGAGCCCGTCGAGCTGCTGATGCCCTACGCCGAGGGGGGACGCCTCGCCGAGCTGCACGAACTGGCCGGCGAACTCGAGCGGGAGGACACCCCCGACGGCGTTCGCGTGCGCGCCCTGCTATCGCCCGCGAGCGCGGCACGCTTCGCGCGCTTCGCCTACCGGCCCGCCCAGCGATGACGCTGCAGGTCGTCCGCCTGGCGGCGCACGCGCTGCTGCCGACGCGCGCCTACGACGGCGATGCCGGCCTCGACCTCTACGCCGCCGAGGCCGTGCGCCTGGGGCCGGGTGAGCGTGCCAGCGTCGGCAGCGGGATCGCCGTCGCGATCCCCGCCGGCCATGCCGGCCTCGTGCTGCCCCGCTCGGGACTCGCGGCACGCCACGGGATCGCCCTGGTCAACGCCCCGGGGCTGATCGACGCGGGATACCGCGGAGAGCTGCGCGTGCTGCTGCTCAACACCGACCGCGAGTCCGCCTTCGAGATCGCGGTTGGTGATCGGATCGCACAGCTGCTGGTCGTCGCGTTCGCGCTGGTCGCGGTCGAGGAGCTCGACGCGCTGGCCTCGAGCGATCGCGACCAGCGCGGCTTCGGCTCGAGCGGCTGACCGGGGCTGCCTCAGGCGTGCGCTGCGGCGGACAGCGGCGCGCGCGTGACCGCGCTGAGCTGCTCGTCGACGTCGAAATAGCTGGCCTCGATGTCGCTGATCCCCGGATGGCTGCCGAGGGCCGGCTTCATCGCTCCCTCGCCCCAGGCTCGCGCATGCTCCTCGCTGTCGAACAGGTAGATGCTCGCCGCGACGTGCGCGCTGTCGTCGTAGGACCACAGTTTCCAGACCAGCCCGGGAAGCCCGGCGATCTTCTCGGCGGCCTCGTGGAACGACCGCGCCTGATCGGGATCGTCGTGGCCGCGCTGGCGGCCATACCGCACCAGCAGAAGCTTCATGACCGTGCCTTTCCGATCGCTGTGGCGGCGAGTGTAGCCCGCCGGCAGCGCGACGGCCAGCCGAGGGAGGTCAGCGCGTGGACACGCCCGCGGCGCGCAGCGCGCTCGCGTGCGCGGCGCGCTCCAGCGCGTCCTCGAGCGGCGCCAGTGCCGCGGGCTCGACGCCGAGCGCCAGCGCCGTCAGCCAGTCGCACAGCCACGAGTTCTTCGGCAACAGGGGGCCATGGACGTAGGTGCCGATCACGTTGGCCGTGCGCGCGCCCTCGAGGCCGCTGTGGCCGTCGTTGCCGTGACCGCGGAGGACCCGGCCGAGCGGCGCCTGGCCGGGAGCCAGGTGGGTGCGACCGGCGTGGTTCTCGAACCCGGCGATCACACCGTCGGGGCTCTGCAGCGCGACGTTGCCGATCAGCCGCGGGCCGTCGGAGCGAACGGTGTGCAGATCGAGCAGCCCGATCCCGGGAATCGTCTCGGCCCCCAGTTGGTAGGAGTGCCCGAGCAGCTGGTAGCCGCCGCACACGCCGAGCACGACCGCGCCCCGCGCGGCGGCGGCGTGCAGCGCCGACGCCTTGTGCTCGAGCAGGTCGCCGGCGCAGCGGCGCTGGTCGGCATCCTGGCCGCCGCCGATGTAGTAGAGGTCGTGCTCGTCGCGCAGTGGCGCGCCAAGCGAGCTCTCGTGCAGGCGCCACTCGATGCCGCGCCAGGCGCAGCGGCGCTCGAGCATCAGCAGATTGCCGCGGTCGGCGTAGATGTTCATCAGGTCCGGATAGATCGCGCACACCCGGAGGATCACGCGCCCACCTCCAGACAGACGATCTCGCTGCCCGCGTGCTCGCGAGTCGGGGCGATCGCGTGGTGCTCGAGCGGCGCGAACCCGCAGGCCTGCGCCTCGGCCACGAGGGTCGCGCTGTCGCACTCCCGCAGGCACGTGAGGTCGATCGAGGACTGCGAGGCGCCGTCGTGGATGCGGGAGCGACGGCGCTCGAGCGCGACCACCCCGTCACGCCGGCGCAGGCCGGTCGGGACGCTCTCGTAGCGCACCGCGCCGAGCTGCACGGCGTCGGGGTCGAGCTCGAGCTCGAACGGCTCGACACCGTCGCCGAGCAGCGCGACCGCGAGCCGCCCGCGCGGGCGCAGCGCGCGGCGAACGCAGGCGAGGAACGCGGGGCGGTCCTCGAGCAGGTGGATCGTCTGCATCGGCACGATGGCGAGTGCGACAGCGCAGTCGAGGGTGAACGCGCAGGCGTCGGCACAGCGCACCTCGACCGCCAGCGTGGCGGCGCGGCGCGCGAGCTCGGCGGCCAGCGCGGCGTCGCGCTCGAGCGCCACGACCGCATGCCCGGCGCGGGCCAGCGGGAGCGCGACGCGGCCGGTGCCGGCGCCGACATCCAGCACCACGCCAGCGCAGCGCTCCGCGAGCGTGTGCCAGTAGGGAAGGTCGGCGCGATATCCGCCGCACTCCAGGTCGTGCCAGATCACCGCCTCGGCGCTCATCCGCGCGCCCACGAGCTCGGCGCCGCCCCGCGCCGCGTGAGCAGCTCGCGCAGCGCGAGCATCGCGGTGTAGGTGGGAAGCGCGTAGAGCTCGCCCCGGCCCTGCGCGAGCGCCCCGGCGAGCGCCGGCTCGAGCTCGGCGGTCACGGTGATGCGCTCGTCGGGGACGCCGGCGTACTTCAGTCGCAGCGCCAGCTCGGCCGCCCGGGAGCCGGCGCAGGTGGCGTGACGCACCCGCGCGGCGAGGGTCTCGAAATCGGCGTCCCAGATCCATGACACGTCGCGCCCGTCGGCGATCCGGTCGTTGAGGATCCCGAGCACGTCGTGCGCGCCATCCTGCGCGCCGAGCATCCGCAGCACCTCGTTGGCCCCGGCGGGGTTCTTGATCAGCAGGATCACGAGCTCGCGCCCGTCGAGGGTGACGCGCTCGCCGCGCCCGAACACCGGGGCGGTGGCGGCGAGCCCCGCGGCGATCGTCGCCGGCTCGATGCCGAGCGCGCTCGCGAGCGCGGCGGCGCCGAGCGCGTTGTAGACGTTGTAGAGGCCGGGGAGCGCGATCCGCGCGGCGATCGTGCCCAGCGGCGTGCGGAGCTCGAAGCTCGCACCGCGCAGGCCATCGAGGGCGACCGAGCCGGCGCTGACCGACGGCGGCGGCCGGCGCCGTCCGCAGTTCGGACAGGCGTACTCACCGAGGTGGGCGATGTAGACGTGCGCGTAGCGGTAGGCGGCGCCGCAGTTGCGACAGAGCTTGGAGTCCGATGCGTGGGCGAGGCCGCCGTCGCGCGCCGCGGCGGGATCGTCGATGCCGAAGTACAGCGTGTCCGGATGCCCACGCCCGAGGTCGGCGACGAGCGGGTCGTCGGCGTTCAGCACGAGCTGCGTCGGGCGGGCGGCGATCAGGGCAGCCCAGCGCTCGGCGATCGTCTCGAGCTCGCCGTAGCGGTCGAGCTGGTCCCGAAACAGGTTGCCGAGCAGGATCGCGCGCGGGGCGATGGCCGCGGCGAGCTCATCGAGCCAGAACTCGTCCACCTCGAACAGGCCCAGGCGCGCGAGGGTGTCGCGCTCGAGCAGCGCCGAGGCCACGCCGCCGGCCATGTTCGCGCCGGCCACGTTGTGCACCGTCGGGATCCCGGCGGCCTCGAAGATCGACGCCGCCAGCGCCGCCGTCGTGGTCTTGCCGTTGGTCGCTGAAACGAGCACGCTGCCGTCGCTCAGTCCGCCCGCGAGTCGTGTGATCGCGCCCGAATCCATGCGCAGCAGCAGCTTCCCGGGGAGGCTTGTGCCGCCCCGGCCGGCGACGCGAACCGCCCGCCCGACGCTGCGGGCGATCGCCGCGGGGACGTCGAGCGTCACGACTGGGTCCAGCCCTGCTCGGCCATGAAGGCGGTGACCGCGCCCGGTTGGTCGGTGACCACGTAGGCGTCGACGATCGCGCCGTCGACGTTGATGGTGATCGACAGGCCCGAGATGACGGGGCGGACCTTCGAGATCAGCGCGACCGGCCGCCCGGCGCCCATCCGCGGCGTGACCCGGCCGGTCGCCACGCGGTGCACCGCCGGATGGTCGGCGAGCCGGTCGAGGACACGACGGTAGTCCTTCGTCGAGGAGTGCTTGTGATGGGTGCGCTTCGCGCTCACGCCGTCTCCATTATCGGTTGACCGCGGCGGCGGCGGTCGGCGCGGCAGGAGCGGTGTGCGAACGCCCGCGGGCCGCTCAGGAGCCGCCGGCGCTCTTGGCCCGAGCGGCCTTCTGGCGCCGGCGCCCGAACGTCGCCAGGATCCCCAGCACCACGGCGTCGAGGATCACGCCGAGCAACACGGCGGGCGGCAGGCTGAACCGGCCGAACGGCCACGAGACCAGCTCGACGATGCCGGTCCCCGCCGCGACCAGCGCGACGATCAGCCCGATCACGATCAGCACGCCACGGATGCGCACCAGGATGCTCGAGCCGCGCGGAGGCGCGAGCAGGCCCATCACGCGCAGTCCGAAGAGCGCCCGCGAAGAGGGAGCCTCCTGGCCCAGCCGCTCGACCGCCACCTTGAGGTCGCCGGCGCGCCGCTCGGCGAGGGCCAGCGAGGCGTCGGCCATGCGGCGGATCTGCATCCGCTCCTGCGGATGCGTGGAGGCCACCATCGCCTTTTGGAACCAGCTGCGTGCCGCCTCCGCGTCGTAGCGCTCGGCGGCCCGGGCGCCGAGGATCGAGAACGCGATCGAGCGGTACTTCTTCTCGGCCTCGAGCTGCTCGTTGCTGCGTGTTTGCATCTGCTCCATGACGTCTGGGGCGACGCGCTGCTCGATGCGGATCTGACGTTGCTTGGGGGCCACGGCGACGTAGTCTAGGGACCGGTGGAGGATATATTGGGCGGGTGAGGCCCGGATTCCTGCGCATCCGCACGTTTGTCGGCGTGCCGGCGTTGCTCGTGGCCCTCGCGCTTCCCGCGACCGCGGTCGCCGCCGCGCCGTTCGGCGGCCTGAGCACCCCGACGACGACGGTCCCGGCCCTCGCCACGACCCAGACGGCCACGACCGCGGCGCCGGTCACCGCCCCGAGCACGAGCACCGGCAGCGGCGGGATCTCGACGTTCGACCTGATCGGGATCGGTGTCGTCGCGGTCGGCCTGTTCGCGACGATCATCTATGTGATTCGCCGCGACGCCCACACTCACGCCCCGCGCCACGCGGCGCGCGACATCGATCGCGGTCGCGCCACGGTGGCGCCGCGGACCGAGCGCATCAAGCGCTCGCGCGCCAGGGCGAAGGCCGCCCGCCGCGCGCGAAAAGCCGGGCGCTGAACCGGCTGGGCCAGACCCGCGCCGAGCGGGGCCGCCCGCCCCGATCTCGGCGGCGGCGCTCAGCTGCGCGCGCGCCGCGCCTGCTTCATCCGCTCGACCTTGTCGAGCACGACCTTGCGCAGCCGTACCGCGGCCGGGGTGACCTCGGCACACTCGTCGCTGCGCAGCAGCTCGAGCGCCTGGTCGAGCGAGAGCTGGCGGTGGGGCACGAGGCGCACCAGCACGTCGGCGGTCGAGGAGCGGATGTTGGTCAGGTGCTTCTCCTTCGACGCGTTGACGTCGAGGTCGTCCGCGCGGGCGTTCTCGCCGACGATCATCCCCTCGTAGAGCGGATCGCCGGGTCCGACGAACAGCGTTCCGCGTTCCTGGAGGTTCATCAGCGCGAACTGCGCCGCGACACCGTTGCGATCGGCCACCAGCGCGCCGGTCGGGCGCATCCGCAGCTCGCCGGCCCACGGCTCCCAGCGATCGAACACGTGGTGCAGCAGCCCGGTGCCGCGCGTCTCGGTCAGGAACTCGGTGCGAAATCCGATCAGCCCGCGGGCCGGGACCAGGTACTCCATCCGAACCCATCCCGTGCCGTGGTTGACCATCTGCTCGAGCCGGCCCTTGCGCAGCGCGACAAGCTGGGTGACCACGCCGACGTAGTCCTCGGGAACGTCGATCGCGAGCCGTTCGACCGGTTCGTGAACGCGTCCGTCGATCTCGCGCGTCAGCACCTGCGGCTGTCCCACGGTCAGCTCGAACCCCTCGCGGCGCATGATTTCGACGAGCACCGCGAGCTGCAGCTCGCCCCGCCCCTGGACCTCCCAGGCGTCGGGTCGCTCGGTGTCGCTGACGCGCAGCGCGACGTTGCCGACCAGCTCCTGGTCGAGACGGCTCTTGATCTGGCGCGCGGTGAGCTTGGTTCCACTCTGACCGGCCAGCGGTGAGGTGTTGATCCCGACGGTCACCGAGAGCGAGGGCTCGTCGACGATGATCACCGGCAGGGGCCGCGGATCGTCGAGATCGGCCAGCGTTTCGCCGATCGTCACCTCGGCGATCCCCGCGACGGCGATGATCTCGCCCGCCCCGGCCTCCTCGGCGTCGACGCGATCCAGCGCGTCGGTGACGTAGAGCTCGCCGATCTGCGCGCGCGTGATCTCGCCGTTGGCGCGACACCAGGCGATCTGCTGCCCGCGGCGAACGGTGCCGTGGCGGATGCGGCACAGCGCGAGGCGCCCGACGTAGGGCGAGGCGTCGAGATTGGTCACGAGCGCCTGAAACGGATGCTCGGGGTCGTGCAGGGGGGGCGGGATGTGCTCGAGCAGGAGGTCCATCAGCGGCCCGAGATCGGTTCCCACGGCGCCCTCCTCGAGCGCCGCCCAGCCGGCCCTGGCGTTGGTGTAGACGATCGGGAACTCGATCTGGGTCTCGTCGGCGTCGAGGTCCAGGAACAGCTCGTAGACCTCGTTGACGACCTCGCCGATCCGCGCGTCGGGACGGTCGACCTTGTTGACCACGAGGATCACCGGCAGCTGCGCGTCGAGCGCCTTGCGCAGGACGAAGCGGGTCTGCGGCAGCGGTCCCTCGCTCGCGTCGACGAGCAGCAGGACCCCGTCGACCATCGTCAGCCCGCGTTCGACTTCGCCGCCGAAATCCGAGTGACCGGGGGTGTCGATGATGTTCAGCTTGACGTCGCGGTAGCGCACCGAGGTGTTCTTGGCGAGGATCGTGATGCCCTTTTCGCGCTCGAGGTCCATCGAGTCCATGACCCGCGTGGCGACGTCCTGATTGGCGCGGAACGCACCGGACTGCCAGAGCATCGCGTCGACCAGCGTGGTCTTGCCGTGGTCGACGTGGGCAACGATCGCGACGTTGCGGATATCGGTGCGTTGAATCAGCATGGCCGACGAGCGTAGGCGATCGCCGCGGTGGGTGCGCAGCGAGCGCGCCGCCGTCGCATACCATTGGCGAACGTCACCGCCGGGTGGTACTGGGCAACGACAGAGGAGGAAAACGCGGTGGGAGCGGGCGTGGTGATCGCCGGCGGCGGCCTGGCCGCCCAGCGCTGCGCCGAGACGCTTCGGCGCCTTGGCTACGAGGGGCGCGTGCGGATGGTCTGCGCCGAGACGCACCTTCCCTACGATCGCCCGCCGCTCTCGAAGGCGGTGCTGGGGGACGCGGCGGCGGAGGGCGCGGTCGGGTTTCGGCCCGCCGACTGGTATGGCGACAAAGCCGTCGAGCCGCTGCTCGGCGTCGCGGCGAGCGGCCTGGACGCCGGGGCGCACCGGCTCGCACTGTCCGATGGCAGCGCGATCCACTACGAGCAGCTGGTGGTCGCCACCGGCGCGAAGCCCCGGACACTGCCGGCGTTCGCGCGCCACGCCAACGTCGGCACGCTCCGCACGCTGGAGGATTCGCGCGCGATCCGCGAGCTGCTGGACGCCGGCACGCGCCTGCTGATCATCGGCGCCGGCTTCATCGGCCAGGAGGTCGCCGCGGGGGCGCGCCGAGCGGACGTCGAGGTGACCGTCGTCGAGGCCGAGCCGCTGCCGTTGCACGGCATCCTCGGGCGCGAGATCGGCGAGTGGTTCGCCGCGCTGCATCGTGGCGAGGGGGTCGATCTCGTGCTCGGGCACACGGTTGCCCAGATCCACGGCGAGGAACGGGTCGAAGCGGTCACCCTCGACGACGGGCGCCGCGTGGAGACCGACCACGTGCTGATCGGCATCGGCGTGGTGCCCGACCTCGACTGGCTGGCCGGCTGCGGGCTGCCGAGCACCGGGATCCCGACCGATGAGGGCGGGCGCAGCGAGCTGCCCGACATATACGCGGCAGGCGACGCCGCGGCGTTCTTCGACGCCTTTCTCGGCCGCCACACGCTGAGCGGACACTGGGAGTCGGCGGGGCGCCAGGGAGCGGCGGTGGCCAACGCGATCCTCGGACGGCCGGCGCCGCCGCCCGCCGTGTCGAGCTTCTGGAGTGACCAGTACGGGACAAGGATCCAGTACCTCGGCCACGCGCAGCTCGCCGACCGCGTCACGCTCGACGGCGACCCCGGCGCGCGCGACTTCACGGCCGTCTACAGCCGCGACGGCGAGCCGGTGGCGGCGCTCGTCGTCGGTCGCCCGCAGGCGCTTCCCGAGTTGCGCGATCGTTTGCAATACCTCACCGAGAGGCCGCCCCGATGACGTTCGTGGCCATCATCGATCCGAACGCCTGCGCCGCCCACGGCGTCTGCGAGGACGTCGCACCCGAGATCTTCCGCGTCGATGAGATCGCGGTGGTCATCGGCGCCGGCCCCGACGAGCTGATGATCGCCGCCGCGGCCCAGTGCCCAACGGGCGCGATCACGATCGTCGAGCGCGAGACCGGCGAGCAGATCTATCCCTAGGGATCATCCCTGCTCGAGCAGGCGGATCGGCGAACCGGCGAGAAAGGCCTCGACATCCTCCAACGCGTCGCCGTAGAACGCCTCGTAGGCATCCCGGGCGACGTAGCCGATGTGCGGCGTGATCACGGTGTTCGGCAGCGCCCGCAGGGGGTGGCCGAGCGGCAGCGGCTCCTCGTCGAACACGTCGAGGGCGGCACCGGCGATCGAGCCGGCGTCGAGCACCGCGACGAGTGCGCGCTCGTCGACGATCGGCCCCCGGGCCGTGTTCACGAGATACGCCGTCGGCTTCATCAGCGCGAGCTCGCGTGCGCCGACGAGCCCGCGCGTGCGCTCGCCCAGCACGAGGTGGAGCGTCACGATGTCCGCGGTCTCGAAGAGCTCGTCCTTGCTGACCAGGCGCGCCCCGACCGCCGCGGCGCGCTCGGCGGTCAGGTTCTCGCTCCAGGCGATCGGCGACATCCCGAAGGCCGCCGCGATCTCGGCAACCCGGCCACCGACACGGCCGAGACCGACGATGCCGATCGTCCTCCCGGCGAGCTCAGGACCGATCGACACCTGCCACTCGCCGCCGCGCACGGCCGCGTCCTCACGCGCGATGTTGCGCGTCAGGGCGATGATCAGCCCCCAGGTCAGCTCGACCGTGCCGCTGCCGAGCGCGCGCGTGCCGCAGACGACGACCCCGGCATTCCGCGCGGCCTCGAGGTCGATCGCGCGATTGCGTGCGCCGGTCGAGACGAGCAGTTCGAGCTTCGGCAGGCGTTCGAACAGCGCCGCCGGGAACGGCGTCCGTTCGCGCATCGCGATGATGATCTCGAAGTCGTGCAGGCGCTCGGCGACCGCGTCGGGGTCCGCGAGGTGGTCATGGAAGATCCGAACGTCCACCGCCGGCTCGAGGCGGCTCCAATCTGCCAGCGAGCCCGCCACGTACTGGTAGTCGTCGAGGATGGCGAGCCTGTGCATCGGGGCGCGAGGATAGCTCGCCGACTCAGTCGGCGGCGTTCGCCGCCCGCACGCGGAGGATCCGGTTGCGGCCGGCACCGATGCCGGTCACGGCCTGCGGCGCCAGGATCACGATCAGCACGATCAGTGAGGCCGTCCACGATCCGGTGGCGTCGTGCAGCGCACCGATGGTCAGCGGGCCGGCCGCGGCGAGCAGGTAACCGAGGCACTGCACGTGCGTCGAGAGGCCCGCGGTCAGCTGCGCGGACCCGCTGCGCAGGACGATCATCGTCAGCGCGAGCGGGAAGCACGACCCCTGGCCGAGGCCGATCAGCACGGCCCACAGGACCGGGGCGCTCGCCGGTGCGAGCAGCAGGCCGCCGTAGCCGAACAGCGTCACGGCGGTGAGGGCGGCGGCGAGCGCTCGCTGGTCCGGCCAGCGCACCGCGAGCGTCGGCACCAGCAGTGCCGCTGGGATCGCCAGCGCCCCGCTCAACCCGAGCAGCAGCCCGGCGGAGGTGCTGCTGATGCCATGGCTTTCGAAGATGCTCGGCAGCCAGGCCAGCGTCGCGTAGAACCCCCACGACTGAATCGCGAAGAACAGCGTGAGGTGCCACGTGATGCGGTCGCGTGTCACCTCACGCATCCGCGCCGGTCGCAGCAACTGGGCCGGCTGCCCCGAATCACGCCCGAGCTGCGGCAGCCATATGACCAGCGCCACGATCGCCGGGGCGGCCCAGAACGCCAATCCGCCGCGCCAGCTGTGACCGAGCAGGTGCGCCAGCGGCACCGTCGCGCCGGCCGAGAGTGCAGCGCCGCCGACGAGCGCGGTGGTGTAGAGGCTGCTCATCCTGCCGATGCGGTGAGCGAAGCTGCGCCTGACCACCACGGGGAGCAGGACGTTGCCGCACGCCGCGCCCGCCGCGGCGAGTGCGGTGCCGGCAAACAGCATCAGCACGCCGCCGCTGACTCGCAACAGCAGGCCGGCGATGATCGCGGACAGGATCAACGCCACGGTGCGTGCGATCCCCAGCCGCCGGCTGAGCAGCGGCGCGAGCGGCGCGATCGCGCCGAAGCACAGCAGCGGTATGGTCAGCAGCAATCCGGCGGTGGCACCGGACAGGCGCAGGCTGGAGCTGATCTGGTGGACGACCGGGCCGACGCTGGTGGCCACCGGGCGCATGTTGGCCGCCACCAGCACCACGCCGACGATCAGCAGGGCCGACGGGGCGCCAAGGACGACGGGCGCGCTGCCGCGCGCAGGATGCTCCGGCGCCGACGGGGTCGCTCGCGTCGGGGGCCGCGCCGGCAACTCCGTCACGTGCGCATCATAGTCCGCGGCCCCTACACTGACTCGACCGTCGATTGAGGAGGAAGGCGTGTTTCCCGAATCGTTCCGTGAGTTGCTCGAGTCCCCCGGCGTGTGCGTGTTGTCGACGATCGATCCCGACACGACGCCCCAATCCTCGGCCGTGTGGTACCTGCTCGGCGAGGACGGCAAGCTGCGCCTGTCGCTCAACAGCACGCGGCGCAAGCTGCAGAACCTGCAACGCAATCCCCGGCTCTCGGTGCTGTTCGTCGATCCGGAGAACCCATACCGGACGCTCGAATTGCGTGGGCGCGCGCAGCTGGATCTCGACGAGGATCGCTCGTTTCGGGACCAGGTGGGCGCGAAATACGGTGCGGACCTGAGCGTGCACGACGGGCCCACCGACGAGCGCTACATCGTGACCGTGGAGCCGAC